>JAZLGO010000094.1:0-52442 GCA_045616305.1 Saccharofermentans sp. | reverse complement strand
GGCAAGTAATCTTTATCTGTGTATTATTGAAGTCTAGGAGCATATTCTATATCCTTTTGAGTTTTTATTTTTGCAACTAAACCTTAGGATATATATGCTCCTTTTTCAATTACTTATTCCCACAAATTCTTAGAAGAACCTATTTTTATGGGTATCGAAGAAAGAAATGAAACCGATTGCGATTTTTGCCATTTGGGGGTGCAGACAGAGAAGGACAGAGTGTAAGCGCTTAACAATATAGTGTCTATCGCTCACAATCAAGTTGCTTCCATTTATAGGCACCGGATTGTTAAGCGCTTACGACAGAGTTTTTGTTTTCTTTTGATATACCTTGTTCTTTTCAAGCCCACAGCCCCCCCTCGTACTGAACGATGAGTATATTTTACGGTTTGTGGAGTAGAAGTTGCGACCAAAGACCGGATGCAGACGCCGATTGCAGACAACAAACGGCCGCCGCGCCTCTGTATACAGCAGAAGCGAGACGGCCGCCGTTATTATCCCGTTAATCCGTTAGCAAAATTATGGTTCTTCACGAGCTGTAAAATCATCTCCGTAGGTTAATCCGTATCCGAGCTCCAGAAAACAATTGTCAGTGCCGATTTGATCTACTGAACCATACCACGGTGACGGCAATTTTCCGGTAAAATCAGCATAGCCGCATAATACATCGGATATACCTTTTCCTTCAGATCCCGGTAAATAGCACATAACAACACTGTCCCAGTTTTTGTAATCTTCTTCATTGAGGATTACCTGGCGTCCGGCAACGATACAGGTTACTGTAGGCTTGCCGAGAGCTTTTGCTTCCTCTATCGCAGCGCTGTTTTCCGGAAGACCGAGGGAACCGCATAATTCCATATCCTTTGTATCACCGTTCCATTCGGCATATGCCTGTTCACCGACACAAAGAAGGATAACGTCTGCATTTTGTGCTTCATCCGGATTTGTTATTACTTCGATTCCGTAATCATCGGCATATTCCTTAAATGCCTCAAGGATTGTCGTAACTCCGGAGATATTTTTATCGTAACTTCCGTTCCAGTCGATTGTCCAACCGCCGCATTGTACCTGACAGTTGTCAGAGGCAGGTCCCATAATGTAAACCTTTGTGCCTTCCTTAAAAGGAAGAGTATCATTATCGTTTTTGATGAGAACAAGACTTTCTTCAACAAGCTTCTCAGCTACGGCTCTGTATTCATCTGAACCGGTTTTCTCCTGTACTGTTGTGAGATTCTCACACAGTGGATCGTCGAATATACCCGCATCCTTTTTAACCTTAATAATTCTTGTAACGGCATCGTTGATGCGTTCTTCACTGATTTCGCCGCTTTGTACGGCTTCGATTATTATCTGTTTTGCTTCCTCAAAGCGTTCTACTTCCATAAGCATATCAATGCCGGCATTTACGCTTGTGATTATCTGCTCTTTATATGTTGAACCGCTGGTGTTTTGTACGGAATCCCAATCACTTACGATGAAGCCTTCAAATCCCATCTCATCCTTGAGTTTCATAATGTACTCTTTGTTCTCATGCATCTTAACTCCGTTCAGTGAGGAGTGACTTATCATAATGGTTTGTACGCCTGAATCAATTTCAGCCTGATATACTTTCAGAAGTTCCTGAATCTCATCTTCCGTTAATTGTGCATCACCGCGATCTATGAGCATACTAATACTTTTTTGCTCGCCTGTACCGTACTTAACGTTACCATCCGCGAAAAAGTGCTTCGCACAGGCTATTAATCCGCCGTCAATCAGGCCGCGGGTATATGCAGTTCCGAGCTTTGTAATGGTATCAATGTCAGAACCGTAGGATTCATATGTTCTTCCCCAGCGAGGGTCAACTGATTGAGCAAGGCAAGGAGAGAAGTTCCACAGCATATGACATAATTTTGCTTCATCGGCTGTGATTAATCCTACCTGATAAGCAAGCTCTTCATCATTTGCAGCTCCCTGTCCTATGTTGTGCGGAAAGTAAACTGCATTGCTGCAGTAATTAACGCCGTGTACATCATCCTGACCATATATGAACGGTATTCCTGCTTCTGAAGCTACAGCGGCTTTCTGGTATTCATCAACAAGCCCTCTCCAAGCAAATGCATCAAGATATTCGTCTTGTGAGAGTATGCTTCCGTAATCATATAAAAGCATATCATCTGTTGAAACGTTATAAATTGCAGGCTGTACCATCTGTGCTGCCTTTTGTTCCAGAGTTAATGAAGCGGTAATCTCTTCCGGAGACATTTGAGCATACTTCATGTAAAGGTATTCTTCTGCTGTTTGTGTTTCTTCAGTTACAGCTGTTTCTTCAGTTACTGTTGTTGCTTCAGTTACTGTTGTTGCTTCAGTTGCAGACGTCTCTGTGTTTGCAGTGACTTCTGTTGTTATATTGCTGCTGTCATTTTTGCAAGATGCCATTGATAGCATCAATGCTGCCGCAAGCAGTGTGCTGAGTGTTTTTTTCATAGTTTTCCTCCTTTTTTCTGTTTGACGCGCCTTTTCGGGAAAGGAAATGTCAGAACAAAATTGATTATATCATAGGTATACTGCTTTATAAGGGTGCAACAACGGCATTTATATGATAAAATAGCTTAGTCGGTTAATATGAGGTGTAGTATGTATTCACTTAAGGAAATCCATGATATAAGCTATGATTTTTTAAAAGAGTTGCAAGTAATTGCAAGAGAGAATGATATAGATATTTATCTTGACAGCGGAACCTTACTCGGTGCTGTGCGAGAGAAAGATTTTATTCCGTGGGATGATGACGTTGATTTAATAATAAAGCGTTCCGATTATAACAAGCTTGTGAAGATAATTAACGGTAAATTAAGCAGTAAGTATGAGTTTATTCCGACAAGTGATTATAATGGGTTATTCTTTGATTTCACTGCGCGTTTTGTTTATAAAGAAGGCACATTAAGGGATGAGACTCCTGAGGATCTTGCCTATAATAATATGCAAAACAGAATTGCCTTTGATTTGTTTATTCTTGATAACTGTCCTGACAATGAGCTTTTGCATAAGCTTCAGCTGCTCAAGACAAAGATGTACTATGGAATGGCCATGGCTCACCGATACAAGATTGACTTGGATAAATATCAGGGATTGGATAAGGTAAAAGTGTCCGTTCTGACCAAGTTGGGTAAACTCTATAGTATTGATACCATAATAAAGAAATTTAATCGTAATGCTTTGCGTTATGAGAATATCGAGTCAGGAAGATACTGGGCTCCGACATATATTCTTAAGGAAGTTCATTATACTTATCGAAAAGAATGGTATGACGGATTCAGCGAATTTCCTATAAGAGATACTATGTTTAAATGTCCTAAGGATGCAGTGTCGGTCCTTACTACAATGTATGGTCCTGATTATATGACGCCGCCTCCTGAATCAGAACGAATCTCATTGCATATTTAAGTTTTAATATTTTACAGTGCCCCCCTAACAGAGATTTTGCACAAAAAACTACATTATTTTGTCACAATAATAAATATTTTATGACATATAAATGTAATTATTTAGTGTTTATAATATTTAGGTCTGTGTGACAAAAAACTTAAATGATTAAGGGGAGGTTTTCATGAAGAAAATATTTAATATTTTTCTTTGTACTTCATTGTGTGTTGCTTTTGCTTCAACTTCAGCATTTGCAGATACAATGAATTCGTATGAGAATTTTACAAATCAAAATTTGGTTCAACTTTTGAATGCTGAGAATCCGGATGATACCGGTTCTATTGAGTATTATGTTGGAAAACTCGAAGAGTTTAGAGAACAATTAAGAACAAGAAATGCTCGTGAGTACATTGACAGTGCGATAATCATAATGAAGCAGACAACGTCAGCTGATTATCGTGGTAAGCAGTATGGTATTTCTATATTGAATGCACAGTTAATTGATGAGTACTACTATTCTATGAATGATTTAAAGGCACAGATGGATTACTTTACCTATGATGATGCCAAGGCTGTACTCGAGAAAGCTGCTGAAGACATAGCTGAAGTTTACGACAATGGTACTTCAGCAGAGGTTATTAAGAAGATGCATGATGACGCTATTGCTGAAGCAGCAAAGTTAGCAAACAAGGATGCTTCTGATCTTCTTAATGCGGCTAAGAATGATTTGACTCACGATAAGGCAAAAGAGATTATTGACAACTATGTTAATAATATTGACAATGCTATGCCTAATCCTGATTGCAGTTATATCGATTATGTTTCTAACGCTATTGAAGAAGCAATGAAGATGGATGAATTCTGCGGTTGGGTTGATGAGAGCATTGCCGGTTTGGAAGATATTAAGGATACTTTTAAATATGATGAGCCAAAGGATATCATTGATAAGGGTATAGAGAGCCTTAAGAATCTTGAGCCGACAACAGAGGGAGAAGTAAATAAGATTGCATTAGATTGTGCTGAAGAAGCAAGAATTCTTGAAGCTCTCCTCGAGGGACGCGATGACTTGGTTAAGGAACTTGATTCAATCAGAGATGATTTGAAGCATGATGAATCCAAGGCTATGCTTGATGATGCAATCAAGGCAGTTAAAGATGCCGATGATGTTGCTGAGTTAAAGGATTTATATGATAAGAAGGATGACACAATCAAGGCTATTAAGGACTATGATGCTCTTCTTGATGCACGTGATGTTTGTACATCAGGTTTGGAGGATATAAAAGATACTTATGAATGTCCTGAGGCAAAGGAAATTATTGATGAAGCTATTGAAGCAATCAATAATTCAGATGATGTTCAGGGATATCAGAAAATAGTTGAAGATGCAGTAGCTAATGCCAATAAGGCAGAGGAAGATTATAAGAATTCCGGTAAGAAAACAACACCTACACCTACAGCAACTCCAACAGCTACACCAACAGCTACACCTACAGAGGATCCTACAATGGTTAAGGGCGCAGGTATTACTGTTCCGACACCGGTTCCTACAGAGACACCTAAGCTTAATGTAGGTGATTTTGTAACACGTTGTTACAATGTAGCTCTCGGAAGAGAGGCTGATCCGGAAGGTTATAAGTATTGGGTAGATAATTTAAATAACGGTCAGGCTTGCGGTGCTCAGGTAGGATACGGTTTTATGTTCTCCGATGAGTATACGAACAAGAATACAAGTGACGATCAGTTCATTAATGACTTGTATGCAATGTTCTTCGGTCGTAAGGCTGATGAGGCAGGCTTTAATTATTGGAAGCATATGCTTGAGTCAGGTTCAAGTCGTGTAGAGATATTTGCAGGTTTTGCTAATTCAGCTGAATTTTATGCATTGTGTTCTGATTACAGTGTTGTAAGCGGTTGGTATCTTGTTGGCGTAGATAACGAACAGCAGGGTGGTATCAATTGCTTTGTAGCAAGACTTTACAGAATCTGTTTGGACAGACTTCCTGATTTGGCAGGCCAGAAGGGCTGGGTAGAACTTCTTTATAACAAGGAGATTACCGGTACTGAATGTGCAGCCGGCTTTATTCTTGGTCAGGAGTTTGCAAATAAGAACCTTGATAATGAGAATTTTGTAGCATATATGTATCGTGCATTCTTTGGCCGTGAAGCTGATATTGATGGCTTCAGTTACTGGTTAGACAAGCTTAATACAGGCGCAAGCACTCGTTCTGATATATTCTATGGATTTACAGGTTCACCGGAGTATGTTGAACTTTGTGCAAAGTACGGAATCATTGCTTAATTAAGTGGTAATTCTTTATTAGTGAAATAGAAAGAGGATGTCTCAAAAGAACAATCAGTTCTGAGAGGCATCTTTTTTTGTTTAATACGTGAATTTCACATTTTCTTCCGAAAAGAAAAACAATTTGTCAATAAAATGTGAAGATTGTGAACAAAAAACAGAAAATGTGACAAAAACGACGGAAAATGAATATACTGTGAATAAAATAAATTTTATAATGTACTCGAAAACTTAAAATATATCTAAAGGGGGATAAGTATGAAAAAGTTTTTAAGTGCAGTTGTATGCGCCGGTCTGTGCGTGTCAACATTTTCGGGGGTTGCATTTGCTGATACAAAGATAAGTGCAACAGGAAGCAGTGTTGTTTACAACAAATCACTGGAGGATGTCAAAGCGGAATATATTGCCGAGCTTCAGAGATTTATAGATGACTATAGATTTCAGGCACCTAAGGATTATGCAATTGAAGGTCAGAAATTGATTGCTGAAGCAAAGTCAATTAAACAGGCTGAGGAAATTTATTCAGATCATTTATACAGATCAATGGGTATGGAGGACTCCTATAGCTTTACTCTTTACAGCATTAAGAATTTTTTTTGAAGAAGTTAAACTTGAAGTTGAGTACGAGGGAACCAAAAACAGAATTGATAAATTGGTTGCCGGTATTGAAGAAGATCTTAAGAGCGGCAAAATTGATTTGGATGATGCTGACATAGAAAGAAACATAAATTATTGGCACGATTTGGTTGAGGGATATGAAATATTCTATAGTGGTTATGATATTACATATAACGGTTTTGAATTAATGAAAACCGAGGTTAAACATGAAGAGAGTATAGAATTAATTAATAGTGTCGAAGAGGAATTGAAAAAAATTGAAGAAGATTATTTTGATTCTCGTATTGGTATAGACGCAGTAGCTGATTTCTGTAATTCTTACTATGAAATTGAAGAAGAAGTCGGTCAACTGGAAGAAGCATTAAATGAGCGTGACGCATTAATCGAGACATTAAAAGAAATCAGAGAAGAAATGTGGACATGTGAGGGTGTTGAATATATTGATGCTCTTATTAAGGAAATTGATGTAAAATGGGAGCCATTCTCAACATACGACTACTATAAAAGAATACAGTCAATAGATGCCGAACAGATACTCATTGATGATTTATTATTGGCTAGAGAATACATATTGAACTTTGAATATGATAAGATTGTTGAGAAACACCGCCCGAGTGAATCTGCTCAGCCAAATCCGGCACCTGCTCCAAAGGAGCCGATGGTTGAAGAGACATCAGTTGTTGAAGAGAAACCTGCAGTTGAAGAAGAGATTGCTGTAGCTGAGCCAAAGTATGAGGCAAATGTCGGTGGTTATGTTGTACGTTGTTACAATGTTGCTCTTAACAGAGCTCCTGATCAGGAAGGCTATGATTACTGGGTAAATCTTCTTGAAAGCGGTGAGAAGCGTGGTGGAGAAGTAGGACTCGGATTCATTTTCTCAGAAGAGTACACTAACAAGAATACAAGTAATGAGCAGTTTGTAACTGACTTGTATACAATGTTCTTCGGTCGTGAAGCTGATACAGAAGGATTTAATTATTGGGTAGGTAAGCTTAACGCCGGTGAGGAAAGAGTATCTGTATTTGCAGGATTTGTATTCTCAGAGGAGTTTGCTAATCTCTGTCAGACATATGGTATTAATGCTTAATCAGTATATGTATTTGAAATAAAATAAACTATTCAGACTGTCTCAAAGCTAACGGGTTTTGAGACAGTTTTTTTACAGATTAACTGTATATGTACAAAGTGTGAAAGAAACTCTGTAGAAAATAAAACAATTTTGATGAAAGTAACAAATGAATTATTAAAGCGCTGACAATATAATAAAAATGTTTTGATAAAACAAAGTTAAAGGAATATTTTATTCGGAGGGTTCATATGAAAAAGATTTTCTGTGCATGCACATGCACGGCTATTGCGGTTGCTTGTATGTCAACTGTTGCCAATGCAGATTCTTTAAAAACAGTAAAGGTTACTGAGAACAGCGGAAGTTATATTCTATGTGAGGATGCATCGTTTACACAAACGAAGAACTATTACATCAGTGAATTGGAGAAGATTAAATCCGGACTTAAGTCTTATAATGCCATCAGCTATGTTGATACAGTTGAAGGCCTTATTAGAAATGCAAGTTCAGAATATGCGGCAAACAGACAGTATTGTAATGCAATGCCGGAAATAAGCCGTTTGGAGCAGGAATTTAAAACTGCTTATGATGAAGCAGATGAAGAGTTTGCTTATATTTACAACAACCTCGTGCATCGTCCGGAATCGAATGAGATTTTTGGTACATACTATTCAGAATTTCAGAATTTAAGCAGAGCTGATTACTTTGATTCACTCATAAACGAATGTGCTGATGAGATTATCAAGTGCGAAGAGTTCCTTGATGCTTATGAGCAAGCAGACAAAGATTTCGAATATGTATATGAAACTTATGTAAAGCATGAAGAGTCAAATAGTATTTATAACAGATATTATTCAGAACTTAAAAATATAAATCGCATAGAAGATTTTGATACACTTATAAACGTATGCGTAAATGAAATCGTTGAATGTGAAACATTTATCTGTGCATATGAGCAAGCAGAAGAAGATTTTGCAAACTTATTTGGTGCATATGCTTCAAATGAGGTTGCAACCGGTATAATCAATACTTACTATAATGAGCTTCAAAATATAAGCAAAGTTGAAGATTTTGATTCATTGCTTGAAGCTTGCTACAGCGAGCTTTTACAGGTTACTCCTTCAAGCATGGAAGATGTTACTGTTCCTGTAAGATCATCTGCGGAACAAACAAACAGCAATGTTAAGGAGACTCTTGTTGCTGCTGCAGAGGTATCAGATAATGAAGATACTTCAGACAATACGGATAAGAAGCCTTCATATACAGCTGATGTCGGTGGTTTTGTAACACGTTGCTATAATGTAGCGCTTAACAGAGAGCCGGAACAGGAAGGATATAATTACTGGACAGAGCTTCTTATAAGCGGACAGAAGCACGGCGGTGAAGTTGGACTTGGTTTTATTTTCTCAGAGGAGTATACAAATAAGAATAAGAGCAATGAGGAATATGTAACAGACTTATATACAATGTTCTTCGGTCGTGAAGCTGATACAGAAGGCTTTAATTATTGGGTAAATAAGCTTAATGCCGGTGAGGAAAGAGTATCAATATTTGCAGGCTTTGTATTCTCAGAGGAGTTTGCTAATCTTTGTCAGGCATATGGTATTTTTGCATAATAGTTTAATAGACAGTATTAAACTGTGATATATGTTGAGGGGGCTGTCTCAAAACTGCAAAAGGTTTTGGGACAGTATTTTCATGCCGAAAATTGAACGTTTGGTAGCTCTTTTTATTATTGAAGTGGTACAATGCTAAAGATTAATTATTGAGAGGCAAACATATGATAAATAGAATCAAACTGCTGATATAAGCGGATATGCTGAATATCCGTGTTATTCCATTTTCGATGGTTTTGATCAGCTTCCTTCTGAGTGTACATTAAATGATATAACAGAACAGGCAAACAATAATCTGGATATTTCTGAACCGCAGATAAATTCGAGAATCAGTTACACATATATTGATTGCGGCAGAGACAATATTCCGGAATTGCCGGTAAGATTATCCGGAGATGCCGCAGATGAGACTGAACTTACAATGATTTTTAAGGATTATGCCGGAACAATTAAAATGTGCTATGCATATATTACTTGGAGCAGATGTACGATAAGTATAAATAAGTATGGTTATATGGCTGAGTACGGTTCATCCGGAGCTTATTCGCATAATTTTATGGATTCATACATTGATGCAGATGGACAGTATCAGTTGCTGACAGATTCGATATTTGAGGGAATGATTGATGTGATTAACTGCTATTCCGGTTTGGAAACACTGGGTGAGAATCTGGTAAACTCAAATGCTTGGAATGACGGTTTGTATATTGAAGCTTTCAGATTCAACAAAGATGATCCGTATTATGTAGCATTCCGCTTTATAGACAATATTGAGCCTTATGAGAACGTATATACCGAAGGTGAGTATTATGATATTTTTATGTCTTCGGATGTGCAGTTTGTACTCCCGGACGACCAAAGCAGATTAATGGAAGAGAATTATGATGCGAGACAGTGCGGTGATGATTTTAAAGAATATGAAGAGCTTGAATGGAAAGAATTAAATTAAAGGCTGATATAAACTCGATCAATAGAGCTGTCATCATAGGGTGACGGCTCTTTTGTTTTAATAAAGTTTACATATAGCACTTTGGTTTAGTCTACCTTCACCCTGTAAACCATTTATATAATCTATAAAACATGAATTGGTTAAGAGGAGGAGTTGTATGAAAATACAGAAGGTTGAATGTCCGAGCTGCGGTTCTGCATTGGATGTAAACGAGGATGAGAGCCTTGTAAAATGTAAATATTGCGGCTGCAATGTAATCGTAGAGGATGCAAGACGCGAAGGCTATAACTATGAAATGGGAAAGATGAAAGCCAGAACTCAATCAATGGAGGAACTGGCACAACGAATAGATGAATTAATTGAGCCTTTCAGTAACCATCCGAAGTTAATTAAGGAACGTAACGATTTTGTTTTAAAATGTGAAGAGCTGGGTAAGTCTAAACAGAAACTTGAGAGACGCGGTAAGCTGATGTCTTACGGTTATGTTTCCGGCGGAGCATTATTGATTATGCTGATTCTTATAGGAGCGAAGGCTTCGGAAGCAAGTTTTATTATCTGGGGCGTAATAACCGTAATTGCTTTTCTGGGATTTGCTTTTTATATAGTAAACAAGATTGACGGGATAAGTAATGATATAGACAGATTACATAAGCAAATAGCTGATTGTGACGATAAAATCAAGAATTACACAGATATAAAAATGCAAAATGCTGACATTAACATTCCAAAGAAGTATTGCAATAAAAAGGCCCTCACTTATATACGCGATGCTATTAAATCGCAACGTGCACAAACCTTGGAATATGCATGTTCTCTTTATGATGATGTGTTAAGGCAGGAAGAGACAATAAAACTGCAAAAGGAACAGATTCGTCTTCAGAAGGCAAACATGGAAGAATTGAGAAGACAAGGAGAACAAAGATATGAGAGATAAATTGTTAAGAGCGATTGATATGCTTGGCGGAAAAGTAATGTTTCCTATTGTGTCGTGTGTAGTAATAATCATTTTCTTAGTAGTAGGGTTTACAGTTGACAGAACCGAACCGATTAAAAGAGAGAAGATAACTTCAACTGCACCGCAACGAGATGAATATGATGAAAGTACTAATAATGAGATTACCGTAGGAACCATCACCTTTTCTGTTCCTTCGTATTGGGTAGAAAGGGAGAGTGAAAGTTTTCAGTATTTGTCTTATGCAGAGACCGGAGATTCAGTTGCTTGTATTGAGATTATGTATGCATATGATGATGAGGATCCTGTAACGTTCGATATACTGAAGAAAGAGACAGAAAAAGGTCTCATGTCAATGTCTATAAAGATGCAGTTCAATAAATGCGGCGATGTAAACTATGAAGAGTATGATAACGGTTCGGTTAAGGGCTATGTTTACGAAATAACCGATTTTAAAATTAATGACAGTATTAACGGCAGCGGCATTGCATATGTTATACCTTCTCCCGAGGATAATTCTTGGATATATATCTATATGTTGCAGTCAGATAATACAGAATACAGATATGATAACGACTTCATGAAAGTAATAGGTTCCATAAAATAACAATAAAAATCAACGTCGGTCCTTAATAAGGCCGACGTTGCTGCGTGGAGGTTCTATGTTGTTATATCGTTACATATATAATTGTTGGGGGTATCTATGTAACAAGTTTATTATCCGTCTCAGAGATTAATATTTGTATATACATTTTCGAAAATAAAACAGAAAAAAATATTAATTATTGATTATGACTTGTAAGTAAAATTCAAATAAGTAAATTACAAATACCCGCCTCGAACTTGGGAATCGAAGCGGGTATCTAATTATATTTATTAAAATAGTTGCTGAATTTGTAAACATATATGAAGAGGAGAAGCGCAACTATCAACATAATTATTATATATATTGAAGGTGAGAATTCTATTTATTTTGTTTTAAGATTTGCTTAATTTGAGCATTAATCCGATTGTGTGAGTTTTTTGTGATATACTATCCCTACATTGGTTTTGGGGATTAAGGAGCTATAATGAGCAAAGCAGAGACGATTTTTCTTGAATCAAAAGACCATACGAAGAGCGGCGTCATTTGGAATATGGCTGCCAATCTGCTTTTTGCATTTCAGTCAACAATTATATTTTTTGTGTTTCAGCGTCTCGGTAATGATTCTGTCAGCGGAATGTTCAGATTTGTATTCACGGAAGCAACGCTCTTTTTGATGATAGGAAAATACGGATTACGTGACTATCAGATATCCGATATAAAAAATAAATTCAGTTTCTTTGATTACAAGGCGGCCAAGTTTGCTACCGTAATTTTGATGCTTATTGTATCGTTGGGATATACGATTTTTGAAGCAAAGGTTGAGAATTTTACATTGGTTGATGCCTCGTGTCTGTTCTTAATGTGTTCTCTTAAAACGCATGATGCTATAGAAGAAGTATATTACGCTCATTATCAGAAAAATTTACGTCTTGATATTGCCGGTAAGACTATGTTTGCCAGACTGTCAATAACTACGATTACAATAGTTATAGCATCAATCGTATCGCGAGATTTGCTTGTTCCTCTCTTTGCAGGAAATGTTGTGTCAGCTTTGCTGTTGATTTACTTTATTGCGGTAATATATCCGAAGTCTCAAATAAAAGAATCCGATTTGAGATTTTTTGCACGAAGCAGTGTTGAGAATAACAACCGTAAGGCTCAAATAATGCCGATACTCCTAATAGGCTTTCCTTTGTTTTTGGGAATATTTCTCCAAAATTATGTTAACGCTGCAATTGTAAGTGCTATTAAAGCGTTGTTAACGGATGCCGATAACACTATATACGGAATAATTTCAATGCCTGTTTTTGTTATAGATTTGATGAGCGGAGTTATATACAGTCCGTTGATTATCAAGCTTGCAGAAGCATGGCGTGTGCGCGATGTTAAGAAGTTTTTTAAGATGATTGGTTTGCAGCTTTTTTTGATTGCGGCATTAACATTAGTTTGTATTGCGGGTGCATATTTCCTCGGTGTTCCGGTTCTGTCACTTGTTTTCAATCAGGATATTACATTATATAAGTCGGATTTACTGATTTTGCTTTTGGGCGGCGGTTTCCTCGCCATAGCCAGATTTGTTGTATCAATAACCATTGTAATCAGATATGAGAAGGCAACCTGTATCGGATATATAGTCGGAGGGCTTGCAGCGCTTGTAATGGCACGCTCTATGGTTGGTAAGTATGGTATTCACGGTGCGGCAAATTCTTATACTTTAATTACTGCCTTAACTTCAATTGTATTCGCTGTGATTTTCTTTATCGGCTATAAGAAGAATGTTAACAAAATAGTTAATTAATCGTATTTTTACCTTAATGCGCTCTGTTGTATAATTAGCATATAAAAAAATCTTAACTATGCTCATAAAAGGCAACAGAAGAGGGGTGAAGGTATGGATAAACAGATAATTATTTCTATAGGAAGAGAATTCGGCAGTGCAGGTCATGCAATAGCTGAGAAGGTTGCTAAAAGGTATAATTTACCGTTCTACGATTACAATTTGTTAAGGGAGATTGCGGCTGACAAGGACTTGGATATAAAGGAACTTGAACAGTATGATGAGATTCCTAAGTGTTCTTTCTTTACCAAGGCAGTTTGCGGTGTTGAGAATACCAAAGAATATAATCTTGCCATGATGCAATTTGATTTTCTTCGTAAAAAGGCTTCAGCAGGTGAATCATTTGTAGTTGTCGGACGTTGCAGCGAAGAGATACTAAAGGATTTTGATTGCATGATTCCTATATTCATTACCGGTGATCTTGAATACAAGATTAAGCGCGTTTGTGAAGTATATAAGATGAATGAGGAACTGGCATATCAGACTATAATCTCACAGAACAAAAAACGTAAAGAGTACCATAATTTTTATTGTAAGGGCAAATGGGGAGATTCCCGCAATTACGAGTTGTGTATTAACAGCAGCAGAATAGGAATAGATGCAACCTGTGATTTAATATGCGATTATGTAGAAAAAAGAGTCAACAGATAAGAACACGGTTACATTATTATAAACCGATATAAATACACCCATCACGGCGCGATGTACTGAGTGATTTGCCGCGATGGGTGTTTTGATTAAATATTCAGGCTTTAAGAAGGTAAATATTCTATCCCGGGATTATTGAGTTTTGTTGAGTTTTCCTTGGATATCAGAGGGAGAGAACTATCTTAAGCCGCCTGTAAACTGGTATTTTATGCTGCCTTAACGGCAACCTTACGCATAACCGGAGCAGTTGTTCTTCTTGGAGAAGAAAGCTTTGTGACTGTCTTTTTGTGATTAACTTTGGCAACCTGGGCCTTAGCAGATATGGTACTTGAAGTGGCAGTTCTGGCTGTGACTGCTGATTTGCTTGCTGCGGCAGTTGATTTGACTGAGGCGGCACTTCTTGCACGATTCGCAGCATACTTTAAATATGCTGCACGAGCCTCTTGATCCTGGGTTCTGATAATGTCTTCAAACATGATGATAACTCTCAATATCAATGTAGCTATAAAGAATAAAAAGATAAATCCTATCAGTTCCATAAATCAGTCCTCGCTTCATTTAATTACGTTTTTAATAAAAAGAACATTCATTCGTTCTTTTGTATGTTTACTATACCACGACATGTGGTAAATTAAAAGTACCAAAGTAATAATTTTGTAAAAAAAGCGAACATTTTTTTGTAAAAATGCAATATTTGACATATAAAATAAGAACATAAGTGCCCGTGAAACGTTTTTTTGTTCTGTTTTTTGATGCGGTTAGGTTCCGGAATTACACGAGTTGGGTCCGATCGGGTTCCAAACTTCCTGACTAATTGAGATGGTGTGGCGGCGGCTTGGCGTGCGGATGAGACGATTCGGCGGGCGGCGCGGCGGCGATGACGTTGTCGCCGTCCCCGAGTCACTTTACAGTGACTGAAAACGGGGTTTTCAGTGATTCTTGTTGTCTCTGGCTTGAATATAGAAAGCCATAATAAACGGGGCCTGCCTCTCTGTGAATTAATCAACTGATTTTATATCAATTCAAGACAGTCCCTTACAGAACAAAATTATTAGAACGCGTTAACGTTAATTACATAATAGTAGAAGTGTAACGAATAGAACTTATATTCTCATCTGTGTCAAAGAAGAAAGTAAGAATTGTGGTGCCGTCCGTATATGATATTCCGCCCGGAACCTCAGTATAATTATCACCGTATGCGGTAATAACATCGCTCTTTGTCTTTGATAAGTCAATGCCTTCCGGTGTAGCAACGTTATCCGTAGAGAGACTTATACAGCCAATCAAATCGTTATCACCGTCAGGGTATGTAATAATCTCAAAATCAGAATATGTGTAGTATTTGCTCATACCGTCTGCTGCGCAACTCGGCTCCTCAAAATACGAAGGTGTCTCATCGATTTTTTGAACTACGGAATTTGCATCCTGATCGGCAAAAATCTCAGTTCCCTTATAAGTGAAGACATATCTTACCGATGCCTCAACTGCTGCTCCGCCTTCGGTTGTTGCTTCGACATTGTTATTGTCTTCTGATGCGGAAACGGCACTTGTCTCTGCGCCGGACTCCTTTGAGATAACTTTTGTATCACTGCTGCAGCCTGCAATTGATATCATTAGAAGGCCTGTAAGAAGACCCAAAGTAAGTTTACGTAAACGAATCATTTCTTTTCCTCCGTTAATTATCTGTAATATTATATTTTATTTTTTGTTTCTCGATGTCCTCGTAATAGAAATCGATTTTCGGGGACCATATATTCTCATAATAAGGATCTCCTCTGTGATCTTTAATATGAAGCTCGTCTCTCAGAATTTGCCCGAAGAAAATCGAAGTTTTGGTGGCACCGGACAGATTCAAGTGAAGACCGGCATCATATGTGTCGGTTTTCCAGTCGATTCCGATACTGTCGGCAGAATCCAGTAAATTATAATACTTTATTTTATGTGAAGAAGCAAATTCTTTTATTTGGGCATCCCATTCCGGATACCAAACAGGGAAAAGACTCGGTGCCTTAACAAGAACCAGTTCTACATTGTTTTTGTTACACAGCTCAAACATTTTGTTCAGGTAGTACATGGCATTGTCACCGAAAGAATAATCTCCGAGCGGCATTCCGTTTGGGATTTGTGTTACAGGCTTACTGTCCACTCGCATATAATAGCCGTTGTGACTGACCTTATCTCTGTCTATAAGGTATTCTATGTCATCTTTATTAAGATCATTCCACCTGGAGTGATATCTGAGAATAGGGAACACATATTCGATAAAGCGTTCATCCGGAAGCATCGAGGCGTTTATGGAATCTATTTTCGAGGAGGACCATCGCATCCCGTCGAGAGTCATGCGGTTATATGTTTCCTTCTGCGGAGTGTTATATTTCATGGAGAGAACGTTGAATACGAACACATCCGGTTTCTCATAGCGAAGTGTATCCTCCATAAGGTAGTAGGATTGCCATATAAGCTGTTGTGCACTGCCTCTGATATAGGAAGAAATGCCGTAATTCTCCCAAAGGGCTATCGGAGATATGTTCTCATAAAGCTCACAGTCGCCTACGAAGACAACATCGTGGCACATCTCTTCATCATAAAACTCCGCAATCATAGCGCCTTCCGTTATATCTGACATGAACTTCGGAGTCAGAAGGCATGTGAGAAAGGCGAGCACCAAAACCACCACAACCGCAGAAGCTATAATTCGTATCAATGTTTTTAATCTTATTTTTTTCATTTCTATCCCTCTCGAAAATGCGATCAGAACTGATTATAAATAAATTGAGATGCGGCATAGCCTATGCCGTACTGACCGAATATTAATACTATCAGGAATAAGCCGAACCAGATTGCAAATCTGCACCAGTAAGGAACAGAGGCTATCTTGTCTCTGACCGAGCCTGATCTTCCTGTCAAGCTTACTGCAAATATGATAATTACGCCGATAAGAACGATAATATAATCGGAAGAAGTAAGACCGAGTCCCATTATTGTTTCTTTATTTATAACAGCTCTGTCGGTAAAAATTGAACCGAACATTTTAAAAGTAAGCGGTACGTCTCTGTAGCAGTCAAACAGTCTCAATGAACTGACAATAAGCATTGTGCGAGCTATTCTTACGGCATCCCAGATTCGGGTTCCGCTGAGCTTC
The DNA here is from genome assembly GCA_045616305.1 of Saccharofermentans sp. Lineage (GTDB taxonomy): Bacteria > Bacillota > Clostridia > Saccharofermentanales > Saccharofermentanaceae > Saccharofermentans. The sequence goes on along the minus strand of JAZLGO010000094.1, from coordinate 35,327 downwards.
GTTTTGGAATGAAAGAAGCGATAAAAAGGCTCAAGCTCCTGTGATATGAGCAAAACCAAGCAGTTGCCGAGGCCCCAAACGATAAAATTCCAGCTTGCTCCGTGCCAGATACCTGTTGCAAACCATACTATGATTGTTGCCGTATATACAGGTACGCGTTTTCCTATTTTGTCACCCAGATGTTTACGTGAACTGCGGCTCAGATTCAGCATAAATTTGCTGACAGAGAGCGGGTAGAAGATATAATCTGTGAACCATGTTCCCATGGTAATATGCCAACGATTCCAAAATTCCTTGAGCGTTTTGGAGAAATAAGGTCTTATGAAATTCTCTTTAAGCGGAATGCCCAGTGCTTCGGCAGCACCGATGGTAATATCAATTCCGCCGGTAAAATCGCAGTAAAGTTCAACGGCATAAAAAAGCATACCCATCACAACGAACAAACCGTTATAGGTCTCAGTATCTTTGATAATAGTCGTAACGGCTGTAAGGAGTCTGTCAGCTATAACAAGCTTCTTGAAGAATCCCCAAAGAATTCTCTGAAGTCCGTAAGAGACATATTTAAAACTGAATTCTTTTGATTCAAGCAATGAAGGTGCCAAGTCATCGTATCTGCTTATCGGACCCTGAACGAGCTGAGGAAAAAACGAAGCAAACAATGCCAGCTTAAAAACATTTTTTTGCGCTTCGGTCTTACCTCTGTAACAGTCGATGCTGTATCCGACTGTCTGAAAAATATAGTAGGATATTCCCATTGGAACAACTATATTAACAAAGGTGAGTCGGTGCACAGAACCGAACATGTCTATTAGTGAATTTATATTACTGATAGTAAAATTTGTGTATTTAACCACAGCCAGCATGCCGATATTAATAACGATTGAACCTATAAGAAGTCTGCGTCGTACGGCTTTTTGCTGTTCCTTATATTTCTTTTTGGATTCCTTATCCAGGCTTTCTTTGTTAGCTTTAAGATAAGCTTTCTCTTTATTTGCATTGCGTGTGATAAGATTTGTAAAAATATATGTCGAGATTATTGTGCTTATCAGATAAATGAGGTTAACAGGTATGACAGTAGTTTTACTGAAATAGTAAAACACCATATCGGCAATAAGTAAAAATACCCATCTCGCTTTACGCGGAATGAGCCAGTAAATAATTATTACTGCCGACAAAAATGCAATGAAACTATAGGATGTAAAAAGCATTACTTTAATTATCAGTCTTCATCTGACAGCTCTTTTACGAGCTTTGCAAGACTGTCCAATGAGTTAAAATTCTCCGGTATTATTTTATCTGCGGATATGGCTACATCGAGCTCGTCATTTATATCGGCAATGAGTGATACGATGTCAAATGAATCGAGAATCTTACTGTCTATAAGATTTGTCTCCTGTTCAAAGTCAACATCCGGATGAAGATCCGTAAGAAGATTTAATATGGTTTCCTTAATACTGTCCATGGTTTGCCTCTGTAAAAATAGAATATTATAAAGCAAATATAGAATAGCACAAAGAGCTCTTTTAGTGAACTGTGCAAATTACATCATGGATTTAAGTAGATTGCGATCTTTTTTGCCGTTCGGAGTGAGCGGAATTGCTTCAAGTTTTCTGTAGGAATTCGGAAGCATATACGGCTGAAGTTTGGTTCGAAGCAAAGAAGACAACTCTTTTACTTCAGGTGTACCTACATAGAAAAGAACAATCTTATCCTTTTCCTGATTATACACACAACAACAGGCATCAACACCGTCGACCATATCTACATTGGCTTCAATCTCACCGAGCTCGATTCTTTGACCCATATGTTTAATCTGAAAATCCTTACGAGATACGAAAATCAAATTGCCGTCCTCACTAAGTCTTGCCAAATCACCTGTCTTATAAATTATCTCGTTATAATTGCGGTTCAGCGGATTTGAGACAAAGTTCTCAGCTGTCTTGGACGGATTGTTGTAGTAACCGAGTGTGACGCAGGTACCGCGTACGCAAATCTCACCTTCTTCACCTTGGGCAGCTTCGGTTCCGTCATCCTTTAAGAGCAGAATGCCCGTATTCTTAAACGGACGGCCGATGGGGATAATGTCACCGTCTTCAATTTTTCTATTGACATGGTAGTAACAACAAACTCCCGTGGTCTCAGTCGGTCCGTAGAGATTTGTAAATTTACAATCCGGAAGGTTTTCCTGCCAGATTTTAAATTGCTTTGTAGGGAAGACCTCGCCCACAAATGCAATCTTATTAACATATTCCGGCTTAATCGTATTAAATGTTTTAAACTGAGATATGATTGTCAGTGCTGATACTGCCCAACACAGTGTGTTAACCTTATTCTCATTCAGAAATTCAACAAGCTTAACCGGGAACATGAATAATTGCTTTGGAACCATATAGGTAGTTGCACCGAACATAACCGTAGGATAAACATCCTTTATATATGCATCAAAATAAAGAGGTGCCTGATTGGCAAAAACACAATTCTCATCAAGCTCCAGTTCCTCTGCAAAGCTTACCGCATAGTCGATTATCGATCTGTGGCACGCAGTAATTCCCTTCGGAACACCTGTGGTGCCGGAAGTGAAAACAATATATATAGGGTCGGTATCGATGGCATTGCGCTTAATATGCTCAAGTTTTGAGATATCGTCCTGCGTGAGATTATGTTCGGTCAAATCATCATAAAGGAGAATATCTCCGCTAAAATTTGCTAAGTTTCTTGCTTTGTCAATATTATTGCCGTCTGCAATGATAACCTTTGCTTCTGAACTCTGAAGAATCAGGTCGATTCTTGCCCCCGGCATCTCGGAATCAATCGGAACATAATAACATCCCGCTGCAACCGTTCCCCAGAAAGCGGCCAGTTCCTTAGGATGCTTATCCATAAAGATTATCACAGGTTCTTTGTTACATCCCTTATCAGCCAGTGCGGCTCCGATTTTTTGAACTTCATCTTTAAGCTCCTTAAAGGTATATGAATCCTCTCCCATAACAAAGGCTGTCTTATCAGGCTTTGTAAGTGCGGTATTATACAGAAAATCAAGTACGTTATTTATCAAGGTTATACCTCTTTTCTCTTTGGTTGAATTATAGCATTATACTGTGGCTTAAGCTTGCCGCAAGCCAAGACCGTACTCTGAGCAAGTGCCCGTAAAGCATCGGCATACCCTTCGGTATTGCTGAGTCTTTGCCCGATTACCGACAGTTCCGTGCAACCGAGAATTACTATCTCGGCTCCCTTCTCGTAAAGCTTGGCTGCTATACTTTCCAATCTTTTGACAGTGGCATTATCGATTTTACGTCCGCCCTTAACATCATCATAAATGAGACTCATTATCTGCTCCTGATCTTCAGACTCGGGAATGACTGTAGCCAGATTGTATTTATTTAATGCATTTTGAAAAAGCTGTGACTTTATTGTTCCGTCGGTAGCTATAATTCCGACAGTTGTTATTTTGTTCTGCGTGTGATTTGTATTATATGAGTTAATCACGGCGGCAGTCTCTTTAACACCGTCGAGTATCGGGATATTTACGGCCTCTGAAATCTCGTTATAGAAGTAATTTGCAGTAATGCACGGAATTGAAATCAGGTCGCAACCGTTTTGCTGCAACATAAGACCGGAATCTATCATATGCGGCGCAGGACTCTGTGTACTATTACCGAGTATATATGCCGTACGGTCCGGAATTTGCGGACAATTGTGAATTAACATTTCAATATGCTCTGCATCGGTTGATGCGTCAGTCATCTCTATTACGTATTCCATAAAAAGTGCGGTGGCCATAGGTCCCAAACCGCCGATTACTCCAAGCTTATGCATTTGTTTCTTTCTGTCTTTCTTTTGTATAATGAACCTTTGTTGATTATACTACAACCTGAAAAAATGTTGTAGGCAAAGAGAAAATAATAGGAAAGAAGAGGTTCAACACGGAAATTCCCGTGAAATAGTAATGTTTTCTGAATTTTGTGTTCGATTCTCGGGAATTTGCTGTTTTACGACCAAGAATTCCCGTGGAATTGCAGGTTGCATTAAAAAGCGTGACCGAATCTCGGGAATTTGCTGTCTCAAAACCCAAAATTCCCGTGAAATAGTAATGTTTTCTGGATTTTGTGTTCGATTCTCGGGAATTCGACAATTTATATTACAAAATTCCCGTGGAATTGCAGGTTACATCAAAAAGCGTGACTGAATCTCGGGAATTTTCTGTTTTACGACCAAGAATTCCTCAAGAATCAGCGTTTTACCTTCAAATTCTATGGACACACCTTGCGGAATTGCTGTTTTTGACTACGAATTCCGTAAGAAATCGTATATTTCCTTCGAATTTTATGGACACATCTTACGGAATTGCTGTCCACAACAGTGACTTAAAAACGATTCTCAGTGATTATAGTTTAGCGGTTCATATCATTAGTGTTTGCAACTCAATCTTTAGAACTTATATGTTCCTTTTAAGCTGTTTTTCCAAAGCCTTTCGTGAAAAAATTTCCGTGAAGAAGTCAAAATCTGATTAAATCTCGGAAAAATCGATGATTTGTCCACCAAAAAATCTTTCAATCCTTATGCTATTTCAGGATACAGTTCAGGATCGTAATTATGTGAGCCGTAATGGATAGAAGAATATGCCATCATGTCTTCATCCGTATAATAAATGAAGTGTGAAACCTGATCATGCATACGGCGTGTAGCATCAAAGTGATGCCATCCCTCTCCGATGTCTACTAAGTTCCAGAAGTGATGAGAGTAACCGTTATAAATCTTACTTATCATCATATTAGGTATTCCGGCAGCGGTAAAGAGTGCCTGTGCTGTTGAAGCTGATACATAGCAGTCACCCATACCGGTTGTCAGACCTTTATAGGCTGCATTAAGCCAACTGGAAGAATCAAAGCCCTCATTATAGTGGACATTATCGTATACATACCAATAGATGGCAGTTACTTTATCAAGCTCTGTCATATCATCTGTTAATATCGAATCAAGAACCTCCTGAGCCAGTTCAAGAACTTCTTCTTCGGTAACTTCTTTAGGCATAGATTCGACAACAGTTAAATCACAGCTTCTTGTAGAAGTGTTACCCGATGAATCGGTTGCAGTATAGTAGAGGGTGTATGTACCCAAAGTATTTAAATCTACTTCATCAGAATTAACGCTTACTTCAAGGTCAGTGTCATGATTATCGGTTACTGTAATACCACGCTTAAAAGAGAATGGTTCACCGACTACGGTGGTGAGATTGCTTACACCCATAATGAGCGGTGGCTCTTCATCAACCTGAACAGAGTAGCGACATGGGATGGATGTTGTATTTCCGTATTCGTCAGATGCAACTACCGTTATCTCGCGCAGTTCTTCGTCTTCGGTAGGTGTATCCGTGTTAATTTCGCCTTCAAAGAATAAATCTGTATCGGTAGAATCACTTACTGATGTAATAAAGTCTTGTGGTTCAGGCTTATCACCGATAAAAAGATTTAAGTCTGCGGCACCGACAATATTCGGAGCAGTAGTGTCAAAAACGTTGAAGAAAATCACATATGTCAGACCGTCGATATCTACATAAGTACGATAAATACCTATGTGATTCAGAGAATCCGAGTCTAATATCGGTAAGTCTGTTGTATCGGTTACACCGGCACCGGCATAAATTGCATCCATATCAAAAGTGTTGCAAAATTCGTCAATCTCTTCGGAGGATGAATACTGAATCGGAATCATATTTCCGTAATTGTCAGGAAGTTCGGACGGAAGTTGGCTTCCTGCCTCAATATTAAAATGAGAGACAAGAGGACATGTACGGAGTGTTGAATCAACAAGTGCTGTATTTCCTGCAGCATCTGTCATAAGTATCTCGACTTTTGAATCTCCGCGAGCAGAGAAGTCAGGAAGATTAATATATGAACAGTTTACCTCCGTATCATCGTATACGTTGCTTACAAAATCAGAAGGCATAAGGGAGTAACCGTCAAATACATATCTTTGAGAACCGACACCGACAGGAACCTCTTCATCAATGATTGTTATCACAGAAGTATATGTAAAGAAGCCGGATTTAATTTTTGCTTTATATTTTCCGAGTGAATGAGTATTAAGTTCAGGAGTATATGAGATAAGTTCGCCTTCATACGGAACACCTTTTATGTCACTTCGCATAAAATCACTGACTGAAATATCAGTTCCTGCCTGAAGGGTAATATTTTTATATACTCTGTTGAAAAAAATACGGTAAACCAAAACACCGGCAACAACTACGATTGCGATACTTAACAAAACAATTATCAGGGGCTTAAGTAAACCTCCGCGACGTCTCATAATATATATACTTCTTTCTCTTAATAAATATAACTATGTCCAAGACTAAATAAGAATAACACAACTAACCGATAATTCCCATATAAAAACAACAGATTATTGCTGTCTGTAATAACAAAAAAAGCGGTACAAAAACAACAAAATACCAGTGCTTTGTTTTATGATGAAAAAGAAGCATGCCTGCCAACGCACCGAGACTTCCGAGGCATAATGCCATACCAAGAAGCACTTTCTCAGGAATACGCCAAGCATGGCGTCGGGCTTTCAATTTATCCAAACCGTAAGTAAAAAAAGTAATAACATTAATTATTGTCAATATGACAGGAAAAATCATACTATATCACCCAATTCAATAAAAATAGGACAATGGTCCGAACCCATAATATCAGAAAGCATATTGGATTCCTTCAAATACGGTTTAAGGTCGGAGGTTATAAAGAAGTAGTCAATTCTCCAGCCCACATTGCGCTCTCTGGCTTTGGTCTTGTATGACCACCAGGAATAGCATTCAGCTTTATCCGGATATAAAAGGCGGAAGCTGTCAATCATGTCGTGCTCGGCGAAGATGTCCATATATTCGCGTTCGCGCGGAAGAAAACCTGACACTTTTGAATTTGCTTTAGGATTTGAAAGATCTATTTCCTTATGTGCCGTATTCACATCGCCGCAGCAGATTACTCGCTTGCCTTCTGCTTTGAGAGAATCGACAAGGGCAAGAAAACAGTCATAAAAGCGCAGCTTAAAATCAACATATTCATCACCGCGACCGCCGTTAGGGAAATAGATATTGAACAAAACAAAGTCTTCAAAATCCATTCTGATAACACGGCCTTCGTGATCAAATTCTTCAGTGCCGAGTCCAAAGCTTACTGACAACGGTTCAATGCGCGTATATACTGCGGTACCCGAATATCCTTTGCGTTCAGCTGAATAAAAATAGCTTTTATAACCGTCCAAATCTGTAATTGAAGCACCAAGCTGATCAGGCTGAGCTTTTGTTTCCTGTATGCAGAGAATGTCAGGATTCATCTCTTTTACTGTATCCGCGAAGCCTTTACCTGCGATTGCTCTGATGCCGTTAACATTCCAGCTTATTATTTTCATTTTTTATTACCGTTCCTTAAGAGTTTATTTGCCTAACGTCGGAGGTTTTTTACTGTCAAGCATTGTCGAGAAATCTTCCGGACTTATCGGCTTTGAGAAAAGGTATCCCTGAATAACAGGACAGTTAATCTTATGAAGAAAGTCTGCCTGGTTCTTAGTTTCTATACCTTCTGCAATAATCGACAGCTTTAATTCTTTTGCCAATCTGACTATATTGGCTACGACGATATTACCGCGTCGCAATGCTTCACCTGTCTCGTCGTTTTCTTCAATATCAAAGAAACGCATATCAATTTTAATTGTGTCAAGAGGCACTGTTTTAAGCGTATTAAGTGAAGAATATCCGGAACCAAAGTCATCCATCTCAACAATATAACCGTTACGACGCAGCTTCTTAATAATGTTAATAATGTAGTTACCGTCAGTTGTATAAGCAGACTCCGTTACCTCAAGGTAAAGATACTTATGAGGAATATCATAACGCTCCGTTAAATCGTTAAGATATTTAGGCACATTAAATGCACGAAAATCACAACGGGATATATTAATCGATATAGGAACTACAGGTTTATCGGCTTTTAAGCGTTCACTTAAATATTTACATGCCTGCTCCCATATCAAAACATCAAGTTTTGATATTAAGTTAGTCTTCTCAAGGAGAGGAATGAATGTCCCAGGCGCAATCATTCCGAGCCCCGGATTCTTCCAACGCACGAGAGACTCACCGCCGCATATCTTTTTGGTAAGGATATTGTATTGCGGCTGAATTTGCATGATAAAATCTTCCGGAGATTCAGTAAGTGATTCACGCAGTTTAAGGAGAAGAGTCTGCTCCTTATAATACTTATTATACATGGACTCGTTGTACCAAATGAATCGCTCGTTTTGAGTGGATTTGATACTCTCTTCAGCTAACTGTGCACGATCGCACATGATTGTGATATCCTCTGATTTATCTTTAATCTCATAAGCTGCCATATGGAAAGTGAAGTAGTAGTCATTTGTCAGCGAATCCAAGAGATTGGTAATGTAATCAAGGAGTTCTTCCGGATTGAATTTCTCCTTTTCGAGACAGAGCGCAAAGATATCCGCACTGAGGTTTCCTATAACGGAAGTATCAGACATATACTGCTTCATGGCATTTCCTATTGAAGCGAGAATCTCATCTCCGGCGCTCATTCCGAAAATATCATTATAAAGCTTAAAGCAGTCAATATCCCAGCGCACAAGAACAAAAGAAGTATCCGGATTGCTCTCAAGGAGCTTGCGCATATGAGAGAAGAAACCACGTCTGTTAAGAAGTCCGCTTACTTTATTGAACTCGAGATTTGCCTGAGTAGAGAAATCAGACAGCAACGAATAAATTGTTGTTCTCTTGTCATCCAGATATGAGAACTGGAATATTTTATGCTGCGCTTCGGCATCTATCGAGAAAATATTTATAGGTACCGTATAAACATCAGAATTACGCAATTCATTGATAATTGTATTCAGATTAAGTGCATTATATGTACTTCTTTGCTCATCACTCATTATTACCCTGTCGATAAATATATTAAGGGATTCCTCGTAAGGTTGGAGAATATTCTCACCGAATTTCTCTTCTTCCCAAGGGAAAGATGAAAGATGACGAATAGTTTTATCCTTAACATTAATCGTGGCAGAATAAATGAAGTTCTGCTTCAGAAGCTTATTTGCAACCATTGAGTTATAATACTCAACGTTATCGTTAAGGAAGATGCATATGGCTTCCGTATCCTGTGTCTTAGGATTAACTGCCAAAGTAATGGACAGCCTGTGATGCTCGGCACTGTCAGTATCATGCATCTGCATATTGAATTTATCGTAGTAATTGTATTCGCCTCGTTCTGCACAAAGGAGAAAATATTTGCGTGTCATGGTCTCCGTAAGTTCTCTGAAAATGTCTTTGTCCACCTTTACGGAATTTAAGATATACCCGAAGAAGTCATCAGCAGAAAACTTTAACTTTTTCTTGGCAAAGGATTGTGTTCCCACCTTTGAATCAACCATCGTATTCTGTGTGAGATTAAGATGAAATACAGCAATATTTTTGCCTGAACAGCTCTTATAGGTGGCTAAAAAATCACTGTAACGATTGCTTAAAATAGGATTATGTGATTTAACCGTTGACTGCGTCGCAAGTTCACTCTCATTATATATGCAGTAGGAAGGACCGTCTTCGGTTTTAGCCTTATAAAGTGCCTTGTCTGCTTTAATGTATATACTGTCTATGTCTTCTTCATTATTGTCGAAAATGTACACACCGATGCTTGCAGATACTATAAGCTCACGCTTATTCTCTACAAGACGGAACTGGAGATTATTCAATAACTTCTGTATATCTGCTGTAAGAGTATCAAGCAAAGAGAAGTGTTTGACAAAAAATACAAACTCATCTCCGCCCAAACGACCGTAAAGAATATCATCTTCCGATGCTTTCTTTAACCAGTTTGCTACTTTAATAAGAAGATCATCACCGATTTTATGACCGAAAATGTCATTAACATGCTTAAATTTATTGATATCAAAAATAGCAAATGCATACTTCTCGCCCTCAGGAAGCTTCGAATTCTTTATATAGTCACTTATATGACTGAGTATGGCGGCATGATTGTATATACCTGTCATCGAGTCTATCTCGGCAGCTTTTGTAAGATCATTTTTCTCTTTTATCTCAGCCGATATATCGCTTCCGAAGAAGAAGAGACACAAATGGTTATTAAAAGGATTAACAGTAAATATATATTCCTGACATACTGTAATTATGCCTACATTCTGAAGCTTAAGAGGTAATATCAGCTTTTTGCACGGCATGCCGGACTCATAGGATTTTTTGAAAGCTTCAATCGAGAACAGTTCATCAAACTGCTCTCTTATTTTATCATCACCGATAGTATTCTTGAGCATATTCTTATACTTCTCAAAGGAACAACGTCCGGTGACGTCAATAATCCCGTTCTCACCGCGAAGCTTCATCGTAAGACATTCTTCGGTAGTTAAGTCCAAGTACGCAAAAGCCATGATGTCATCTTTGAGCTGAAGAAAGTACTTGAGCTGAGCTTTAAAGCGATTTACCTCATTATGATTTGATTTTGACGGCACAGCAGTACCGATAATAAAATCCTGTTTATTACGCTTAATGGCAACCTTGTTAACTATAAGGTTTATAGAATTGCCTTCTTCGTCAATATCATAGCCCGGAATTGTAAAATAGCTTATACCGTTCTTGATGCATTCTTTATCAGCAGCTTCGGCCATCTGAACAACCTTTTTACTAAGGAAAACGTCTGATTTTTTGCCGATAATCAGCTTACGATCCTCTATTGAAAACATCCTCAAAAATCCGTCAGTTGCTGCTACAAAAACTGAATCTGCATTCTTTACGAAAGTTGGATTTGGGGATGAATTCGTAATTTTGTGCATACAAGAAACCGCCTTAATCAATATATTTACCATTATACCTTATTTGTCACCGAAAATGTATCGGAGATGATAAGTAATAATGAATCTTTATATAATAAAAGCCATAAAATTGTTAAAAGCTCAACTTAACTTCTACAAGTTTTTTGGAAAATATGACAATACGTCTCGATAAGCTCAAGGTGCTATAATAAATAAGTCCGATGAGGTCAATAAGACCTTTTAAATGTTTTTTTAAATAATCAAATAAAATTACGAGGTTTTTTATGAAGTATACAATAGGTGATACTGTTGTTTATGGTGGCAACGGTGTCTGTAAAGTTTCAGAGATTGAGATGAAGAATTTATTCGGAGACGGCGAGGAGGAGTACTATGTTTTGACACCTCTTTTTCTCAGACAGGCTTCAACACTCTATGTTCCTGTAAACAATGAGAAGATGACTTCAAAAATCAAGCCTGTTATCTCACGCAATGAAGCAAGAGAACTTGTTAAGAATATTCCTAATATCGTAGTTGATTGGATTGAGGATAAGAATAAGCGTAAGGATACTTTTGCGCACCTCATTAACTTCGGTACACGCGAGGATATTATCGGTATCATCAATCTTATTAACGAGCACCGTGAGAAGCTTTCTGCTGACGGTAAGAAGCTTAATATGCAGGATGAGAAGATTTTAAATGAAGCTGAGAAGCGCATGAACGGTGAGTTTGCCGTTGCATTTAATATCATGCCTGATCAGGTTCCTTCTTATATCCACAATCTTATGACTGCATAAGCATTACAGTCTGATTCTTTAAGAGAATTTTGATATTACTATCCACCATCCCCGAGCCGCTATGGTTCGGGGATGATTTTTTGTTTGTTGACGTCCGGTAGCTTGCTCGCCGCGTTTTTGGGTGACTATGGCGACGCCCGACCGCCGCGTCGCTGAAACAGTCAATTTTTGTCGCCGGCAGCGACGTTTTAGGTCAATTTTGGCGACGCCCGGTTGTTTACTCGACTGCAATTTCTCCCAAAACGATGATTTTCTTCTCCATTGGAAATCTTAGGCCTATTTTGGAGAAGTTTGGCGGCAGTAATTTCTCCAAATCATATGATTTGGAGAAATTTTCAGCCTGTTTTGGAGAAATTGAAATACCGTGTACCGGATATAGACTATTTGTCACGCCGTCTATCCTTAAGCTATGTTTCAAAGCCACGCTCTCGCACCTCGGCAGAAGCCAAACTCCGTTCTCGCGCTGCGTGGCTGGTTCCACAGCCTCCACAAGCCGCGTTCACAAGCCTCTTTCGCGCTGCGTGGCTGGTTCAGCCCCCTAAGTCTATGCAGAACCCAAACTCCGCTCCAAGTCTCGGGGCCGGTCACTTCCCCTTAACCCCAGCGGTCCTAATTCTTACTTTATTCCTGAAGCACCTATTCGAGTGGCGCCGGCCTTAATCATTGATTTGGCAGAATCTGTTGTACGAATTCCGCCGGCTGCTTTAATACGAACATCAGGGCCGATGCTGTCGTGCATCAATTTAACATTCTTGACTGTAGCGCCTTCACTTCCGAAGCCGGTGCTTGTCTTGATGTAATCGGCATTGGCTGCCGTAACTATCTGAGACATCTTCACTATCTCGTCGTCGGTAAGGGAACAGGTTTCAATGATGACCTTGAGAATAGCACCGTGACGATGACATAAATCTGAGAGTATGGCTATTTCTTTCTCGAGATCTTCCCATCTGCAGTCCTTGACATAGTTCAGATTGATGACCATGTCTATCTCGGAAGCACCGTTATTGATTGCTTCTTCAGCTTCGAAAACCTTACACGAAGTAGTATTATAGCCGTTAGGGAAACCTATAACCGTACAGATGTTGATTCTGCCTGCGGAGTAAATATATGCATCTCTTACATTGCAAGGCTGAATACAGACGGAAGCACAATTTTGTTCAACTGCGGTATCGATAAGTTTGTAAATATCTTCAAGACGGGCAGTGGTTTTAAGATTTGTAAGATCGACATAGGACATGATGTTTGAGGAATCAATCTTATGTGACATTGTTGCCGGAACAAAAAGCTTATTGTCGGATATACCGTGTTCTTCATTGCGCATGAGGGCGTTATAAACCACAGTCGAGATATAATTAAAGCCCATTACTGAACCGAGATTTACAGGATTCATGTGACCTTCGCCATATACCATGAGAGGAATACATTCACGTGAGTGGTCGGTTGATTCCGTGGAAGGATCGCAGCCGTGATCAGCCGTAACAATAAGAAGGTCATCCGCATCCATTTTATCCAAAACGGTATCCAAAGCATTATCAAATTCATGAAGGGCTTCGGCATATCCCATGACATCGTTACGATGACCGTATTTCATGTCAAAATCCACAAGGTTTACAAAACAGAGACCGTTAAAATCCGTATCCATAATCTCAACAAGCTTATTTATACCGTCTGTATTGTCATGAGTGCGATATGCTTCGGTTATGCCCTGTTCTGCGAAAATATCAACTATTTTACCTACCGATATTACATCGAAGTCTTTGGATTTAAGAACTTCAAGCATATTCCCGTGCGGCGGAACCAGTGAGAAGTCGTGACGTTTGTCGGTACGAATGAAGTTGCCGTTTGAACCGGAAAACGGACGGGCGATGACACGGCCTACACCGTGTTTTCCCGTCATTACGCGTCTGGCAATGCGGCAGTATTCATACAGGTCGTCTACAGGAATAATGCTCTCGTGCGCTGCTATTTGGAGTACGCTGTCTGCTGATGTATATACAATAAGTGCACCTGTAGCCATATGCTCAGCACCGTAATCGCGGATGACATCGGTGCCGCTGTATGGTTTATTACAGATGATTCTGCGACCGGTTTCTTTTGAAAGTTGAGCAATTATGTCATCAGGAAATCCGTTCGGATATGTAGGAAGCGGTTCGGAAGAAATAATATTTGCAATCTCCCAGTGACCGATGGTTGTGTCTTTACCTTCGGAAAGCTCGATGAGACGTCCGTAGGAACCGATTGGCTGCGGAAGATTATTGCTGTCCTGATTTGCGATGTATTTTAAAATGCGTTCGTCTCGGTGACCGTCAATGTCAAAGAGACCGAGCTTTGCAAGATTTTTGTATGGTTTGTTTGAGAAAGAACAAACTGCTGCAAGAGTATTGCTGCCTTCGTCTCCCCATTTAGCCGCATCGGGTGCCTCACCTATGCCGAAGCTGTCCAATACTATAAGAAAAACTCTTTTTGCCATAATGTTACCTCCCCTATTTGACAGAGATATTATAATATAATATGCTTGATTATTGTGTAGTAAATTACGGGGGCCCTCAGATTATGTCAAAGAAAGTAATTAAACTGATATCACTTATTACGATTGCGGTCGTTTTGTTGACGTCTCTGTCAGGATGTAATTCTTTCGAGAGACAAAGCGGATTTACCGGTGATAAATTACACGTTATTTGTACGGTTTATTCCGTGTATGATTTTGCTTCAAACATCCTTGGTGATGAAGCGGAGATAAAGCTTATTATGACTCCGGGAACCGATGTTCACGGTTTTGAGCCGTCTTCCGACGATATGCGTCTTATGGAGGACTGCGACGTGATAATTTACAGCGGCGCCGGACTTGAAATGTGGCTTGATGATGTAGTCAAGGCATTGGATAACAAGAGCATGAAGTTGGTTGACTGTTCGAAGAATGTCGATATTTTGGATATGGATGAGTCTGTAACTGAGCTTTTCGAGAATGAGGGAGGTGAGCATCATCACCATGACGGGCACGAAGATCCGCATATATGGTTGTCTCCGAGGAATGCGTGCATTGAGGCTGAGGCGGTTTATGACGGAGTGTTGCCGTTAATTACGGATGAGAGTGCCAAGGCCAGAGTTAAGGAGAACTACGAGAAGTACAAGGCGGACTTGGAGCAGCTTGTTCAGGATTATGATGCGGTTCTCGGCGACATGAGCGGCGAGAGAATGATTGTATCGCATGAGGCTTTCGGATATTTGTGCCATGAATACGATATAGAGCAGATTGCCATAGACGGTCTTACGAGCGGTGAGTCTGATGCAAGACTGGTATCGCAGATAATTGAGTATATTCGTGAGAATGACGTACATGTGATTTTTTATGAGGATTTGGTAAATCCTGATACGGCTAAGGTTATCTCGGAAGAGACAGGATGCGAGCTTGTGGCTTTACGAGCTTTGGGTTCACTCTCAGAGGATGAGGCTTCGGGCGGAATGGATTACATTAAGGCGATGAGAGAGAATTTGGAGGCTCTTAAAATACTGGGATGAGTATAGTTGAGGTTAAAAATCTTACTTTCGGATATGAGGACGGGCTTCTTTTTGAGGACGTCAGTTTTGAGGTTAATGAGGGCGATTTTGCTGCCATTGTAGGTGATAACGGTGTAGGTAAATCTACAATGATTAAGCTTTTACTGGGCTTGATAAAGCCTAATCAGGGTGAAGTAAGAATTCTCGGCAATAATGTACGTGATATTAAAGATTTTACTTCCATCGGTTATGTTCCGCAGAATTCAGGAGCGCTCGCTTCTTCGTTTCCGGCTTCGGTTGAAGAAATTATCAGATATTCTGTACATGACAGGAAGATATCCAAAGGTGAACGTAACAAAAGAGTTGATGAGGCCTTGGATACGGTAGGACTCAAGGATATGCGTAAAAAGCTCATGCGCGAGCTTTCCGGCGGTCAGCAGCAGCGTGTTATGCTCGCGCGAGTTCTTATTAACAGACCGGGAATACTGATTCTTGATGAGCCGACTGTCGGAATAGACGGTGAATCCGTAGACAGACTTCTTGAGATTTTGCACAGCCTTAATATAGATGATAAAGTTACGATTCTTATGGTTACACACGACCTTCAGAGTGTTGCTCCGTATATTAATAAGGTATTGTGTATATCGGATCATTCTCTTGCCGAGGAAAGTTCTGTTCTCGGTGCTACCGTAGTGCATGCACATTCGCACAAGCACAATAATGAGCACATTAATCATATCCACTGCGCTGCATGTGAGAGTAACGGTCACGGTGAATGTGACTGCGCAGAGCATCATCATCACCGCCATGATACAAAGAACGATTGCGATTGTTCCGATTGTAAGCAGGGAGGTGAAGGTCATGCCTGATATTTTATCCATGTTCAGTTACGGTTATATGGTACGTGCCCTCATTGCAGGAATTATTGTATCTGTACTTATGGCTCTTATAGGAAACATAGTCGTACATAAAAGACTCTCGATGATCGGAGATTCTTTGTCACATACTTCACTTGCCGGCGTGGCTATCGGTCTTGTGGCAGGTTTCAGTCCTGTGCTGGGCGCTGTCGCAGCTTGTCTTATCGGAGCTTTCGCTATTGAGGCTATAAGAAGTCGTCTTAAAAATCACAGTGAACTTGCTGTTGCAATCATTCTCTCTCTCGGTGTCGGTATTGCCGGAGTTATGAGCGGATTTGTAAAGAGCGCGACTGACTTCTCATCGTATCTTTTCGGAAGCATTATTGCGACAACAACGGGCGAGGTTGCGGCTGTTGCTTTAATAGGCATAACGGTTATAGTTATTTATTTTGCTCTTTACAGAGAGATTTTTCTTATATCCTTTGATGAGCAGTCTGCACGTATGCTGGGAGTAAATGTACGTGTGATTAACGGCGTAATTACCTTCCTTACGGCTGTAACAATAGCAATATCCACGAAAATCGTAGGTACGCTTATTATATCGAGCCTTATGGTGGTTCCTGTGGCAAGTGCGATGGAGCTTGCTTCGAATTATAAAAAGCAGGTAATATTATCTGTGGTTTTCTCTGCAATTTCCACTCTGGCAGGCCTTTCTTTATCATTTGAATTCGGACTTAAGCCGGGCGGCATTATCTGTCTTGCTTCTGTTTTGATATATTTTATTTCTGTTCTGTGCAATCGTTTTTGTAGGAAAAAATAACAATAAATCGCGTTTTCTCCTTGTTTCTTTTGCGAAAATGTAAATTGTAAGCTTATTCATAATAGGACATTCGTGTAATATAATTCATGTTGTTTGATGATGATAGTTTTTTAATTTTGCAGATTTAAGGGTAGTAAAAGTGAGAAAACTTGATAAATATTTGAAATTTGTTTCTATTACTGATAGAAAGAGAAGATATATTTTTGCCGGCATAGGCCTTACGGTTTTACTGATATGTTTATTGGTGTTCATGTCGGTTTTCAGTGACATTCGTGAATCATCATGTGTGGGAAACAGAACGGAGCGTTCCGGAATCATTTACGGTTCTCCTCTTGTACAGCGTTTTGTTCCGACATCAACCAAGGTTCAGTTTATAGAACTCCATTATGCCAATTGTACCACCGATGCCGGTTCAATTCTTTTTACAGTTGAAGACAGCAAGGGTAATGAGCTTTACAGAGAGACCGTTAATATGTGTGATCTCGGTGAAGATGAATACTACAAATATAACGTAGATTTGACTTTGAAGCCGAATGCCACTTACTATTTTAAGGTTTTGGCTATCGGCATGAAGAATTATGAGGCTCCGAGACTTTGGATATCCAACAATATCAAGGATGAAGTCAGAGATGTAATTTTTAAAGGACAGAATCCGGATGTCAGAATGCAGTCAAACGTAACGATAGGATATTACCAGTTCCATTATTACGCTTATATCGTATCTATTGTGTGTGTTGTTATTTCTGCGTTCACTGCATTGCTTGTATTTAATTTTAACGATATAAAGCGTCGTATTTTCTGCTGGATAATTATGATATTAATGCCTGCGGTAATGTATGTGGTTGTGGAACTGCTTAATGAACAGTCATTGATAAAGACACCTCAGGCCATGGTTTTGAACTATTTACTGTATCTGGCTATATATTTGTTCTTCTTTGCAGTGACAAACAGACTCAGATTTACAGTAATGTTTTCCAATGTGCTTATCTTTATAATAGGAATAATTAACTTTTATAAGCTTGAATTCCGCGGTGAGCCGTTTACTTTAAGTGATATCGTGTCTTTTAAGACAGCTATGAATGTTGCTTCAGAATATAAAATCGGTATACGTTATATGATTATTACGGCAGGTTGTGTATTTATGCTTATAATTGCCGTAGTATCACGTTTCAGATACACGATGAAGCACAAGCGCACAAGAATCCTTGTAGGTGCTGTCAGCATTTGTCTCGGTGCGCTTCTTACTGTCAGTCTGTTTGATGCGGACCGTTATTCAGCTTCAAAGAATTCTATTATGAAGAAGCTGGGTATCGTTAACAATGTATGGAATCAGCCAAAAAACTATACGGATAACGGTGTTATCGTTGCTCTTACGATGAATGCCAAATATTTGGTTATGAATCCGCCTGAGATGTATTCTCAGGTGGCAATGGATAATATTTCTGCGGATCTTGATGCAACAATGGGATGCAGTATGCTTACCGGTAAGGATTATTCTAATTATTATCGTACCCGCGGAGTAGAAGAGAAATATCTTCCTAATATTATTTGCATTATGGATGAGTCTTATTCGGATTTCTCTCAGTTTGATAATATGGAATTGTCACAACCGTATTGTCCGTTTATGGACAGCATGACCGCCAATACTATTAAAGGTGATTGTTATGTATCAACATTCGGCGGCGGTACTGCCAATTCGGAATTTGAGTTTCTCACAGGAAATTCAATGGCTGCTATGCCGCAGGGTTCTATTCCTTATCAGCAGTATATCGATCATGATACAGGTTCTATAGCAAGAGTTCTTAAGAACCTCGGTTACGACACCATTGCTCTTCATCCTTATCTGGCAAGCGGTTGGAATCGTCCGGATGTTTATCAGTATCTTGGATTCGACCGTTTTTATGCTGTGGATGATTTCCTTGAACCCCAGTATATTCGTTCATATATCAGTGATGAATGCTCATTTGATAAGCTTATCGAGCTTTATGAGGAATATGATAAAGCAAGTGATGCACCGTTCTTTATGTTCAACGTTACCATGCAGAATCATGGTTCCTACAGTAAGTCATATGTAAACTTTACACCTGATGTTGAGTACGTTGCGAATCCGGGCAAGTATCCGGAGGCTGAGCAGTATTTCTCGGTAGCACGTAATACCGACAGTGCTGTAGAGAAGCTTATTAATTATTTTTCTGAGGTTGATGAGCCGACAATCATTCTTTTCTTCGGAGATCATCTCCCGTCATTTAATGACAGATTCTATGAAGATATTCTCGGTGTAAAGGATATATCCGATCTATCACCGGCCGAGATGCAGAAGCTTTATATAACTGATTATTTTATATGGGCAAATTACGGAATTCAGACACCTGATGTAGGTGATATTTCCTTGAATTATCTGTCTACGCTCTTGTTCCAGACAGCCAACATTCCGCTTACCGAGTATCAGCTTTATCTTTCAGAGATGCACAGAGTATTCCCTATATTGACTACTTTGGGAACATGTACTGCAGACGGTGAATATGTAGGCGGACCTGATGAGTTTATGGGAACGGATCTTTGGAATTATTATATGTGTCTTGAATATAACAATGTCCTTGATGCTGATAATCGTCGCGGCCCTATGTTTGACTTGCCTTTCTCGATGGCGTTGGAGTTGATGTCAGAGGAAGACAGAAATAAGATTCTTTATCCTGAAGAAGATAACGAAGAGTTAGCCGAAGTTACGGGTATTCCTGAGAATATGGGTCCGTTGCTTCCTGATGAATCCGGCAATACATTGCCGCCGTCTGATGTTGCAGATGTCACAGAAGAAACCGGCGGTGAGCCTTCAGACGTACCGAATACAACCATTACCGTAACAGGTGAGATTATCTCAGCACCTGAAGAAGAGGTTTGATTACTTTTATTTTAAAAGATTGCTTCGCTGTTAATTTGATATAGTATTATCTGCAGCTACGGCCATGTCACATGCCATTGTCAGAGCCAAGATCTCAGTTGCATTGATATCAGAGCCGAAGCTGATCTCTCTTACGGCAGACGTCCTTTTAGCATATGCATTTACAATCATATCTTTGAGGTTTGCATTCGTGTTATCGCTGCCGTTTATGTCGGCTTTATTTACAGTAACCTCAGAACCGGTTTGAGATATAATCGTATAAGAATCATCACGCAAATTACCGGTGCTGCTCCAGTTGTTATCGTCTGTTTTGAAATATAAATCCCCGTTCAGGCGATGCTTAAGAAGAAATGTATACTGTTTTCCTTTGACGTTGATGATAAATTTAAGAGCGAACAGGGAAGTTTTTTGTTTAATTGATGCCGCTTCGGAACCTGAGGAATCATTAATGGTTCTTTCGAACCCGAATGCCGTTTTTTTCCCGGAAACAGTATACAGAACGTTATTATCAGAATCTGTTACCTCAGTATCGTTTTGTTGTGGATTAAAACCCAGGAATTCCGGTTTGTAATAAAGCTTCATTATATTCTCCTTTCGAAAATGCGACAAAAACATATGTGTTTTTAAGGTATCATAATTTCAGGCAAAAAAAAACCTCAGAAACATTTTGCTTCTGAGGTATATGAAATTCTTTAAAGTAATTTTCTTCTTGCTTTTATGCGCCGAACAAGCTCAAAAGTACTCCGGCTGCAACGGCAGAACCGATAACACCGGCTACGTTAGGACCCATAGCGTGCATGAGAAGGAAGTTGGAAGGATTATACTTCTGACCTTCAGTATTTGATACACGGGCAGCCATAGGAACAGCGGAAACACCTGCAGAACCGATAAGCGGATTAATCTTGCCATGTGTAATGAAGCACATAAAGCGACCGATAAGGAGACCGCCGACAGTAGCAAATCCAAATGCGAACAATCCTAAGAGGACAATCTTAATTGTCTCCAATCTGATGAAGTTCTCACCGGTAGCTGTAGCGCCTACGGTAACACCGAGCATGATTGTAACAGTGTTACAAATAGCATTCTCTGCTGTCTCACTCAAACGGTTAGTTACACCGGACTCTTTGAAGAGGTTACCGAGCATAAGCATTCCGAGAAGAGGACCGACGTCCGGGAGAAGCAATGTACATACAACCGTAACGATTACAGGGAAGCAAATCTTCTCAACCTTAGAAACCTTACGAGTCTGTGTCATCTTAATTGTACGAAGCTTCGCAGGAACAAGAGCCTTCATAATAGGCGGTTGAATAAGAGGAATCAAGGCCATGTATGAATAAGCAGCAATTGCGATAGCTGACAATAATTCCGGAGCAAGCTTAGAAGTAAGGAAGATAGCTGTAGGACCGTCAGCACCACCGATGATAGCGATGGAAGCAGCCTGTGCATTTGTAAAACCGAGAACGTTTGCAACAACGAATGCTACAGAAATACCGAACTGTGCGCCTGCACCCATGAAGAGTGAAGAAGGACGGGCAATCAAAGGACCGAAGTCTGTCATTGCACCTACTGCCATAAATATAAGACAAGGGAACAATGAGAGCTTAACACCAAGATAGATGTAGTCCAATATACCCGGAACTATATCACCTTCAAATGCACCGAGTAAATCCCAGTGTACATGTCCGCCGTCAAAAATCTCAGGATGATAAACTCCTGCGAGCGGAAGGTTTGACAAAAGCATACCAAAAGCGATTGGTAAGAGAAGAAGTGGTTCAAACTCCTTCTTAATTGCCAAGAAAATCAAAACAAAGGAAACAATGAGCATAACGAGATTACGCCAATCCATATTCATAATGCCGCTTGATTCCCACAAATTCTTTAAGGCATCAATAAACACTTATAATACCTCCCAATTAAGCAATAGTAGCAAGAACATCATCTGTGTTAACGCTTGAACCCTTTGAAACAAGGATCTGAGCAACCTTACCTGCGCAAGGAGCATAAATCTCGTTCTCCATCTTCATTGCCTCGAGAACTACAAGAAGGTCACCCTCCTTAACTGCCTGTCCCTCGGTAACATTAACCTTAAGGATAGTGCCCGGAAGCGGAGCAGGTACCGGTGTACCGCCGGCAATAACAGCAGCCGGAGCAGCAGGTGCTGCAGGTGCAGCAGCCGGAGCGGCAGCTACAGGAGCTGCAGGTGCCGGAGCAGCCTGTACAGCTGTTGTCTTGAGGAGATTAGCTTTACCCTTCTCTACCTCAACCTCATAAACTTTATCATTGATAGTAACGTAATAAATCATAGGTAAAACTCCTTTACTTCTTCTCATCTACGAGAGTAATTGATTTAAAGATAAGCTCTGACAACGGAATACCAGTGTTATCACTTATAATAGCCATAATCATGGCAGCTGTCTTCTCATCGCAACTCTTAAGCTTAAGTGAACCTGAAGAGAATTCTTCTTCCTTGGAAGGTTCAGCTGCGACAACTGCTTCTTTAACAGGAGCTGCAGCAGGTTTAGCGGATGTATCTTCTTTTGTAATAGCAGACATTACCTTGGAGAAAACATTTACCAAAATACAGATGAGACACAAAACTGCAAATACAACAGCTATTGTAAAAAGAGCAACAAGAATAGATTCTCCGAGTGAAGAACGTTCTAATCCTTTTTCATTTGCTGTTAATAACATTATAGGACTGAAAATCATAGAAGATTAACCCTCCTTCTTCTCAATAGTATAATTAACAGTATTTGACTCCTTTTCCTCACGAGATGCGAAGAACTTCTCAGCTACCTGTGGGAAAGCAATATAAGAGAGAACATCCTCATCGTTTCTTGCTGTCTTACCAAGCTCAGCCTTTGTCTTCTCGAAAGCAGGCTCCAAAGTATCAGCAAATCTGCATGTAACAGGCTCAGTGCCTTCAAGTACTCTTGCTGCGAGCTCAGCGTTAACTTCGCCCGGTGCCTTACCGTACTCACCCTTGAAGTAAGCTTTTACTTCCTTAGTGATGTTCTTATACTTACCGAGAAGTACATTATTTGTAGCCTGTGTACCAACCATCTGTGCAAGAGGTGTAACGAGAGGCGGATAACCTAAATCCTTACGAACGTTAGGTACTTCTGCAAGAACTTCATCGAGCTTATCTTCCTTGCCCATATCCTTCAACTGCTTCAAAAGATTTGAAAGCATTCCGCCAGGAACCTGATATGTAAGAATATCAGCCTTTGTTCCGAGAACATAAGGATTGAGAAGACCGTCATCGAGGAACTTCTTCTTAACAGGAGCAAAGAAATCATTAATCTCTTTGAGCTTAGCACCGTCGAGACCTGTCTCATAGCCGAGCTGCTCAAGAGCATACTTCATTGACTCCGTTGCCGGCTGAGCTGTACCGCCTGCCATCTGTGAGATAGCACAGTCGATACCGTCGCAGCCTGCTTCAGCTGCCTTAATATATGTTATCGGGCCTAAACCGGTTGTAGCATGTGTGTGGAGGAATACAGGAATCTTAACGGAAGATTTCAATGCTTTAATGAGGTCATATGCTTCCTGAGGTCCCATAATACCTGCCATATCCTTAATACAGATTGACTGTACGCCCATAGCTTCAAGCTCCTTACCCATCTCAGCATACTTCTCAAGAGTATGAACAGGGCTTGTTGTATAGCAGATACAACCCTGTGCATGCTTACCGCACTTGAGTGTCTCATCTACTGCAACCTGAATATTACGGAAATCGTTCAAAGCATCGAAAATACGGAAAATATCCATACCGTTCTCAGCTGCCTTACGAACAAAAAGTCTTACAACGTCATCCGGATAATGCTTATATCCGAGAATATTTTGTCCGCGGAGAAGCATCTGTAAAGGTGTCTTAGGGCACTTAGCCTTAATCTTGCGAAGTCTCTCCCAAGGATCTTCATCCAAAAAGCGGAGACAGGAATCAAATGTTGCACCGCCCCAGCACTCGAGTGAATAATAACCTGCGTTGTCCATTGTCTCAAGAATACCCTCAAAGTCAGAGAAAGGCATTCTGGTAGCAATAAGAGACTGCTGAGCATCACGAAGTACTGTCTCAGTAATGTTAACTTTCATAAAGTCACGCTCCTTATATATTAATAATATTTATCTAATTGAAAAGATACCGCAAAACAGTATATAAGATTACCACCTGTTTGTGAATAGATATTTTGTGGCATTTTAAAGTTGTCATTATAGACAATATGACAATTAAATCAGTGTTGATTACAGGTTGACAATTCTTCAATTAAAGCATTTACGGTAATTGTCTCCAGTTCATCTGCGGCATCGTCCGAGTCAAAATAGAAGGTGAACGGAAGGTCGGTCTCTGTGGTTTTTACCAACAGAATCGGTTCACTGTTACGCTTTGATTTACCCTTTGTATAGTCGCTCAGAGTTTTTACTATGACTTCGACAATCCGGGCTGAAGCTGTTTGTGAGTCAAGCTTCTCGAGAAGAGAATAGCAGAGTTTTTTTGCCTCATCTATGGACATTGTCTCAAGTGATGTGTTAAGCTTCGGTTCGGAATAAAAGTAGTCCATCACCGGATAAACCGCTTCTGGTGAGGAAGGCAGGGTAACGGGTGTGTTCTGTCGAATTATATACAAAGTACTGTCTCCCGTGATGAATTCCTGTTCAAGATCGTTGTTAAGCTCTTCGAGCATGTCGGTATAGTCGATATATGTAAATAGTTGCATGGATTTGTCCTTTCCGTCGTTTAATTCGGCTTTTCGACAAGAATTATAACATAAAAAATCTCTTTACAATTGACGGTCAGGGTGCTATTATAAATTGCTCGGAGAAGTTCGAGGGCGTTTTTGCGTGTTTTTTTATCGTAAAACACCCGTTTCTCAGAAGTATTACAGAAAGGAGATGTATTGATGCCAACATTTAATCAATTAGTCAAGTCCGGAAGAACAGACAAGACATATAAGTCTGCTTCACCGGCATTGCAGTTCGGTTTAAACACAATTCACAAGAAGGAAATTGATTCTTTCTCACCACAGAAGCGTGGAGTTTGTACTGTTGTTAAGACAGTTACACCTAAGAAGCCTAACTCAGCTTTGCGTAAGGTTGCCCGTGTACGTTTAACAAACGGCTACGAGGTTACATCTTATATTCCGGGTATCGGACACAACTTGCAGGAGCACTCTGTTGTTCTTATCAGAGGCGGACGTGTTAAGGATCTTCCTGGTGTACGTTATCACATCATCAGAGGTACACTTGATACAGCAGGCGTTGCTAATCGTATGCAGGGTCGTTCTAAGTACGGTGCAAAGAAGCCAAAGGCTGCAAAGGTAAAGAAGTAATTCTTTTAACTGCAAAACGGACAATTGAAGTGATCAGTACATTGTTCATAGATTATATCTACGGGACATGTCTTGAAGCACGACACGTGGTCCAAAAAATTTAAACTGAAACGTGAGTACCTATGGTTTCAGAATACTGAATATCATGAAGGAGGGAAGTAAAGTGCCTAGAAAAGGTAATGTCCCAGTAAGACAAGTGCTCCCGGATCCTGTTTATAATGATGTTAAGGTATCTAAGCTTATCAATAACATCATGTTAGACGGTAAAAAGGGTGTAGCACAAGGAATTTGCTACGGCGCATTTGATATCATCAAAGAGCGTACAGGCGAAGAGCCTTTGGATGTATTTTACAAGGCTCTTGAGAATGTAATGCCGGAGTTGGAATGTAAGGCAAGACGTGTTGGTGGTGCTAACTACCAGGTACCTCTTGAGGTTCGTCCTGCAAGACGTCAGACATTGGCTCTTCGTTGGCTTGTTACTTATGCAAGAACAAGAAACGAGAGAACAATGAAAGAGCGTTTGGCTAACGAGCTCATCGATGCTTCTAACGCAACAGGCGGAGCATTTAAGAAGAAAGAAGAAATGCACAAGATGGCTGAAGCTAACCGTGCTTTCTCACACTATAAGTATTAATGCATAGATAAGGAGTAATGAACGATGCAAAAGAGACAGTGTTCATTGGAAATGACTCGTAATATCGGTATCATGGCTCACATCGATGCAGGTAAGACAACTACAACGGAGAGAATTCTTTATTACACAGGTATCAATCGTAAGATTGGTGAGGTTCACGACGGTGCTGCTACAATGGACTGGATGGTTCAGGAGCAGGAGAGAGGTATTACTATCTGTTCTGCTGCAACAACAGCATTCTGGAGAGAACATCGTATCAATATTATTGATACTCCTGGCCACGTTGACTTTACTGTAGAGGTTGAGCGTTCACTTCGTGTTCTTGACGGTGCCGTAACGGTTATGTCAGCACGCGGTGGTGTTGAGCCACAGACAGAGACAGTTTGGAGACAGGCTGAGCACTATGGTGTACCACGTATGGTATACGTAAACAAGATGGATATCTTGGGCGCAGACTTTTTCCGTGTTATCTCAATGATTCAGGACCGTTTGAAGAGCAATCCTGTTGCTATTCAGGTTCCAATCGGTAAGGAAGATAATTTCCAGGGAATTATCGACCTTATGACACTTCGTGCAGAAGTATATACAAGCGAAGACGGTATGCAGTATGAGGACCGTGAGGTTCCTGCTGATATGGTTGACTTCGTTAAGGCTAAGAGAGACGAGATGGTTGAGAAGATCGCCGAGACTGATGAGGAACTCACAATGAAGTACCTCGAAGGTGAGGAGATCACAGTTGAGGAGCTCAAGAAAGCTCTTCGTAAGGCTACAGTTACTTGTCAGATTATCCCGGTTATCTGTGGTACATCTTTGAGAAACAAGGGTGTTCAGATGATGCTTGATGCAATCGTAGATTACATGCCGGCACCGACAGATATCGCTGCTATCAAGGGTGTAAATCCTGATACAGACGAGGAGGAGGATCGTCCTTCTTCTGATGATGAGCCATTCGCAGCCCTTGCATTTAAGATTGCAGTTGATCCATTCGTTGGTAAGCTTTGCTACTTCAGAGTTTACTCAGGTGTCCTTGAGGCAGGTTCTTATGTTCTCAACGCTACTAAGGGTAAGAAGGAGCGTATCGGACGTATAGTTCAGATGCATGCTAACGATCGTAAGGAGATCACAGAGGTTTACTCAGGTGATATCGCTGCTGCAGTAGGACTTAAGGATACAACAACAGGTGATACACTCTGTGATGAGAATCATCCGATTATTCTTGAGTCTATGGAATTCCCAGAGCCGGTTATTGAGGTTGCTATCGAGCCAAAGAGCCGTGCTTCACAGGAGAAGATGATTGTAGCCCTTCAGAAGCTTGCCGAAGAAGATCCTACATTCAAGACATATACAAACCAGGAAACAGGCCAGACAATCATCGCAGGTATGGGTGAGCTCCACTTGGATATCATCGTTGATCGTTTGTTCCGTGAGTTTAAGGTTGAGGCTAACGTTGGTGCTCCTCAGGTTTCTTATAAGGAAACAATTAAGAAGACTGTTGAGTGCGAAGGTAAGTTCGTTCGTCAGTCAGGTGGTCACGGTCAGTATGGTCACTGCTGGCTTAGACTTGAGCCACAGGAGCCTGGTACAGGTTATTCATTCGTTAACGAGACAGTCGGCGGTTCTATCCCTAAGGAGTTTATCGCTCCTATCGATGCCGGCGTACAGGAAGCTATGCAGGCAGGTATCTTAGGCGGTTATCCTGTTGTTGACGTTAAGGTTACAGTATTCGATGGTTCTTACCACGATGTCGACTCATCAGAAATGGCATTTAAGATTGCCGGTTCTATGGGATTCAAGAATGGTATGGCTAAGGCAGATCCTTGTCTCCTCGAGCCTATCATGAAGGTAGACATTGAAGTTCCTGAAGAGTACATGGGTGACGTTATGGGTACCTTGAGTGCTCGCCGTGGTAACATTAAGTCCATGGAGACAGAGAACGGTACTTCATCAATTTCTGCTGAGGTTCCACTCGCTGAGATGTTCGGTTATGCAACTGCTCTCCGTTCTTCTACACAGGGTCGTGGTGCTTTCGTAATGCAGATCGGTCACTTTGCTGAGACACCAAAGAGCATTACTGAGGCAGTTCTCAAGAAGTAATTGATTTAATTATCTATAAATGTAGATATTAAATACAACAATCAGACTTTGGTTAGCGCGATAAATAACTATTGCAAGAGACTTTAAAATTTCGTAAAATAGTTATTGACGCGCAAAGCAAAGCGAATTATTTTTTAATTTTCTTAAGGAGGAAATTACAAATGGCTAAGGAAAAGTTTGTACGTAACAAGCCACACGTAAACATTGGTACAATTGGTCACGTTGACCACGGTAAGACAACTCTTACAGCTGCTATCACAAAGGTATTATCTTTCCAGGGTAAGGCTGACTATAAAGAGTATGGTAACATCGACTCTGCACCGGAAGAGAGAGCTCGTGGTATCACGAGTAACACAGCTCACGTTGAGTACGAGACAGATGCTCGTCACTATGCACACGTTGACTGCCCAGGCCACGCTGACTATGTAAAGAACATGATCACAGGTGCTGCTCAGATGGATGGTGCTATCCTTGTTGTTTCAGCTGCTGACGGCCCGATGCCTCAGACACGTGAGCACATCCTTCTCGCTCGTCAGGTTGGCGTTCCTTATATCGTAGTATTTATGAATAAGTGCGATCAGGTTGATGATGATGAGCTTCTTGAGCTCGTTGAGATGGATATCAGAGATCTTTTGAATCAGTATGATTTCCCAGGTGATGATACACCTATCATCCGTGGTTCTGCTCTTGCAGTTCTTGAGTCAACATCTACAGATATCAACGATGCAGTTTATGCTCCAATCGTTGAGCTTATGAAGAACGTTGATGAGTATATTGCTACACCTGAGCGTCCAACAGACAAGCCATTCTTGATGCCTGTTGAGGATGTATTCACAATCACAGGTCGTGGTACTGTTGCTACAGGTCGTCTTGAGAGAGGTATTGTTAAGGTTGGTGACGCTGCTGAGATCGTAGGTCTTCAGGAAGAGGCTAAGGCTACAACAATCACAGGTGTTGAGATGTTCCGTAAGCAGATGGATCAGGCTGAGGCTGGTGATAACATCGGTGCTCTTCTCCGTGGTATTGATCGTAAGGAAGTTGAAAGAGGTCAGGTTCTTGCTAAGCCAGGTACAATCACACCTCATACAAAGTTCCAGGGTCAGGTTTACGTATTGACACAGGAAGAGGGTGGCCGTCATAAGCCATTCTTCACAGGTTATCGTCCACAGTTCTACTTCAGAACAACAGACGTTACAGGTATCGCTAACCTCCCAGAGGGTACAGACATGAGTATGCCTGGTGACCACGTTACAATCTCTGTTGGGCTTATCACACCAATCGCTATGGAGCAGGGTCTTAAGTTCGCTATCCGTGAGGGTGGTCATACAGTAGGTGCAGGTACAGTTTCTACAATCATTGAGTAATCTTAATTGATTGTTTGTAAAACCAGTATTTTCAAGGCTTTCCGAGATTTCTCGGAAAGCTTTTTTTACATATTAAAATTGTGTTATATTAGGATTAATTGATGTAGTGGTGCCAAAACGGTGCCATAAAATCAAAATTCATTATTCATATTTAGAATAGAACAGTATTTATAATGAAAATGGATGATATGGAATGGCAGGAATACATATGAAGTTATATATTAAAGAACTTAGAGAAGCAAAAGGACTCACACAAAAAGAATTAGCGGAATTAATGCAAGTTTCATTTCAGACTATTAGTAAGTGGGAGAATGGAGTTAATTTTCCAGATATAACGCATATACCACGAATGGCAGATATTTTTGGAGTTAGTGCAGATATTATACTTGGGTTAGAGTCATTGCATAAAGATGAAACCAAAAGGTATGATGAGGTAGATTATTGGAATGAAAATCGTGAGATTATTAAAGTCTGGAAAGAATTATACTGGAATGATGACTATTTTAATTTTTTTGTTAAGGATGTTTTGAAATTTTCAAATCCAATTGATATGCTTGATTTTGGTTGTGGTTATGGATATTTAGGAACGAAATTTATGCCATTGCTTGCGGAAGGAAGTAGCTACACAGGAATTGAATTGGATCAAGGTCAAATAAAGGAAGCCCAAGAGTTATTTTCACAAAGTCCATTCAAATATAAGTTTATCAATGAAAATGTGTATGGTTTTCAACCAGAGAAAAAATATGATTTAGTTGTTGCAATGCTTTTATTATCATATATGCCACATCCAGAAGAACTTCTTTTAAAAATGAAGGAGTGTTTAAAACCAGGTGGAACAATTTTGTTGATTGATGTAAATATGGAAGTTGAACAGGCTGGATTTTATTCTGGGCTGGAGAAAGCAGAAAGTGGATTGGCACGCCCAGATTTTATTTCATTATGGGAATATGAATTATCAAACGGTGAAAGAGACTATAGGATGGGAACTAAATTACCCTATATGCTTAAAAAGGCTGGATTTCAAAATATAGGGGCAAGAATTAGTGATCAAGTTACCATATATGAACCAGCAGACCATGATAAAAAGAAAATAAATGATATATTTAGATTTGTATATTCACATGAGGATTCTTATCAAGGTGGTTTGAATTATTTTTTGAATCATGGATGCAGTCTGCAAAGAGCAAAAGAATTAGTAGAATATTATAATCGTACTAGTGAGTATTTTGATAATAAGGAATCTATAGCAGTCAAAACATCAGGAATGTACTTTGTATATGCTACTATTTAAGCAAATGAGGATGAAAAATGGTTTGGAAGGATATTGATAAATTAGAAACTGCTGTAATAAATGGAAAATGTGATGCGAATCCCAAAGAAGTGAATTATAGAGAAGATAGAATTGAATATCTTAATAAATATATTCAAAGTATGATTGATGAGAAAATGATTTGGTCAGGCAGCTATTGTCTATGTAGAAACGGAAAAGTATTTGCCAATAATGCAATCGGAACACTGGCTACTCCATGGATGGGAAATTCCTTATTTACTCCTAATACTTTGTTTGAAATACAGTCTGTGGGTAAATTAATTACTGCTATCGCAATTATAAAGCTTGCAGAAGACGGATGTCTGTATCTAGGGCAATTGGTGAAAGAATGGATTCCTGAATTTGATGAAGATAGTTTTCGAGATATTACGATACAACATTTGCTTACACACACTTCCGGAATATGTGCATTAGAAGGATGTTATGCAGAGGATGAACGTTCCTTTGAAAAATATGTGGATGAAGCGGATCCAGAGAACACTTGGATTTCGGCAGTTGTAAAAGCAGGATTACATGCAAAACCAGGGGAAAAGTGGATATATTCTATTGTTGCCTATTTTATTTTGGGAGAAATCATAAAAAGGGCAACAGGAATGGAAGCGGAAGAGTATATTAGAAAAAGTATATTTATTCCTTGTGAGATGTATGATACACATTGGAGAAAAGAAGCTACATTAGAGCAGGTAAAGCGATATAATATTGCGAATGAGACCGATTTAGCTATGGTAAGAAAAAGCCTTGAAGTTGGTGAAATGTATATGGCTAATCCGACCTATCAGCATTACAAAGGCGTTCCGGAAACAGCAGGTGGTCAGATGTCCACATGTTATGAAATGGTACAGCTAGGACGTATGATTCTGCAAGATGGTTGTTATAATGGAAAGAGAGTAATTGGTAAAAAAGGTCTTTCGTTACTTTGGACGAATTTGCTTAATCCAGGAACATTAAATGTGACACATGGTAAAAATGATTCTTTACATTATGGTGCGGGTGTACCAATTTATTCATCCGAGTATGATTTGGAGCAGATACTGTCTGAAGGAACAATATATCATGAGGGAGCAGGAACCTGTGTTTTTTTAGTTGATAGAGAAGAAAATTTTACTGCCATGTTTCAAACAAGTTTTAGAAAAGAGTTTGATTGGGACTGGAAGGCTGTAAAAGGGATTGCTTCGATTATTTGCTCTGGAATTGAATAGAGTATCAGTAATTATTTTAGAAGGTGGCGTTTTAGCCACCTTTTTTCGCTTGTAGGGCGAGTTTTTGTCGTGAATGCCGTTATTGGATTGTATAGATGCATTTATTACAATTGTCTCATGAAAGAAAGGAGACAAGCGAAATGAATAAGGTTGAACAAAAAAAGTATAATCTTCTTAGTAATATTATTTATGTATATAAGGGAGTCATCAAACATAAACCTTATCTCGTTGCACTGATATTGTTATCCGTTTTATGTACTGCAGGAAGTAAGTATATTGGGTTATTTATGAGTAAATATATTATTGAGTATATCTTAGTTGGAATGACAAGCGGTGAACTTATAAAAACAGTAATGGTGCTGACGGTAGCGAATATTTTATGCATGGTAGGATTGAATGCTGTAAATTTTGGAAAAGATCCAGCAGCCTTTTACGTACGTCCAATGTTTATGCTAAAACGAAATATCAAGCACATAGGTATGTTTTATGAAAATTTGGAAGATCGCGAAGTGTTAGATGCAGTAGAAAAATCTAAGGATTCTACAAGAAATGTAGATGTGGGAATTGAGGGAATTATCCGTTTCACACTTGAGTTTTGTACAAACATATTCACTTGTTTGGTTGCAGTAATCATTCTTTGTAATATAAGCATTTTTATGGCACTTATGGTATTGGCGTTTGGTATTTTATCTTATTTTTCAATCAGCAAAGCTTCTCAAAAAGAAAAGGAATTCACCATTGATGATGTAACCTATCAAAAGCGTAAATTAGAATATTTTAAAAGGATTAGCAATGATTATTCCTTCGGAAAAGATATTAGATTATATCAGTTAGCGGATAAGTTGCTAAAAACACAGGATGAATTACAGCAAGAGATACATAGTGGTGTACGTAAGGCTAGAATTCAGTGGATTAAGAGTGGATTGTTTACAAATATTTTGGATTTATCCAGGGAAGCTTTGATGTATGGAGGTTTAGTTTATTTCATATTGCGAGGTAACATTGGAATCGGAGATTTTATGTTATATATAGGTTGCGTACACTACTTATCAGAAACCTTTTATAACTTGTTAAAAATCTATGCAAAGCTTAAAAAATGTAGCGCTGAGACAAATGATTATCGTAGTTTAAATGAATTTTGCGAAAGCGAGAGAGAAAACTTGGAGGAATTTGAGGGAAAGGAATTAGAGATATATTTCGAGAACGTATCTTTTAAATATCCTGGAAGTCAGGATTATGCCTTGAAAAATATAAATATTCGTATTGCAGCGCATGAAAAATTAGCGGTTGTTGGACTAAATGGAGCAGGAAAAACAACATTCGTAAAACTGTTATTGAAATTATATAAACCAACCAGTGGAAAAATTTATATAAATGGTATTGATATTAATACCATAGATACTAAAAAATACTATGAATTATATGCCCCGGTTTTTCAGGATATGGAATGCTATGCATTTTCATTGGCAGAAAATATATCTATGAAGTCTGAGGATGAAACAGATAAGCAATATGCGAAAGAGTGTTTAATGAAAGCTGGCTTAGGAGAAAAATTAAATACGTTGGAGCTTGGGATGGATACGCCTATGCTTAAGGTACTTACAGATGATGGTTTAGAATTGTCTGGAGGCGAAAAACAAAAACTAGCATTGGCAAGAGCAATCTATAAAAATGCACCGATGGTAGTACTGGATGAACCTACGGCTGCTTTAGATGCAATGGCTGAGAGTAAAATGTATGAGCAGTTTGATGCAATCATTGATGGCAAATTGGCAATCTATATATCGCATAGACTTGCAAGCACCAGATTTTGTGACAATATAGCATTATTTGAAAATGGTGAGATGACAGAATATGGTACTCACAGTACACTTTTAGATCAAAACGGAAGGTATGCTGAAATGTTTCGAATGCAGTCACAATATTACAAGGAGGGAACAAAATATGAAGAAGCTGTTTGCTAATATGAAAAAGAGCTATGAAACATGTATATATTTCTATAAGCTAGTTGCAAAAGAGAATAAAGTATATGGGCTTATTGTGGCTTTGAATATTTTGGTATCTGCAGTAACACCGTTTATTAATATCATAATGCCAAAGTATATCATTGATGAACTGATGAACAGTCAAAACAAAAAAAGAATTTTGATATATATTTTGATTATTATCTTTGGTAATTTTTTTGCTACCTTTACAATTTTACTGTTACAGGAAATGCGAGAAATTAGGGAGGATAGATTAGCCAAAAAATTCGACCTAATGATGTCTGAAAAATCTATGAAGATGAGATTTGAAGCTACTGAAAATGAAGACGTTTTATCAGCAAAGCAGAAGGCTGAAACAGGTATGTCTTGGTATTCAGGCGGAATAAAGGGAATGTCAGATTGTGTAGTTAAAATTGGAAAAAGTATATTTGTCATCGTGGGAGTAATCTATATTGTGCTGAAGATATCGCCAATTCTATTACTTTTATCAGTCTTGGCTGTCTCCGTGAATTCTTTTTGTACTTCAAAAATAAATGGTGCATCCCAAGAGGTTTTTGAAAAGACACCCACAATTAATAAGTTCTATTCATACATATATACAAGAATTACAAGTAAAGAATATGCAAAAGAATTGCGTTTATATGATGGAAGTAACTTGATTGAGAGAAAATCAATAGAGAACGCAGATGCATTAAATAAAATGGACAATGAGTGTGCAATCAAACAGTTTAAATGGGGAATTCCAGGAAGTGTAATGTCTGCTTTGAGTTATGGTATTTCATATTGCTATTTGGGAATAGCAGCACTAAATGGGCAAATAAGTGTTTCAGATTTTGTAATGTATATTACTGCAATGGAAATTTTCACAAATGACTGTTTATTAGCAATCATTACAAATTCGCAACAGCTAATAATGAAAAGCAACTTTATGAGTGCCTTTATTCGATACATGGAACTTGAGAATTTTGATTCGTGTGACGGTGAAATGGTGAATGTAGCTTCCTTTGATGGTATTGAATTTGATAATGTTTCTTTTAAATATCCAGGTTCAAAAGAGTATGTTTTGAAAAATATCAACCTTAAGATATCCAAGGGTGAGAAAATATCTATTGTGGGCATGAACGGAGTTGGTAAATCAACTTTGATCAAGCTTTTATGTAGGCTATATGATGTAACAGAGGGGAAAATCAAAATATGTGGAAGAAACATCAATGATTATTCGTATGAGGAATATGTGAAGATTTTAGCTGTAGTTTTCCAAGATTTTAAGCTATTTGGTTATACAATAGATGAAAATATCGAAATTGGAAATCAGGATAAGAAAAGAAGTGATTTAGAACATATATATCAGATAAGTGGTATTGCTGATTGGGTACATAGAATAAGTGATCAGGGCAACACATTACTTTATAAGGCATTTGATGAAAAAGGAATTGAACCTTCTGGCGGACAGGCACAAAAGATTGCAATTGCAAGAGCTGTATATCGTAATGCACCGATAGTTGTTTTGGATGAGCCGACAGCAGCGTTAGATCCTGTAGCAGAGTATGAAATATATAATAGATTTAATGAGTTGATTAATAACAAAACAACTATTTATATATCTCATAGAATGTCCTCTTGTAAGTTTTGTGACAGGATTATAGTCATTGGAGATAAAACTATACAAGAAGAGGGAACGCATAAT
>JAZLGO010000093.1:0-11556 GCA_045616305.1 Saccharofermentans sp. | reverse complement strand
CGGAGTAGTATTTGTTTATTCATTTAATGAGAATGATTTCACTTTGAATTTTAAATATAAAATTGAAATATCAGATGCTTTGAATTGCATTCCTCTTATAGTCGAAAACTATATTTACTATTTTGGTTCAGATGAAGATAACGCTTATTTGTATAAAAAAGATATTTCTACCGGAAAAAAAGTTGGCAGCATTATTCTATCAGCGGAAGATATTGAAAGTGAAAGACTATTTATTACTTATAATTCGGAAGATAGTGAGAGTGTTATTTTTTCATATGGAAATGAAATTTATTATACAGATTTCGTTAATGTAGCACTGTATTCAAATAAGATTCCGTCATTCTATGAGATAAATCATGTTACAAGTTGTGGGGACAGTTTACTCTTTGATTTATATGATTGTTCTTCTAATAATATAAGACATGTTTTATTGATGACTCATTTTGAGAATATGAATAATATAGATAGTAAATCAATTATTATAGGATACTCAAATGAAAATTCTATTCAATTGCTAAATGTTCTGTCCGAAGAATATATGATGTTTCACCCTAATGTGAATGTTCAATTGGTGTTTTATGATGTTAATTCTTTGGAGGGATTGGAAAAATTAAGAAATGACACAAATAATGACGAAGGACCTATGATTTTTTATTTGAATTTCGGAGATTATGCATTAGTTGATTCAGTTTTTGACTCTTGTGAGATTGATAATACTGATATCTTTGAACATAATGAATACAATAAGTGTGTAATTGAAACTATAAATTCTTTTGGTGATGGTAAAATAGTAGCTCCTTATTACGAAGTAGTAGGCTTAACAATTCCTTATGAAGCTTCGCTTGCATTAAATGACGAGTATTACACTATTAATGATTTTTTACATGCTGCAAGTACAAGTATATATCCTGAAGGAATAACCGGTGATTTTGATATTCTAACCCTATATATATTAATGCAAGAATATTCTCTGGCCGAAGATGAAGCAACAGGTATACTTGATCATCTTTATGAAATTTATGATATTAGTATTTATCATACAGAAGTATTTTTTCACATGTGCAGAATCTCTGGTTTTAGTGATTACTATAGATATTCAACTTATTATTCTGATGGCATGCGGATTGTTGGTCTTCCTTATTTAGAAGATTCTTTGCCTTTGATTGCTCTTGATAATTTTTTTATCCTTAATGAGTCATGTGATGAGGCAAGCAAAGATTATATTGACTTTTTATATAGCGCAGAAGCACAAAGAGTAATTCTTTATGACAATAAAATTCCTGTGTTAAATAGTATTATTTGTGAGAACAAAGAACTGAAGAATTCTTCCATGAATTCTTATATTGAATCAACTACCGGTGAAGATTTAAGCCTTCTTGCAGTTTCTGAACCGGATCCTCAAAAAGAGTTTGATGAATACTTATTTATGTTGAATAGTCTACATACAGTAATGAATTATGATAATAATGTTGAGACAATCATAAATGAAGAGATTTCTCTATTTATCAGTGGTGCCCAGGACACTTATACTACATTAAATAATTACAGAGAACGTGTAAACTTATATCTGGCTGAGATTGAGGACTAATATTTATGAAATTGTAAACAGGTATTATTGTTGCTGATTTCTGATTATGTGTTTTCGTGAACAACCTAAATATTGGCATATTATCCATTTGCATTTTTATTGTAAATGGGTGATAATATGTTGTTATATTTTAGATTATGTTAAGAAAGGAAGTTCTGTATGAATATTGAGCACATCAATAAAGCATTTGAACCAAATGAAGCAGAGCCGCGTTTGTATAACGGTTGGTCAGAGAAAGGATATTTCAAACCTGATAATACTGAGGGTAAGGAGCCTTTCTGCGTGGTCATGCCGCCTCCGAATATTACCGGTCAGCTCCATATGGGTCATGCACTTGATAATACTTTACAGGACATTCTTGTAAGATATAAGAGAATGAAAGGATTCTCAACCTTATGGGTTCCGGGTACTGATCATGCTTCAATTGCAACGGAAGCAAAGATTGTAGAACAAATGCGTAAGGAAGGTATATTTAAAGAAGATATCGGTCGTGAGAAATTCCTTGAACGTGCTTGGGCATGGAAGGAACAGTACGGCGGACGAATTGTTGAGCAGCTCAAGAAAATGGGTTCCTCATGTGATTGGTCACATGAGAGATTTACTATGGATGAGGGTTGTTCTGAAGCCGTAAAGGAAGTATTTGTAAAATACTATAATCAGGGCTTGATTTACAGAGGTGAGAGAATCATTAACTGGTGCCCTCATTGTCTTACCTCTATCTCAAATGCAGAGGTTGAGTATGAGGATCAGGCTGGTGCATTCTGGCATTTGAGATATCCGCTTGAGGATGGTTCAGGTTATGTTGAGCTTGCTACAACACGTCCGGAGACACTTCTCGGTGATACTGCTGTTGCTGTTAACCCTAAGGATGAAAGATATAAGGATATAGTTGGAAAGAATCTTATTCTTCCATTGGTAGGACGTAAGATTCCTGTTGTAGCTGATAACTATGTTGATATAGATTTCGGTACAGGTGTTGTTAAGATTACACCTGCACATGATCCTAACGACTTCGAAGTAGGACTTCGTCATAATCTTGAGGTGATTAATGTAATGACTGATGATGCTAAGATTATCGATGATTATCCTAAGTATGCCGGAATGGACAGATTTGAAGCTCGTAAGGCTATTGTTAAGGATCTTGAAGAAGGCGGATTCCTTATTAAGGTTGAGCCATATAATCACAATGTAGGAACGTGTTATCGTTGCGGTACTACTATTGAGCCGCGTGTATCACTTCAGTGGTTTGTAAAGATGCA
This sequence comes from Saccharofermentans sp., assembly GCA_045616305.1. GTDB lineage: Bacteria > Bacillota > Clostridia > Saccharofermentanales > Saccharofermentanaceae > Saccharofermentans. Next base: position 8,709 of record JAZLGO010000093.1, on the reverse strand, counting down.
GACTCTTGCTGAACCGGCAATTAAAGCTGTAAAAGACGGAAGCATTAAGTTTGTGCCTGAACGTTTTGATAAGAATTATTTTAACTGGATGGAGGATATCAGAGATTGGTGTATTTCACGTCAGCTTTGGTGGGGACATCAGATTCCTGCATTCTATTGTGATGATTGCGGTGAGATAGTTGTAACAAAGGAGAACTCAGCTGTTTGTCCTAAGTGCGGTAAGCCGATGCGTCAGGATCCTGATACTCTTGATACATGGTTCTCATCAGCGCTTTGGCCGTTCTCAACATTAGGTTGGCCTGATAAGACTGAGGATTTGAAGAAATTCTATCCGACGAATACACTTGTTACCGGTTATGATATTATTACGTTCTGGGTATCAAGAATGATTGTTGCCGGTATGGCTCACATGGAAGATGTTCCGTTTGATACAGTTCTTATCCACGGCCTTGTCAGAGATGAGCAGGGTAGAAAGATGAGTAAGTCTTTGGGTAACGGAATAGATCCTCTCGAGATTATTGCTGAGTCCGGTGCTGATGCTTTGAGATATGCTCTTGTTACAGGTAATGCGCCGGGTAATGATCAGAGATTTATTCCGGGTAAGATAGAGAATGGTCGTAACCTTTCCAATAAGATTTGGAATGCTATGAGATTCGTTCTTATGAATTCTGATGAGAATGCCGATTATTCAAAGGTTGATGCTTCGAAGTTTACTCTTGAGGATAAGTGGATTATCACTGAGTTTAATAAACTCGTTGAAGAAGTAACATATAACGTAGATAAGTATGAGCTGGGAGTTGCTCTCTCAAAGATTGTTGACTTCATTTGGGAGAATTACTGTGCTTGGTACATAGAGATTGCTAAGAGCCGTCTCTTTGATGAGAACTGTGAGACCAGACTTGAAGCTCAGTATTTGCTTAATACAATCCTTGCAGATTCAATGAAATTATTGCATCCGTTTATGCCTTTCGTAACAGAGGAGGTATACCTTAACCTTATATTAGAGGATAAGGCTGAATCAATCATGATTTCTGATTGGCCGACAGTATCTAAATTCGGCTCTTTCAGCGAAGATGCTCGTAAGATGTCTGTTCTTATGGATGCAATTCGTTCAATCCGTAATATCCGTTCAGAGATGGGTGTTGTTCCTTCTCGTAAGGCGCACATCATAGTTGTTACATCTGATGATTCTATAGCTAAGATGTTTACCGACGGAGAGGCTTTCTTACAGAGACTTGCCTCAGTAAGCAGCCTTGAGACTTCATCGGATAAGTCCGGTGTTCCGTCATCAGCTGTTACTGCAATTTTTGACGGCGGTGAGATTTATATGCCTCTCGGAGAACTCATTGATATCGCTAAGGAGATTGAGCGTCTTGAGAATGAGAAGAAGAATCTTGAAGGAGAGCTTAAGAGAGTTGAAGGCAAACTTTCAAACGAGTCTTTTGTGAGCAAGGCTCCTGAGAAGGTTATAGCTCAGGAACGTGAGAAGCAGAACAAGTACATGGAGATGTATAAGGGCGTTTTGGCCAGAATTGAAGCATTAAAAACTGAATTGTGATATAATATCAATAAAAGTTGCCATATTAGGAGGTTTTATGTCTACAGGTTTTGAGAATCAGGAAAGAATTGATAAGTTGCCGCAGGAGGGTGTGCATTGCTTTGCGGCTAATACTAAGCAGGTAAAGAGCAGAAGATTTGTTACTGTTCCGTTGATGGTAATATTTTTAGCTTTAGGCATTTATATGCTTGTAAGTAAGAATTATGCAATCGGTGCATGTTCACTTATTGCTTTTATTATCTTTTTACTTGTATTTATTCAGTCATTCCTTATTGCTAATTATCGTGTTGCAGTTGACTACAATGAGAAGAGAATTGTACTTCGTTACAGATTCTCTCTGATTACCATTCCTTTCGAGAATTTTGATGCTCACATCGGAGCTCCGGACAGAGCTGAGGAGATGTTAGCTTCAATGAATCATGTTCCTGTAAAGTATTTGGTTCTTGATAATGTTTTTGAAGATGCTTGCTATCAGACATCAACAAAGGATTTAGCTTCAAGCAGTGATTTTGATCAGCTTATGAGTGAGGCTTTTGATATAGCTGAAGCATACGGAGCTAAGTATTGTGACGGTGTAATCAAGCCGGATGCTTCTTTGGGCTATGATGCAAAGAACCGGGAAGAGAATGATGAGTTAGATGTGGACTCGATTGTCGCTGATGCACTTAATCTCGACGAGAGTCAGGTTAAGGAACTTGCAGGTGATAATATTCCTGAATCTGAGCAGTGATTGTATCTTGTATTAATTGATATGAAAATCATAACGACTTTGATTTAAAAAATCAGAGTCGTTTTCTTTTATTTCAACTCATAAGACGTTATTTTTTTATGTTTATGCTACACATTTAATCGGCAAAAAGTAGTATAATAATTACCGATTGTGATGCATTTTGCTATGCAATTTAATAAATTTCTAAGGAGCGTTTTAATTATGCCATTAGTAACTACTACTGAAATGTTTAAGAAAGCTTATGACGGCGGTTATGCTATCGGTGCTTTTAATGTTAACAACATGGAAATCGTACAGGGTATCACAGAAGCAGCAGGAGAGCTTAACAGCCCTGTTATTCTTCAGGTTTCAAAGGGGGCTCGTGCTTATGCTAATCACACATATTTGGTAAAGCTTGTTGAGGCAGCTGTTGCAGAGAATCCACAGATTCCTATAGCTCTTCACCTTGATCACGGTGATTCTTTTGAACTTTGTAAATCATGTATCGATGGTGGTTTCACATCAGTAATGATTGATGCTTCATCTAAGTCTTTTGATGAGAATGTAGCTTTAACAAAGCAGGTTGTTGAGTATGCACATGCTCATGGCGTTGTTGTTGAAGCTGAGCTTGGTACTCTTGCTGGTATCGAGGACGAGGTTGTTGTAGAGGCCGGTAAGGAAAGCTATACACGTCCTGAAGAGGTTGAGGAGTTCGTATCAAGAACAGGTTGTGATTCTCTTGCAATTGCTATCGGTACTTCACACGGTGCATACAAGTTTACAGCAGATCAGTGCACACGTAATGCTGAGGGTATCCTTGTTCCGCCACCGCTTCGTTTTGACGTTCTTGAGGAGTGCATTAAGAGACTTCCTGGTTTCCCAATCGTTCTTCACGGTTCTTCATCTGTTCCACAGCAGTTCGTTAAGATGGTTAACGAGTTCGGCGGTTCAATGCCTGATGCTGTAGGTATTCCTGAGGAGCAGCTCCGTGAGGCAGCTAAGCTTGCTGTATGTAAGATTAATATTGATTCAGATATTCGTCTTGCTATGACAGGTAATATCCGTAAGTATTTTGCTGAGAATCCTTCACACTTTGATCCACGTCAGTACTTGAAGCCGGCTCGTCAGGCTGTTAAGGAAATGGTTGCTCATAAGATTGTTAACGTTCTTGGTTCTGACAATAAGATTTGATAATTAACAGCATATTTATGATTTTACTAACGACACAAATTTAATTTGTGTCGTTTTTTTTGCTGAGATTTTGTATAATGTCTTTATGTGTATTATTCTATAGCGGAGGCTCTCTTATGAATGATGAGAATAAACTGAGGATATTAAGTCAGGTTATAACAACAACAGAATTATTATTAAATCAATCTACTATTTTGTGTGAGGTTCTGAATTATTCAATCGAAGCAGAGAGTATTTCCACCAGAATTTCTACTATTGATGAGGAAATTGATCAACGTATACTTGATATGAGTGTGGTTGGCTATAACAATACCATTGCCAATGATGAGAAGGCATCTATCCTCTTTGATATATGCAATCAAATTCTTCATTTGTCTCGTAATGTCAGCATTGTTGCCAAGTCCTTTGTTCGCTTTAATATTACGGATATCAGAGAAGATGTAGCAGTACCGATTGTTGATTTTGAGAAGTCTTTCTCACTTCTTATAGAGATTTTTGTATCGATAAGAAATGATGAGAATGTTAATTTGTGTCTCGATAAGGTGTTTGAACTCAGACAGATTTATATCCATAATTCAAACGGCTATGATGCTGTTATGAAGAAATTGTTTAACAGCGATGAGGATATTATAGATATAGTAAGATGGAAGGATATATATGCTTCTGTTAACAGGGTTTATGTCGGAATAAGTGACATGATTGTGTATATAATGAAGTATTTGATGTTTGGTGAGTAAAATAGCTTTTGGTATGATATAATACTCGGACTATGGATAACGATTTTTGGATTACGACAAATTATAAGAGCGATGATGATAATCGTAATGTGCTTAATACTAAGGATATTCCTGAGTATATGAAGGTTAGTACCCATTTTCGCGAAGAAAGAGGAGATTTAAAGAATTATGATAAGTATGATTCTTTGGAATTTTCTGACAATTCGTTTGATTTCATGGCACCGGATGAGGATGAGGCAGTTGTCTCAGGTCTTGTAAAGCCCGTTAAAATTAAAAAAGACAGTTCAGATTCCGTATTACCTGAGAAAGATAAGAAGGCTGAGAAGGACGCATTTAATGTTCATAAAAATGATGATATTTTTGCAGGAGATGTTGTCTTAAATAATTCTTCGGTAACGTCACTTCCTGATTTCATGTATAATCCGATTTTGCTTTTGTTTATGCTTATTATTTTTGTCGGATTGATTGTTCTGGAAATAATCGGAATAGTATTTCTGTTGAGATAAAGTAAAGGATATTTATGCCACTCTTAACCGTTGAGAATGTAAGTATTAATTTTCATGCACGCCAACTTTTGGATAATGTTACCTTTAAGATTAATGAAGGTGACAAAATTGCTTTTATCGGTAATAACGGAGCCGGTAAATCCACGTTGTTTAAAATAATTAAGGGCGTGATTAAGCCGGACAGCGGAAAGGTTCTTTTTCACGGGAATACTATTGTAGGTTACCTGTCTCAGAATATGGATGAGCAGGATTTGAGCGGAAGCACTTTGAAGCCACAGCGCCTTATTGATCTTGAGGCTGAACTAAAGGAAAAAGAATATATCATTGCAGCAAACGAGTATGATACGAACAGCAGTGAATATAAGCTTCTTATGAGCGAGTATTCAAAGCTTGTTGCAGAGTTTGAAGCTCTCGGCGGATATGATTACGAATACAGAATAAAGGAAGCTTTGGCAGGACTCGGTTTTAAAGGCAATATAACAGAACGAGATGATTTTACGACTTTGTCCGGTGGTGAGAAGATGCGTGTGTGTCTTGCTCAGTTAATTGTTGCAAGACCGGATATCCTTTTGCTGGATGAGCCTACCAATCACCTTGATGCAGATGCAGTAAACTGGCTTGAAGGTTTTCTCAAATCCTATGGCGGCAGTGTGTTTGTTATATCGCATGATCGTTATTTTATTGACAGAATAGCCAATCGCGTTATTGAATTAACTGACGGAAATATCAAGGAATATAAGGGTAATTATTCTGATTATAAGCGCCAATATAAAGAGTTTATGAAGTCACAGCAGGCTCTGGTTGATAATCTTACCAACGAACTTGAGCATCAGCTTGACGTAAAACAGACCATGCTCTCACACAGAAATATCAGCGGATATCACCAGCGTGAGAAGATGGTGAATAAGCTGAGTGTTATTCTTGAGAATGAACGTGCAAAGCTGTCACACGGTGTAGGACAAATGAGTTTTACGGTTATGCCGCGTTCTATAGAAGGCGATGAGGATAAGATTCTTCTCTCGGTAAAAAATGTTTCCAAGCGTTTTGATGATATGCCGTTTCTTTTTACTGATGTATCTTTTGACGTTAAGGCTACGCAGAAGTTGTTTTTATGCGGACCTAACGGATGCGGTAAGTCAACACTTCTTACTATGCTTCTTGGGCGTCAGGGCGGATTTGACGGCCAGGTGTTTATAAGCGGAGCTTGTGAATGCGGTTATATGGGGCAGTTTGTTCCTTTTGATGACGAGACGGTAAGTGCTCTGGAAGAATTACTTTCAAAGACTGATTTGAGTGAGACTCAGGCAAGAAATCTTCTCGCAAGATTCGGCTTCAGAGATATTGATGTATATAAAAAGATTAACGTTCTTTCCGGCGGTGAACGTTCGAGACTTTATTTATGCTGTCTTTTGACATCAAGTCCGGATATTTTGTTCCTTGATGAGCCTACGAATCATCTTGATATTAATTCAAGAGAGATTCTTGAGGATGCTTTGTGTGAATATAACGGGGCAATAATATGTGTCAGTCACGATCGTTATTTTATAGATAAGTGTGCTGACAGAATTCTCGGTTTTATAGGAAAACGCATTTACGAGTATGACAATTACAGCGAATACAGAAAGAGTTATTCATTAAACTCTGTTAACGAATCTGTTGCACAAAAAAGTGTCAGTGAAGAGAATTCTGTTTCTTCTGCAGCTTCTGAAGCTAAGCGTAATACGGAAGCAAAAATTGAATCTAAGAATCGTGCTAAGGAACGTAAGTTGGTTGCTCAAAAGCGTGAGAGAATTCGTGAAGCAGAACGCCTTATCGGCGAATTGGAAGCAGAACAGAAGACGCTTGAGGAGAAATTCTCTTCGGATGCAACTCCTGATGATTACAGCCGTTATGCTGTTGTTTGCGATGAGTTGAATGCACTTTATGATGAATATCTGTTGCTTTCCGAGGAGATGTAAATCAAATTTCTGTGAAGAATCAAATAATTATCTATTTTTAACTGAAGTTTTACATTTTTTGAGATATACTGATTCTATATAAAAAACAAATGAGGATTCGGTATGTCAAAAAATCAAGTGGCAGTTATTAATATCGGTTCTCTTAGAGCAAGACTTAAGCTTTTTGAAGTCGGTTCTAAAGGAAAACCGAAGAATGTTGAGACAGTCTCTAAGTATATTTCATTGGGTGCACAGGGCTATACTTCAGGTATCATTCAGCCTGAACAAGTAGATGAATTATGCAATGTACTTAATATGTTTGATATTAAGTGTAAAGAGTATAAGGTTAGTCGCGTTTTCTGTGTAGCTACAAGTGCTTTCAGAGAAGCAGGTAACCGTGATGTTGTTCTCGATCAGATTGCAATCAGAACAGGATTTAAGATTAATGTTCTGGACAATTCTGTTGAACGTAATTTCTATAATACGGCTATTCGAGAGACAATGCCTGAATTTATCGAATTAATAAAGCAGGGTACTATGATTCTTGATATAGGTGCCGGTTCAATGCAGGCAACGGTTTATGATAATTCGGAATTTGTTTTCAGTCAGAACATGGTTCTCGGTTCTTTGAGAATATCTGATATGTTATCAGATATTCAAAACAGAACAACACATTATGAAGACGTACTTGAGGAATTTATCGATCAGGATTTGGAAGACTATCATAATGCAGAACCTAAAGGTATCGTTTATAAAAATCTGATTGCCTTCGGAAGCGAGATGGGATTTATTAAAATACTTGCCGATAAGGAAGAAAGTTCCAATGTTATGCTTACAAAAGCGGAGTTTAATCAGGTATATGAGTATCTTCTTAAAACAAGACCTTCGGATTTAACACTGAATAACTCCATTCCTGCAAATGTTGCACCTTTGCTTTTACCTACTGCTCTTATTATTCATAATATGCTTGAATATACGGGGCTTGAGTTGGTTTATATGCCGAAGGGTACACTCGGGGACGGCGTTATATTTGATTATTGTTTTAATGAGCTTAAGCTTAAACCTACCGTAGATTTAAGCAAGGATGTTATTTGTGCCTCTCGAAGCATTGCTAAGAGATATAAGTGCGACAAAAAGCATATTGAATTAGTTGAGAAAATGGCTCTCGAAATATTTGATGCATCAGTTATGGTCAGTGGTTTGACTGAACGTGACAGACTTATATTAAGGTTGGCGGCAATACTGCATGAAGTAGGTAAGTTTGTCGATGCCAAAAACCACAATAATGCCGCTTATTCGCTTATTCGTTACACTGATTTGATAGGTATTAACAGTACAGAACTTGATATAGTTGCCCTTGTGGTGAGACTTTATCCTAAAGAGAATCCGTATTCTGACAGATTTTATTCTCAGTTGCCGCCGGATACTAAAGTTGTTGTATCCAAATTGACGGCTATGCTCAGAATCGCAGATGCATTGGATGCTTCGCATAAACAAAAAATAAAGAAAATGTCAGCACAGCTCGTACACAAGGTATTAACTATAGTATGTGAGGTAAGCTCAGATATGTCTTTTGAGGAATGGTCATTTGAACACAGAGGCCTGCTCTTTAAAGATGTAATAGGTGTAGAACCTCACATAAAACTAAAACGTAAACTTTAAAATTTTTCAAAACATTAACAGGTGATACAAATGGCAACAAAGAAGAATATAAAAAATACTAAATCGGGAAAAAAGACAGAAAGTAAAAGCAACAAGGTTAATGTTGAATCTCAGATGTTTTTCAACAGAGAACTCAGCTGGCTTGAGTTCAATGACAGAATATTACATGAGGCCAGAGATACCAAAAATCCGTTGTTGGAGCGACTTAAATTTCTGTCGATTACGGCTTCTAATCTGGATGAATTTTATATAGTACGAGTAGCGTCTCTTCGTGACATGTTAAGTATGAATTATGAGGAAATTGATATAGCAGGGCTTACCGTAAATGATCAGCTCATAAAGATTGATGCCAAGACCAGAGAATCGATGTCCATTATGTATTCCACATATAATCGTTCGCTTGTTCCGG
>JAZLGO010000092.1:0-18060 GCA_045616305.1 Saccharofermentans sp. | reverse complement strand
GCCAAAATTACCTCAAAACGTCGCTGGCGGCGACAAAAATCGCATGTTTCAGCGACGCGATGGTCAGGCGTCGCCAAAATCACCTCAAAACGTCGCTGGCGGCGACAAAAATCGCATGTTTCAGCGACGCGATGGTCAGGCGTCGCCAAAATCACCTCAAAACGTCGCTGGCGGCGACAAAAATCGCATGTTTCAGCGACGCGGTGGTCGGCAAACAAACAGCATCGATCGTTGAAGAACCCGGCAGAATAAACACATATTTTTCTCCGCATATAAAACATGAGTCCGACAGCAGTTTACAACCGCATATCGAACTCATAATTAACTTGGTTTATAGATTAGTTTTATAAGAAACAATTAAACACTTCCGGTGAAGGATATCTCGTACATTCTTCCGTCAGGGAGGAAGTTGGCCTCAACAGAATATCCGTCGCTGTACTGGTTTCCCCAAGTATATTGACAAATTCCATACTCGTCAGAAACATATTCATAATTTGGCTCACCAAAGAATGCTACAAAATCTTCATATGTGCTGTTCTCTGTCAAACCTGAACCGAGATTGAATGAGTAGCCCTCATCAACCAAGGATTTATCTTTGCACCAGTTAGCCTTAAAATCCACCTCATACAATAAGCAATCATTCATAACCTTTGCTTCGCCTGAAGTATTACAGAAATAAACATAACTTGTTGTGCAATCACTGTCATACTCACCTGTATGATTTGTCGGAGCGCAGGTAACCGATGTATATGTCATATCATTAATATAATCAGTTGCACGCGGATCGTCACGCATATAACCAAAGAAGTCATCCGGAATATCCTTACAGCATGTCTCGCCGAATACAAATGTATAACCGTTAAAGACTGTGGTCTTCATATCGAATTCAAAGTCTGCAGGAGCATTCGTCGGTGCCTGCGTCTCAGCACTTGTGTCATCAGGAGTTGACTCATCTGCTGAAGTCTCAGCTGTTTCTGTAGAAGCCTCAGTGGTCTCTTCAGTTGTAGCTTCAGTTGTAGCCTCTGTTGTAGCCTCAGTTGTTGCTTCAGTTGTTGCCTCGGTAGTTTCCTCTGTTGTTTCTTCGGTTACTACTGCATCGCCATCAGCCAAAGCAGTCAAATCCTCATCGAAAATTTCCTCATAAACATCTTCAATGTTTGTTACAACCCACTCATCATCCTCAAGCTCAAGCTCGATTGTTATTGTAACAGACTTATCGTCTGCATCAGATACATCCTCACCGTCTGCAACATCTGCAGGATCCGGCATTGTAATCTCATACTCAGCTGTACACTTCTTTTTCTTTAATTCAACGCTGTCCTCGTCAGCCTCATAGCCGGCTTCACCGAGAATGTCTGCAACTATTGTTGAACTATAGGCATCGATTTCCTCAAGGCAATCAGATTCCTGACTGTCCTCGTCAAGCGTCTTAGCAATTTTCTTTGTGTTTGTTGAAAGCAAAGCCTCAACAAAGCTGTCACAAACATCAAGAGCTGCGTCAGTATCGCTGTTACCTGAACCAGCGCCGAAAGGCATCTCACATCCTGTCAATGCACTGAGCATCATGCTTGCAGATAAAATACCTGCGAAAAATTTCTTGGTAGTTTTCATACTTCTCCTCCATTTTAGATATTCATATTAATTATACTATCCGAAATATTTTGCTCTATACACACACAATACAAGTTTTATCAGACTTGAGGGATGTTATATTGTTAAACATCACAACAGAAAGCTGATTTGCCGAAGTATTACTTTTTCGATGACTATATATAATTATCGTATTATACAGATAAAGGAGGAGAACGCAATGGACAGCTTTGTTACGGTGCACACCGCTTCAATTTGAAGTATAGCTTGGCTCAGTATTTTAGAGAGCCGGGAAAGACAAATCGGAATTCATTACTTTATCAGACATGATTGTGTCAATAAATGCCATGGCTCCGCCAACATCCGAACACGAAACTGAGATTGCTGCTAAAGCATTTATGAAAGCAATCGGTCCGTTGCCTTCAAGAGACGGCATACCATACAGCTTAGTATCCTTATTGACATTACTATTGATAAAATCGTAAGAGCTTCCCACATAAAGGAGATTAACATCACTTTCCATCATGTCCTGAGGCACATCTCCCACATCTCCCATATCTCGCATCTGCTCCATGCGACTTTCCTCAGGCAACTGACTGCAAAATTCGCAAACAGCCTTAAATTCATCATTATTAAGATTGATTTTGCCTTCACCATTAACAATCGGAGTATCCATATTATCCAACAGCATAGAGAAAATATCTAATCTGTTAAATTCAAATGTGATAGGATCAGTTCCGTTACAATATTCATCTACTATAGACGAATACTCATCATAAGTAATGCCCTTACCGTTTTTGCACATACCATCCGGACCCTCACCGTTCATCAAATCCACGGCTGATTGATTGGAAAAATCAAGCACAGCCTGAGTGTATGCATTACTGTCAGCTGTCGCTGTTCTGATTCAATGCATTATTGAGAGTCTGCAGATAAAGCTCTTCCGCTATCCCCTCAAAAACTTCTGTTGTAATCTCATTTGATTCACACTCGAGAACATACTGACCATCAATTGTAAACCAACGCGCAAATAAGATTCCGCTGTCATCTGCATACTCGATAGCCTGATCTCCGGGTTCACCGTAAACAGTATTACCATCATCGGTGTAAACCCCGGTAATATCTCCTATCTGATTTGGTGAGAAACGCATCATATATCCGGTTCCGTTTACTTTGCAGCAATACTGTCCAAGCATTCCCTGTTCTCCGCAGTCAATGGTCCAGAACTGTTCTTCGGTAACTCCCATTACAGCAGGCTTACACATCGCACCGCCGAGAATCTCGTTTACTTCTTCAAGACTTCCGTACTCAACCATTGGGTTAACCATACCAACAGTTTCTGTATCTTCAGAGGAATCTTTCGTAATCTCTTCAGTAGTTTCTGTTACCGCCTCCGTGTCAGCTGTTGTTGTCTCAGCTACAGAGGTCGCGCTTGTTGCAACAGTTGTCTCTTCCGCTTTTGATGAACTGCATCCTGCAAGACCCATTGCCAATACACATGTCGAAAATAAAACTAATGACTTTTTCATAATAAATCCTCCGTTTTTATGTTTTTTATTTGCCTTTCGAATGTCACGGTGTGATTATAGTTATTTTGATTATCAAAGTAAAGTGAAGCTTTGATTGTTAATAGTTTGTTTTCTCATTGGTAATTTATACGTCACAGCCTTAACAGAAAGCTCTGTTTTGAGATGATAATCAGCTTATTTCTTTTTCGAAAATACAAATACAAAGCATTAAATCAACCAAAATAAATGGGCTGTCGCCTTTAAATCTGCGATAACCCATACTTTTAGATAAACATCAATCTGTTAATCAATATGCTGCTGACTGAAACAAATCCATATATGTAATCTGTCCGCCGCTTATTACAACCGGAGCAGCTTTGGCACTGGTTACAATCCATCCGTCATATTCATAACTGCTGAAGGTTGACAAACTGTATTCTATAAACTTAGTATCAAGAATTGAAGTACCTTCATCTGAAATGATAACGGAATCCTCATATGTGTTTTGGTAATCACCTGTCAAATATTTTACAAAATTAGATTCACCGGCCAGTTCTGCTTCAGGGGCTATGTCAATAAATGTCAGAACTCTATCTTCAGTATCCCAATAGCCGGAATCTCCTTCCATACGCCAGATATAGCCATCCTCATATTCCTCCCAGTATCCTTCGCTAAGTTCTATTGCTTCAGTCTCCTCCTGGGAGTATACAATTGCTTTACCGAGACTTACCAAGGCTTGTTTACCGTCTTCACTTACTGCGAGCACCGTGCCGAAGTATTCTCCGTCAGCTACACCGTCCTTATAATCTTCTACAGTCTGCATCGTTACATCATCTGCTCTTCCCAATCCGAGATCATGACTGAAAATAATAACCGGTGACTTCTCAAATGCCTCATAGGTATAGTATCCACGATAGTCAGGTCCGCCGAAATTCTCTTCTTCATATACAAGGTTGCCCTCGGAATCATATATACTGTAGGTATCATTATTCTCTGTATATACACATAAAAAGAAATCCATAGACGGAAGTTCGTCACAGAATGTCGATGCGCCGTGTCTAATTGAGTATACTGCATCCGGATTCGAGCTGTTGATTGTATCAGCAACAGCCTTAAATTGTGAAAGCAGAGTTCCGGTATCTGCAGTTTGTTCTGTTATATCAGAAGTCTCTTCAGATACAAATTCGCTTTCTGTTGAATCAACAATCTCTGCTGTTGTACTTTCGAAAGCATTACTATCTGAAGTCTCGGTCTCAATAGCTGTGGTTTCCGTCACTTCAGTCTCTGATGCTTCGGTGATATTGTCATTATTTGAAGTTGTCTCACTCGTACTTGTACCGCATGCGCCGATGCTCATAACAAAAGAAAGGCTTAAAAGTCCGCAGGCAATTTTGTTTAAACGTCTCATTAGATACTCCTCTATAAACGAAATATTCAAAGTATAAATCAAGTAGATTATCGTTTAAATCCGATTTTTTGTCAACTTCTCAACAGTCGCACTCAGTATTAGGACATTACCCAAAAGAAAAAGGAGCTGCCTCTCTGTGAATTAATCACTTCATTTTGAGACAGCCCCTCTTATTTTTAAGCTTCCAATAAAATCAGAATTTATGAGTTAGGATCAACATAAACTGTTAAATCATAGTCACCTCTGTATGGATCATATACAACATAGAAATCATCACAACCGATAACCATTGCAAAAACCTGCAATCCCTGATAAGTCTCACCTGAATGGAACTCATCAGGCTCATCTGCTGCTTCCCATGTCTGTGACAATCCCATATAATTGCCGAAAATACCAGATCCGTCAGCATTATATATTTTGAAATCCTGTACCTCAGCAGTTGAGATTCCCCAATCATGCTCCGGAAAATCTGTCGGGTAATATAATTCATAGGTAAATGCACAATACTCAATATCATCATACTCCATCTCAGAGAATTGAGTGTAATCGTGTGTATTGTTATAGTTATCAACATAAGCCTGTGCTTCATCACCGCGAACCACACCGGTAATTCTCGCATATACAGTATGGTAAGCACTGTCTACTGTAGAATATTGGCTTACTTCAAACCACTCACCGATTTTTACAGGACTATCTGCATTACCTGTCTTTACTGCAGGTACATTAGGATCGTTAGATGGAATTGTGTAATACTCACCACCTTCATTACCTGCTGCAGCTGTTGTTGTCTCTGCCGGTTCATCTGTAGGATCTGCAGTTGCTGTTGTCTCAACAGGTTCTTCCGTCTCAGTCGGTTTCTCTGTCTGAGTTGGCTCTTCTGTCTCAGTCGTTTCTTCTGTCTCAACCGGCTTTGATGAGACGTTACCGTCTGCAAGAGCTGTTAAATCCTCATCAAAGATATCCTCATAAACATCCTCGAAGTTTGATACAAGCCACTCGTCATCGTCAAGTTCAAACTCAATTGTAACTGTAATGGACTTCTCATCAGCATCCTCAATGTCACTTCCGTCTGCAACATCTTCAGGATCTGCAATCGTTATCTCATATTCAGCAGAGCCCTCATCCTTTTTTACCTTAACACTGTCTTCATCAGCCTCATAGCCGGCATTCTCAAGAATATCAGCTACAATCGTTGAATCATACGAATCGAGTTCTTCAAGATAATCTGATTCCTGATCATCCTCAACAAGTGTCTTTGATACCTTCTTTGAGTCTGTAGAAAGAAGTGCTTCGATAAAGCTATCTGCTGCATCCAACAATTCATCATCGTTACTGCCGCCGATTTTTTTACCGATATTCAAACTACATCCGCAAAGTGAGCTTGCCATCATACAAGCTGACATACCCAATGCAAAAATTTTCTTAGATCTTTTCATTTTTAACCCTCCTAAAAATTCTATTGTACTCTATCTGTCAACGTGTTTAATTACGTTTAACTCAATTTAACTCTCAGCAAACGGATTCTCATTATAATAGCCGTAATCGATTTGATTCATTCCGCTTTCTTTTGTAAACGACACAGTCAAGACGATATAAGGATAACAAGTGTAATCAAGCGCTATATAATCAGTATCCTCTGCCTCATAATACCTATCCGGCTCACCATATATAGCTATAACCTCTTCCGGTGTCATTCCGAATGTTACGCCCCCCGGAAGATAAGTTGAAGAATTAACGCTGAATTCGTAATGAAAATAACTGATATATACCACTTGTCCATCCTTAAGCGCTATAGGTCCGTCACTGTTCCAATTTGCAACCCTTACAGTAATATTTGTATTGCTTGCACCAAGCATCTGCATGAATACAAATGTTGAATCTCCCGGATTTAAGATATAATTCTCATCCTTGTCACTGCTTATAATTATCCAATCCTTCAGAAAATCCGAGAAATCTGCCGGTAACACCTCAACTTTATCATTAAAGACAAGAACACCTTCTGTCCACTTCGCATTTCTTACTTCTTCCTTAGTATAATCGGTTTTTGATTTATCTCTCAGTGCAGCCGCAGCTTCAGCCTCGTCATAATAATCGTCATAACCTTGATCATCATCTGAATCAGTCACATCCGACTTCTTTGAATCTCCTGAATCTACTTCAACCTCACCCTCATACTGTAAAAACATATCTCCGTATATATCATTACATACATCTTCAAAGTTCGATACGCGCCACTCATCATCCTCAAGTTCGAGTTCAATAGTAACAGTTAATTCTTCTTCATCTGAGTTTTCTATTGCATCATCTATATCTAAATTCTCATAGTAATTGTCCTGAACATCACCAAAGTCAGGCATTGTTATCGTATACTCAACTTCGCATTTCTTATTATTTTTCTTAAATTCAACACTGTCTTCATCAGCTTCGTATTCAGCCTCTGCAAGAATTGCCTCGCCGAATGTTGTATCCTGAAAAACAGCGTCATCTTCAAAATACTCTGACTCACTGTCATCCTCTGTTACGAGCTTCAAAACCTTCTTACCGTTTACTTCCAAAACAGCGTCAAGAAAACTGTCAGATACTTCAAGCACATCATCAGAAGAAGCCTTTCCGCCTATAAGCGGTAAGTCACAACTGCAAAACGAGGTTGCAGACATCGTTGCAGCTAATGTTAATGCAACCAATTTTATTTTCTTCATTTTTGTTATCTCCTATCGATTTATTAAATACTCAAAGGAATAAAGACCGACTGAATCTTTGCAATATATATACAATATATTTTTGTTATCATCAATATATTCCAAATATTTCATTCCGTCATATTCGTAATATTCATCCGGTTCACCGTATATATCATATACTTCCTGCAATGTAGACCCATACTGTATTCCGCCCGGCAAAACAAATTCTTTATATTTTCCTTCCTCATCAAACACTCGCAAATAGCTGAAACTGCGAATTGTAGCATCCTTTATTTCTATCGGAGCATCATAATCATTTCTCAAGTATACATATATTTCCAGATAATCAAAGTCTCTGTTTCTGAGTCCCACCATAACTTCCGATTTCGGATTAAGATAGTATACTGAATCGTATTCCTCAGGGAGAGCCCATTCTTCTTCCAATTCCTTATACGGATACGGGAAACTTATTATTTCGCCGTCAAAGCTGAAAATAAAATCGTCCCAATCAGCATTCATCACATCGTCAAGAGTATAAGCATCCGTATACTCAGTTGTCTCTGCAGTTGAAGGAGCAACTGTCGGTACTGCCGTTGTCTCTGCCACAGGTTTGGATTCTGTAGGCTCAACCTCCGAAGGTTCCGAAAAGATGCTTTCTGTCGGTTCAACATTTACCGTATCAGCGCCTTCCTTAATAAGTCTTTTCTTATAAAACTCATCGCATATATCTTCAAAGTCTTTTATCAGCCAGTCATCATTTTCGAAAATAAGCTGAATCTTTACCGTAAAATCGACCTTCTCGGAATTACTTACAGAATCTTCAATACTCAAAGCGTCGTCATAGTATTTTTGGTATACCTGCTCATAGTCCGGCATCGTAATATTATAATTCACTCTGCACTTTGTGTTGTTATCGGTAAATTTTATATTATCTTCATCGGCTTCATATACGGTCTTTGCAAGGATGCCCTCACTTAACACGTTGTTCTGTACAGTTATCTCTTCCTCGAAAAAGTCAGACTCTCTGTCATCTTCAACTACCAGTCCGGACATTTTGTCTTTGTTAATCTCCAATATACTGTCAAGGAAATCTTCAGCAACACCCAAAGCATCATCCTCTGAGACTATATAGTTTGACATGCCACCGGGCACATTACATGCGCATAGGCTGACAGTTAACAATGTAACGGACATTTTCCTGATAATTCTTCTGTATGTGTCAGTCATTCTGTTCTCCTTCTCATACCAAAACAAATCGGCTAATCATATTTAGTAAGTCAACCGTGCAATCTATACGAAGCAAAAATTGCCCGTACGGCACCGTTTCCTTATTAACATCTTGATATTAACACATCGCGAATATTAAAAGGTGTATAAATTGTGTTTTTTATATTAATGAATTGTTAATTCGGTTACGCATTCCTAATTCTGTTTATAATCAATAGGAAACTCATTACTTACATCATATTCAAAGCCATATAAGCCTTTTTCTAAAGTAAAATTCAGTTTCAAATTGACTGACTGATAGTCACCGTATGTGATACTGAAATATCCGCTCTCGCTGGGATCATATTGTTTATCAGGCTCACCGTACACAGCAATTACTTCATCCACAGTCATGCCGTAAGTAACACCGCCCGGCAAAACAAAATCAGATAAATCCACGCCATCGGAATACTGGTTATACGCAAGACGTACACACTCACCCGATTTGATATCGATTATTCCGTCTGTATAAAGATTTGCAATGCTGACATTCATTCCTGTTTCTTTAGAACCAAACAGTTCAAGAGCGACGGAACGAAAATCACCACGATTTAATACATACCCATCTAATCGTTCATCAAGAATAATCCAACGATTGGATATAAGTTCATAATCAAACGGTAAAGACATAATCTGACCGTCAAAATATACCATCAACGAATCCCATGTCGCATTATTTAAATCATCCATAGTTAATTCAGTCCTATCAACAGGGACAGTTGTTTCTGCTGATGTATCTGTCGACTCGGAAGGCTCCGTTACTTCAGGCTCAGGCTCGGTAACTTGAGGTTCTGTCTGTTCAGAAACTTCGGTTTCTTCAGTATCTGAAGGTAAAGACTCGGTAAAAGGTAAATCGAAAACATCTTCATATATATCATCACAAACATCTTCAAAATCAGCAATCAACCATTCATCGTCCTCAAGTTTAAGTTCTACTGTGACTGTAAACTCATACTCATCAGCACCATCGATTGCCTTCTCTACACTTACCCAATCATTGTTACATATCTCTACCACATCACTCGGGTCCGGCATGCTGATATCATAATCCACCGTACATTTTGTATTATTCTTTGTAAGCTTTATGCTGCTTTCATCTGCTTCATAAACAGTATTCTCAAGAATCGAGTCTGTTGCCGAATGCTCAGATGTAAACTTCTCATCGTCAAAATATGAAGAATCACTGTCATCTTCAACTGCTAATTTAAGAATTTTACGCGGGTTTATCTCTAACACCGCGTCAAGAAACGAATCACTGACATCCAAAATGCTGTCGGTATCAATCTTTGAACTACAACCACAAACACTTTCACACGTAATACAGAGAATAATCAGTACTGCTTTAACTTTATCCTTCATAACCATATTCCTCACCCCAATAATATCGACTGGTTGTGTATTCAAAGCCCATTACTCCTTCATTAACATTACACTTAAGAGTAAGTGAATTGTAATTATCATCCTTATACTCAAGTATTACACTATCTTGGTATTCTGTACGATTGGTCGGTTCGCCGTATGCATTGATAACATCATCAATTGATGAACCCAACGTTATTCCCTTAGGTAAAGTAAATTCATGCAGTTCAGAATGAACATATTCATCACCGACGATATGTCTGGAATCATACTCCATACGTGTAATAACGGCATTTACAGCATCAATCGGCGAATCGTAACCTAAATTGTACAAATCCACCCACATATATAAATCTTCTTCTTTACTTGCCATACGACCAATAACATATCTGCCGACATTAATATAATATCCGGCAGGACATTCTTCCGGCAAATCCCAACGATCCGCCAATAAATAATAAGGGAACGGGAATTCAAGAACCTGACCGTCAAAGCAAACTACAAAATCATCCCAGTTTGCATTTATAATATCATCCAATGTGTAATCGGTACTGTACTCCAACGGCTCAACAACAGGCGGTTCAATCGTAGGCTTTTGAACTGCTTCTGCCGCAGGTTCCGGTGTAGCTTCAACAGTAGGTTCAACTGTTACTTCCGTCTCAGCAGTCTCGGGAACAGTTTCCGTCTCCGTAGCTTGCGGCTCCGTCTCACTTACATCCGAGATATCGACATCAGCGAACAACATATCATCCAAGATCTCATCTATATTTGATACAAGCCATTCATCATCTTCCGACTCAAGCTCAATTGTTACAGTGAATTCCTTTATATCCGCATTCTTTAATGCCTCATCCAAATCAGAAGACTCAGCAAATAAATCAACAACATCTTCCGGATCGGGCATTGTTACATTATATTCAGCTGAACTCTTATCCTTTTTAACACTGACACTGTCTTCATCTGCTTCATAAACAGTCTCTGCAAAAATATCCTCAGTTATTGAACTGATTTGAACAGCTCCGTCACCGAAATAATCTGCTTTTTGATTATCTTCGGTAACAAGCTTCTTCATTTTTTTAAAATCAAGATCCAATACTGCATCCAAGAAGTCGTCACATATATTAAGGATATCTTCCGAATCATCCTTCTTCTCCTTGTTCAACAGTGATGAATCGCATCCGGTTAATGAGCTTACGGCTATAACAACCGTCATACACTCAGCTGCAATTTTCTTAAAACTTCTCATCATTCATCTCCGTTTAAATCAAATCTCTAAATATTCTCATTGTCTCTTCGGTAGGAACCGCTGTATCAAAAAGCTTATAATCAAGTCCCAGTTCCTTCCATTTATACTCACCCATTTTGTGAAAAGGAAGAAGTTCAACCTTTTTAACCGCATTTCTATACTCCGGCTTACTTATAAGTTTATTCAATTTTATTACAGATTCAACCGAATCTGTATATCCCGGTACTATTACATGTCTTATCCATACATCTTTATTGTGAGAAGCACAATATTCCAATGTGTTAAGTGTATTATTAAATGTATCTTGGCCGGTAATCTCTGCATACTTTTTTGCAGTAGGTGCTTTTATATCCAATAATAGCATATCCACCGTATCAATTATATCAGAAGTCACATCAATCGGAAGAGAACCTGCCGTATCAAGTGCGACATGCATCCCTGCGGCCTTAAGTTTTCCTGCAAATTCCAAAATAAAATCATGCTGAAGCAACGGCTCACCGCCTGATATGGTAACTCCGCCGTTCGAATAAAAATTACGATGAGCAAGTATTCTGTCGGTAAGTTCCTGAGAGTCTGTAATTTTGCCGTGCTGCAATTCCCACGTATCAGGATTATGACAAAAAATACAACGGAGAGGACATCCGCTCATGAATACCACGTAGCGAATACCCGGTCCGTCTAATGTACTGAATGAATCTTCTGAATGAATAAAGCCTTGCATTTGTATACTTATAACAAATTTTCGAGAAGAAAGCAAAAATTAAATTTTCTCATGGAATGTACGCTTAATAACTTCTTCCTGCTGTTCTCTTGTAAGTTTAATAAAATTAACTGCGTAACCTGAAACACGAATTGTAAGCTGTGGATAATTCTCAGGGTGCTCCATGGCATCAATAAGTGTCTCACGATTAAGAACATTAACATTTATATGGTGACCGTCTTCAAGAATGTAATTATCCAACAGTGATACAAGGTTCTCCTCGCGGGCATCCTCATCTCCGCCCAATGCTGATGGAACAATAGAGAAAGTATAGCTGATTCCGTCTTCTGCCAATTCATAAGGAATTTTACTTACGGAAAGCATTGAAGCAACTGCACCGTTTGTATCACGACCGTGCATCGGATTGGCACCCGGTGCAAACGGCTCACCTGCCTTACGTCCGTCCGGAGTTGTACCTGTCTTTTTTCCGTATACAACATTGGAGGTGATTGTAAGTATTGACATTGTATGTCTTGCGTTACGATAGGTAGGAACCTTCTTAAGCTTCTCGATAAATCTCTGAACAATTTCAACTGCAATCTCATCTACACGCTCATCATTATTACCGTATTTAGGGAAATCACCCTCAACAATATAATCTACTACCAAACCTTCTTCATTACGAATAGGCTTTACCTTGGCATATTTAATTGCAGAAAGAGAATCCGCTGCAACTGAAAGACCTGCTATACCGCATGCCATTGTTCGCTCAATCTCATTATCGTGAAGAGCCATCTGAATTTTCTCATAGCAATACTTATCATGCATATAATGGATTACATTGAGTGTATTAATGTAAAGAGCTGCCAGCCAGTCGAGGATAGCATCATACTTCTTCATTACATCATCATATTCAAGATAAGTTCCGCGGCAGGCAAGAAGTTCCGGAGCAATCTGAAGTCCCGACTTCTCATCACGTCCGCCGTTGATTGCATAAAGAAGAGCTTTTGCAAGATTCGCTCTCGCACCGAAGAACTGCATCTGCTTTCCGATTCGCATTGCAGATACACAGCAGGCAATACCGTAGTCATCACCGAATTTCTTACGCATAAGTCTGTCAGACTCATACTGTATTGAACATGTCTCTATAGACATCTTCGCGCAATATCTCTTAAAGTTCATAGGAAGATGCGTACTCCAAAGAACTGTA
Source organism: Saccharofermentans sp. (assembly GCA_045616305.1). Taxonomy (GTDB): domain Bacteria; phylum Bacillota; class Clostridia; order Saccharofermentanales; family Saccharofermentanaceae; genus Saccharofermentans. The sequence continues at coordinate 5,092 of JAZLGO010000092.1, read as the reverse complement.
AGATTCGGTTCCGGTGCCGGTCCGAGGTTGGTAAGTGTATGAAGGAAACGATAGCTCATCTTTGTGACCATATGTCTTCCGTCTGTAGACACACCGCCTATAGACTCGGTTACCCAGTTAGGATCACCGCTGAAAAGCTCGTTATATGCCGGAGTTCTCAAGAATCTGATTATTCTCAGTTTAATTATAAAGTCATCTACTATTTCCTGAATCTGTGACTCTGTATATCTTCCTTCTTCCAAATCTCTCTGAGCATAAATATCAAGGAAAGTACTCACTCGTCCGAGGCTCATTGCAGCGCCGTTCTGTTCCTTAACTGCAGCAAGATAACCGAAATAAACCCACTGGAATGCTTCCTTGGTATCCTTTGCAGGAACTGATATATCAAAGCCGTAGCTCTCTGCCATTCTCTTTATTTTCTCAAGAGCCTTTATCTGCTCAGCCTGCTCTTCTCTCCATCTGATTCTTTCTTCTGTCATGTACGGCTGATCAAAGTTATCTTTAGTTTTAATCTTCTTCTCAATGAGATAATCTATACCGTAAAGGGCAATTCTTCTGTAATCACCGATAATTCTTCCTCTGCCGTACGCATCAGGAAGACCGGTAATTATTCCGCTTCTTCTTGCTGCACGCATAGCCGGAGTATAAACATCAAATACACCGTCATTGTGTGTCTTTCTGTATTTAAACACTTCATCAACATCAGGATCCATCTCGTAGCCGTATTCGTCAAGAGAATTCTTTACCATTCTCATACCGCCGAAAGGCATAATAGCACGTTTTAACGGTGCATCGGTCTGAAGTCCGACAATAATCTCATTATCTTTATCTATATAACCCGGTTTAAATGCATCTATATCAGAGATAGTATGTGTATCAACATTTAATACACCGCCTTTATCTCTCTCTCTTTTAAGGAGTTCCTTTATCTTATTCCATATGCCGATGGTTCTCTCGGTAGGAGAACACAAGAACGATTCATCGCCCTCATAAGGCGTATAATTACGCGCAATAAAATCTCTTACATCAATATGACTGTTCCACTTACCTGATACAAAATCCTTCATGTCAGCATCTCCTTGTTATTCGTATATTGCTGTTTGCAAAAAAAATCTTCCATTAAGATTATAGCCCCTTTTTCGAATAAAAAATAATTCTTGTTATACTCATTTTGACAAATATTATGTGTATAAGTATGTATATTTTATTCTATGTGAGTAACTCGGCCGCTGTGTAAAGCGGCTTTCTTAACGCGACTTATATGAGTTGTGAGGTATATCAGCGTTGCACTCTTCCGGAAGCTGAACCTCTCATAAGTTCCTCTGTCTCTTCGACAGTAACAAGATTAATATCGCCTTCAATTGAATGCTTAAGACAAGCAGCCGCAGCAGCAAACTCCAATGCCTTTGCATCATCTTCATATGAGATAAGTCCATATATCAAGCCGCCCGAGAATGCATCTCCGGTTCCGACTCTGTCCACTATATCTTTTATCTCGTAGCAAGTTGATGTATAAAAATGTTCACCGTTATTGAAGCAAGCACTGAAAAAGTTATGGTCGCAGCTTTTACTCTCTCTTAATGTTACAACCGTCTTTTTTACATTCGGATATTTCTTCATGGTCACTTCAGTCAGTTCCTTGAAGCCTTCCATATTTAACGAGTCATCCGGATTGGCTGTCTTTATGTCTGCTCCGATTCCCAGACACTTCTGTATATCTTCTCTTCCGGCTATCAGCACATCAGCATATCGGGTAATCTCACTCATTACCTCTTCCGGTTTCTTACCGTATTTCCAAAGCTTGCCTCTGTAGTTTAAATCAACTGAAACCGTTATCCCCTTGCTTGCTGCAATCTTAACAGCTTCAATTGTAATATTCGCGAGATTTTGATTAATTGCAGGAGTTATTCCTGAGATATGAAACCATTCGATGCCGTCAAACAACTTATCCCAATCCGTTTCTTCTGCGTCAAGCATTGATATTGACGTGTAATCTCTGTCATAAATGACTCTGCTCGGTCTCTGACAGCTGCCCTCTTCAAGAAAATATATTCCCATTCGACCCGGACGTCTTAAAATATTCTTTGTATCGACTCCGTATTTTCTGATTTCACTTACAGCAGCATCACCTATCCTGTTATCAGGGAGTGCTGTAAAGAACTCACTTTCGATTCCGTAATTGGCAAGTGATACAGCCACATTAGCTTCACCGCCTCCGAATGTAGCTTCAAGATTTTGCGTCTGCAAAAGTCTGTAATTGCCCTCTGATTTAAGTCTGAGTAAAAGTTCACCAAAAGTAAGTACCTTCATTATATTATCCTCGCCGATTAATTTCTTATTTTTCTGACTGTCTCAGTTACACGTTTAGCGCTCTCTTCGATTACAGCAAAATTCCCTTCATCAATATCCTTTGCTGAGCAAACAAAGCTTCCTCCTGCCGCCAAAATCTTTGGATTGGCAATAAAATCGCTCAAATTTGATTCTGATACACCTCCCGTCGGAAGAAATCTTATTCCGCCGAAAGGTGCGCTTAATGCTTTGATTGCACTGAGTCCGCCGTATATATTTGCAGGAAAAAACTTAACATTATTAAGTCCCATGTTTATTGCTCTCATAATCTCCGTCGGTGTAACGCACCCCGGAAGAACAGGAATATTGTTCTCCAGACACCATTCAACTATTTCTTCCGAAAAGCCCGGTGATACAATAAACTGTGCTCCTGCTTCGACAGCTTCCTTTGCCTGCTTAAGATTTATAACCGTTCCGGCGCCGACAATCATGTTTTTTACATTCTTTGATACCAAACTGATTGCCTCTTTGGCACATTCAGTTCTGAATGTTATCTCCATAAAATCAATGCCGCCTTTGAGAAGTGCTTCAGCTGTCTTTACTGCATTATCGGCCTTGTTTATTACCACTACCGGAACAAAGCCGGTCTTATACATATTTTCGAAAATATCCATAAAAAACTCACCTTCGATTAAATGATAAAGTATAATTGTATTCTACTAGTATACTAGCACATTATCTCTTGAATTCCAACACAAAATGTTATAACTTTATATTACTATACGATTTAAAAATCAGGAGGCCGTATGAGTATTTTCGCTGATAAAAATTTTTTACTAAACTCTTCAAGCGCTATAGCTCTTTATGAGAACTATGCTGCCAAATTACCAATCATTGATTATCACTGTCATCTCGAGGCGCGTGAAATATATGAAGATATATCCTTCAGCAATCTTACTGAATTATGGCTCAAATACGACCACTACAAATGGCGTCTCATGAGAGCTGCCGGAATTGATGAAGAATACATTACCGGTAACGCTTCCGATAAAGATAAGTTTATTAAATGGTGTACCGTATGCGGTAAAGCCATCGGAAATCCTCTTTACCACTGGAGTAATCTTGAACTTAATCGCTACTTCGGCATTGACCTTCCGATTAATGCCGATAACGCAATCGAGATTTGGTATAAATCTCTCGATATTCTTAAGAACGGTGAGTTCACGTCACGTAATTTAATTAAGAAATCAAATGTTAAACTGATTTGTACTACAAACGATCCGACTGAAGATCTTTCTTATCACAGCGCCATTGCTGCCGATTCAAGTTTTGATGTTAAAGTGCTTCCTACATTCAGACCTGACAAGGTTTTTGATATTACAAATGCATCTTTCACGGAATACTTATACGAATTGGGCAACGTAAGCGGTGTTGCAATTCGGGATTTTGATTCTCTTTTACGTGCAGTCATGAACAGAGTTGATTTCTTCGGAGCGAACGGCTGTATTCTTGCAGATCACGGCATGACAGAAATAGTATTTGATTCCTCATATACAAACATTGATGCTGATAAAGCACTTAAACGCCGTCTTAATAATTTCCATGTTTCCGATGAGGAAATGTGTGCCTTCAAATCAAGATTAATGATTTGTCTTTGCTCTGAGTACAAAGCCCGAGGCTGGAGCGTTCAGCTTCACTTCTCATGTCTCAGAGATAATAATACCGTGCTCCTTAACCGCATCGGTGTAAATGCCGGATGTGATTCAATTGCAGCAGGCTTTAACTTCCTTACTCCGCTTTCACATATGCTGGATTATCTTAACACGGAGAAGATTTTGCCGCGTTTTATTATTTACAGTCTCAATCCGAATGACAACGCTCTTATTGATACACTTATAGGTTCTTTTCAGGAAAATATTAACGAAGAGAAAGTAATTGCTTCTCCATGGCAATTCTCTGATATTGATTCCGAGATAATGTCCGCCGACGAATCTGATATTGACACTGAGACTAACAAACTTCCGCGTCTTATTCACGGTGCCGCTTGGTGGTTTAATGATTCATTCGACGGAATACGTTCTAACTTAAAAACTGCTGCAGAACAAGGATATCTTCCGGGTTCTCTCGGAATGCTTACCGATTCGAGAAGCTTCCTGTCCTATACCCGCCATGAATACTTCAGACGCATTCTTTGCGACTTAATCGGCGGTTTTGTTGACAAGGGTATGTTCCCTGACGATCAGAAAATACTTCAATCTATAATCGAAGACATTTGTTATAACAATGCCGCCTCATTGTTTAACATTAAATAATTACATCGGGCGCTTACTGCTGTACGATATGCAAAAGACACCAAATGTGACTGTGAAACAGACTGTCTTAAATGTAATTATTCGCAGAGAGTCAGGCCGCCGCAGTACGTTGGAAGCACTTGCCGAGAACAAATTGCGTTAGAATCGTCAAAAAAATTGCGTTTCTAACGCAAATCAGGGTTGAAGCAGGCCGCCGCAGTACGTTGGAAGCACTTGCCGAGAACAAATTGCGTTAGAATCGTCAAAAAAATTGCATTTCTAACGCAAATTGGTGTTGAAGCAGGCCGCCGCAGTACGGTGGAGGCGCTTGCCGAGGACAAATTGCGTTAGAATCGTCAAAACAATTGCATTTCTAACGCAAATCAGGGTTGAAGCAGGCCGCCGCAGTGCGTTGGAGGCGCTTGCCGAGAACAAATTGCGTTAGAATCGTCAAAAAAAATGCATTTCTAACGCAAATCAGCGTTGGAGCAGGCCGCCGCAATACGTTGGAA
>JAZLGO010000091.1:0-17247 GCA_045616305.1 Saccharofermentans sp. | reverse complement strand
TGATGGATATAACGCCAATGAACGTAAGTGAATTATTCTCCATGGTATCTCCCTTATCTATCTGTATTTGTTGAACGAAGCACCGTTTTGGCGGAACCTCCAACAGCAAATTTACCAACAATAACTATACGGAACCAATATATAGTGACCTTACATAAGAATTTAATTGTAACATAATGAGACAGTCAGTGTCGAATGTTTTCTCTTAATAATTGTGTTATAGGAAAATTAGGCAGTACGGATGATGGAGATTGTTTTATATAAACGCAGATAAATTATGAGAGAGGAGCGAAAAGAAATTGAAGAATAAGTATTATTCAACTCCGGAAGAAATGAGAGGCTTGGAGTCATGGGGATTCAGCTGGCTCGAATTCGTTACTTCCATTTCGGCACCTATGTTTTTGGTGACAACATACAAGGACAACGGTAAGACAAATGCATGTATGCAGTTTTGGACAAGCTTCACTACAGGCGGAAACGGCAAACGCTTCTTTGCTGTTTTGTCGAGCGTAAACAAGAACGGACATTTATACAGAACATTAAAAGATAAGAAGAGTGCGGTAATTAATTTCTTTGTTGCAGAATTTACCGTTGCAAAATAGAATCATAAAACAAAAAAGAGTTGTCTTTCTGTGATAATGCCACATGAAGACAACTCCATATATATTTATTTCTATTTTAAAGGAATCAGAAATCTACCTCAGTATCATAATAACAACACTTGAAGAGCTTCTCCATTTCCTCCTGAGAAGGCTGACGCGGGTTAGAACCTGTGCAAGCATCGAGAAGAGCGTTTGCAGCGATATCCGGGAGTCTCTCGAGGAATACTTCCTCAGGAACAAAACCATTCTCTGTCGGGAAACTGTCAGCACCGTAGTTCTTGATGCAGTGAGGGATATTCAAATCGTCGTTCATCTTACGGAGATAAGCAATAAGGGCTTTTACTTTCTCATCATCTGAAGCGGATTTGTCGGCAATACCCATATAATCTACGATAACACCGTAACGCTTCTTAGCTGTCTCATCCTTCGCATTAAAAGCTATTACCTTAGGAAGGTACATAGCATTTGCGGCACCGTGGATAATATGCGCACCGTAGTCGGCAAAAGCGGCGCCTGTTTTGTGAGCCATTGAGTGCACAATTCCGAGAAGTGCATTTGAGAACGCCATGCCTGCGAGACACTGAGCATTATGCATTCTTTCGCGAGCTGACATATCTTCATTATAAGAAGGAACGAGATCGTTCATAATCATCTCAATTGCATGAATAGCAAGAGGATCGGTGTAGTCACAATTTGCTGTTGATACATAAGCCTCAATTGCGTGTGTCATAGCATCCATACCTGTGTGTGCAACAAGCTTCTTAGGCATTGTCTTTGCAAGTTCCGGATCGACAATAGCAACATCCGGTGTAATCTCAAAGTCTGCGATAGGATACTTGATACCCTTATTATAGTCAGTAATGATTGAGAAAGCAGTTACCTCTGTAGCTGTTCCTGATGTAGATGATACTGCACAGAAGTGAGCCTTTGTACGAAGTCTCGGAAGACCGAAAACCTTACACATATCCTCAAAAGTTGTTTCAGGATATTCATACTTAATCCACATAGCTTTAGCTGCATCAATAGGTGAACCGCCGCCCATAGCGATAATCCAATCAGGCTGGAACTCAAGCATCTTCTGTGCGCCCTTCATAACTGTTTCAACAGAAGGATCAGGTTCGATTCCTTCGATGTAATTGACCTCCATTCCTGCTTCCTTAAGGTAAGAAGCAGCCTTGTCGAGGAAGCCGAATTTCTTCATCGAACTGCCGCCGACACAGATAATTGCCTTCTTTCCCTGAAAAGATTTGAGTGCTTCAAGTGCACCTTGACCATGATAAACGTCTCTTGGTAAAGTAAATCTTGCCATTTTTTGTCCTCGCTTTCATTCTGTAAAAATACGTTTAATCAAAACATTCTATTTATACCATAAACAGCGGCATTTTTGTCGTTTTACCGTAAGCTTGCTTTTGCCGAAAAAGAGAGTCTTTTTGACGGAAATTTATAAAAAATGACGATTTGTTATCAAATTCGTTGAGCATTAAATTGTACATAGTGAGATGAATAATAACGTAAGATAAAACAAAGGAAGTCAAGTGATTTGTTAAGTAAATCTGATATTTTTTGATATTTTTTGTATATAATACATACGTTGAATTTAGTTTTTATTATTAAGTGAAGGGGAAATTTGAATGAAAGAAGAGAAATCCAAACCAAGCTTTTTTGATAATATCATTTTTTACACGCTCACTGTAATATTGCTCGTGTTCGGAGGTCAGATACTCGGCGTGATTTTGCAGTTGCCGATATCATCTTTTATAAAAAACGGTGTAATTAACGAGAGTCCTGAACTCAGTATTGCCCTTGATTACTTTACGACAATCGGCTGTTGGGCTATATGCCTTTTATGGTTCCTGTTTAAAAAGAATCGTTACCTGTACAGTGAACTTAAACCTAAGAAGAGAGGCAACACCATTTCGATGTTTATTATCGGAGGTGCTGTCGGATTTGTGATGAATGCTGCATGTATCCTTACAGCATGGCTTAACGGAGATGTCTGCTTTGAGTTTGATTCTTTTAAACCGATATGGCTTATTATCGTAGCTGTATCTATTCTTATTCAGTCATCTTCTGAGGAAGTTATATGCAGAGTTTATCTTTACCAAAAGCTTAAAAACAGATATAAGAACCCTATTTTTGCCGTTATAGCAAACTCGGTTATTTTCAGTTGCCTGCATCTTCTGAATCCGGGTATCTCAGTGATTGGAATTGTTAATATTGCACTTATCGGTACTTTTATATCGCTTTTTATATATTATTTCGATAGTTTTTGGTGTGCCTCTGCAATTCATGCGGCATGGAACTTCACACAGAATATTATTTTCGGATTGCCTAACAGCGGTACCGTCTCGCCATTTTCAATTTTTAAGCTTACTGCGGCAAGAGACTCTTTCGCTTATAACAAGGATTTCGGTGTTGAGGCAACAATAATTTCGCTTATTATGGAAATAGTCGGAATAGCGGTTGTGATTGCTATAGGACGTAAGTACAGGAGTAATATGCTCTTGTCAAAACAGACAGAGATAAATGAAGCCGGTGCTGAGGTTGGGGTTTAGGTGAGATGATCGGTATGCTTGTTCGCGGTAATATCTCGGAAAACGGTCCGATAAAAAGTACGATAATTACATTAAGGTAAACGGCAATAGCGGTTGAACAGGGTGAGAAGTTCAAGGATATATACGTTGAAACGACGAGGTTTCCAAGGGGAATGTATATGTTTGCCGCCAACAGAACCTGGGCTAAACGCGGCAAATCTTTCGGTGTTCGCAAAGAAGATTTGAAGAAATGTGATAATGAGGATATTAAGTAAGTCGGATATACTTGCTTTTACTATGGAATTTGATGCATACTGTAAATATATTTTGCAAAATTTAGCGGGGCTTTATGAATATGTTGACTTTTTTTACATGGGCATACGGAATTTGTCTGTTAATATCCGGAGCAAGTTTTTGCGCGATGCTTACGCAGAAACTGAATTCAAATCAGCAATCTATATCAAAGTGCTTCCTTGCTGAGACTATTATGCTTATAGGCTATTGGCTCAGAATAACTGCAATTGATCAGGGACAACTTATAACTGCTCAAAAGCTGATTTTCCTGGGCGGATGCTTTTTGTACTATACCTTGTTTGTTTTTACCATTAGTTTGTGCAATCTGAAAATTCCTAAAGTTGTCAGAGTTATTATGGTTCTTTTCCAATTAGGGCTCGGCATTATTATGTTTACTTTTGACAAAAACGGCCTTGTCTATAAAACTATAGAATTTACAATCTCAGACGGTATGCCTAAGTTAGCGGAGACACCGGGTGTGTTTATCTATATCTACCGTATACAGTTCTTTGGTTATGCTGCCTTGATGCTTCTTACAGTGCTTGCTGTAATGGCACATCATAAGCTTACAAAGAGACGTATTATTCTTACACAGGTACTGGTATGGGCTTTGCTTTTGCCGGCAATCGCTTTTATGTTGGAGAAGATTATTACGATGAAATACAATATCATGCCTTTTGCATGTGCAATTTCCATCACAATAATAATGTCGCTGATTTATCTAAGTAACTTTTATGATTTCAGTGATGATGTTCGAGAGATTACTTATGAGAAAACAAATTCCGCCATTATTACCGTAAGCTTTGATAATCTTTATCAGAATTGTAATCCGCTTGCTTTGGAGATGTTTCCGGGATTGTCTAAGCTTTCATACAATGAGGAACTGAATTCAGAGGAATTTGAGCCGATAAAAGCTTTTCTAAGAGGAGATTCCAAGGAGCATTTCTTTAACGGCAGAGTATATGAGGTTGAAATCAAGGAGATTAAGAAGGATAACCGTTTTGTAGGTAAAATCCTTTGGTTTCAGGATGCAACCGCTCATATCGAGCTGGTTAACTTCATGCAAAATTATCAGACGGAACTTTCAAAACTTGTTAATCAGAAAACCGCTCATATAATTGAGCTTCAGAATAAAGTTTTACTGTCTATGTCCGATATTATTGAAGGAAGAGACGGTAGTACCGGAGGCCACGTTAAGCGTACGAGTCATGTAGTCAGTCTTCTTGCTCAGGAGATGGCAAAGACGGATATGCTCCCTGAACATCAGCTGGTATTTAAGCATATACCTACTACGGCACCTCTTCATGATTTGGGAAAGCTTATGGTTGACGATCAGATTCTTCGTAAGCCGGGTAAACTCACGGATGAAGAGTATGAGATAATGAAAACTCATGCTGCCAAGGGTGCTCAAATGGTTGTTAACATACTCGAAGGAATAGAAAATAAGGATGTTCTGAATATATCTCGTAATATAGCCTGCTATCACCATGAGAGATGGGACGGAAGAGGATATCCGGAGAAGCTTGCAGGTGATAATATTCCGCTTGAAGCCAGAATTATGGCTGTAGCAGATGTGTATGATGCACTGGTTAGTAAGCGTTGTTATAAGGAACCTATGTCGTTTGAGAAAGCCAATTCAATTATGCAGGAAGGCTTCGGTTCTCAATTTGATCCGTCGCTTAAACAGTATTTTGATATTTGCCTTCCGGAGATTGAGAAATTCTATCTCGAGAATGACAGATAATATTCGGCATATTTTTCATTCCCTTTTCGAAAAGGCGCAAATAAATTATCCGACGATGTCAAAAAAACTAATTTAATAAAAGCGCAAAATGATTTTTTGTTAACTTGAACAAATAATGTTTAAGAAGTAATAAAGACCATTGATTTTGTTTACGGATACTGCTAATTTGTTTGCTGAAATCAGAGTGATTTCAAAAATAGTAAAGGGAGAGTTTTGAAATGAAGAATTCAATTATTAAGAAAATCGCACTTACAGTAAGTGTTGCTTTAGCAATGACATGTTGCATGTTTACAGGTTGCAGCTCCGAGACAAAGGAGAAGGAGACCGAGAAGGAAACAACTGTTGAAGAGACAGTTGAGGAAACAACAACAGAAGAGACAACAACGGAAGAGACTACAACTGAAGAGACTACAACTGAAGAAACAACAGTTGAGGAAACAAGTGAGGAAGTTACAGCGGAAGCAACTGATTTGTCAATTGATATAGAAGGCAATACAGCTGATGATTTTGAGAATGACAAGGTAAAAGAAGCTGCTCAGAAGTATATCGATAAGGAATTTATGGTTATTAAGACAGATAGCGAGACTGTGAATCCTGAATTGGCTGACCATTTTGTTGAGGGCTTCATGGCTATGGGTGACAGCAGTATGTCTGTTTCTGTTGATACTGACGATGAGTCTGATAATTCTGCTTCAGGCGGAATGCAGATTGCTGTTGTAGTTCTCTTTGATGATGCAACAATTGCTAACGATTATATTACTGATTCTTTTGAAGAATTCAAGGCTCAGGGATACGGAGAAGCTGTAATTACTGAGACTGATGACGGAAAGACATACACTTTGGAAACCGAAGGTCTTAGTATTGTAGCAACAGTAACAAATGATGGTCTTTGTGATTTGTTTGAGGTTGTTTCTTTCGGCTGATAAAGAATTATAGCTTAAAACTTAGTCATAAGCTGTCTTAAAGCATTAAAGGCTTTGGGACAGCTTTTTTTGTATTGACTGTATTTGTTTGTGTCGGATATAATCCTGCTTATAAATCAGGCAGATAAAGAGGAGTTTTCTATTATGTCGACAATGGAGTATGTTAAGCTTGGCAACGGCCCGAGAGCATTCGTTTTAATTTCCGGTATAGGGATGAGCAGCGTATTGGGGTCTGCTGAAGCCGTAGGCGGTCTATATGCACGCTTTTTGAAAGATTACACATTATACTTATTTGACAGATGTATGGAAATACCGGATGATGTTACAGTTTCTGATTTTGTATCCGATACGGTCTTGTGTCTTAAGAATGATAATGTTACTTCCGCAATATTTGTCGGAATGTCTCAGGGTGGTATGATAGCACAGCAAATTGCATTGGATTATCCGTCTTTGGTAACAAAACTGATACTTTGTTCAAGTTGCTCCGGTCCGAATGATATTTCAAATTCGGTTTTGACATATTGGCGTACTCTTGCAGAGAATTGTGATGTTAAAGCCCTTAATAATTCTTTTGTTGATTTAATATACAGCGAAGTTACAAAATCACAGTTCGGTGAATATTTTAAAGCGCATGAGAATGACGGAACGCCTGAACAGTGCAGACGTTTTGTTGCTCTTTTGAATTCGTGTAATGAGTTTGATTGCCGTGAACGATTAAAAGAGATTGAGTGCCCAGTTCTTGTTTTAGGTTCAATGCAGGATAAAGTTCTTGGCGCTGTGGGTTCACTGGAGATTGCCGAGATACTTGGCTGTTCCGTATATATGTATGAAGGATACGGTCACGCAGTTTATGATGAAGCAAAAGATTTTCTGGATAAAATAGAGGAATTTGTTTTACAGTAACAAAATAAGCAGCCTTATTTTTGTAAAGATGGGGTATAAATTTATTTCGTGGTTGATATAATCGTGCTTAGAATAACAGAGGAGACAGATTATGAGCGATTATAATAAGGAAAGAAATGAAGCTGTTTACGCAGGTGAGAATGCATTAAGAAGTCTGAGAAGAGCAAAAAGCTCACTTTCGAGTGCCCGCGGATGGGGTATATACGATATTTTAAAGGGGAAATCCATTACCGGTTTTATAAAGCACAGCAAATTAAATGATGCCCGCGCGGATATAGAGCAGGCAAAATGGGATATTGAGCGCTTCAGAAGAGAATTAAATGATTTGGATAATCTTCGTGAACTTAACATAGATGTCGGAACCCTTGCCGTATTTGCAGATTTTGTTTTCGACGGATTGATTGCAGATATATATGTTCAGAGCAAAATTAAGCAGGCTTTGAATTCCGTAGAAGAGGCAATACGCCAAACAGAGGATGTACTTCGTAAATTAAGATAAACACACATTCGGCAGTAATCCGTGTATAATATAGTATGCTCTCGAAAGGATTCACATCATATTATGCAGGATTATGTTCTTTGGGGAGGAATATTTCTGGCAGGTTTTCTGATTCTTGCTTTAGCAGTATTTTTCCTTGTTCGTAAAATAAGCAAATTCTCAATTATTATAAAAACCGTAAAAGGCAAACAACGAAGTGCTTATGTGTTGTCAGCGGCACTTATTGCAATCGTTTTTGTTGTTTTGACGTTAATAATGGGTATGGTCACAGCAGCAATAACAGTAATTCACATTTTGGGTATTTGGCTTATTACGGATGTAATTAATGTTATTTTCGGACGGAAGCTTAAAGAAGAAATTGTATTTGCGGCTTCATTGGTGCTGACAATTATTTACCTGAGTATATGTTATTTTATTTGCGTAAATGTCGTTGAGACCGATTATTCAGTAAGGACCGACAAGAATATAGGCTCGTTACGTATCGTTCAGTTCGCAGATTCGCATCTCGGTACGGTTTTTGACGGAAAAGAGTTGGAGAATTACGTTCGGGAGATTAACAAGCTTAATCCTGATGTTGTTGTAATAACAGGTGATTTTATAGATGATAATTCTACCCGTGAGGACATGGTTGACGGTTGCGCGGCTTTGTCTGAACTGGAAACCGAATATGGCGTGTATTTTTGCTTCGGAAATCATGATAAAGGATATTCAGATGATAATCACCGAGGTTATACTGCCGATGAGTTTACTGATGAACTGGAGAAGAACGGAGTTGTTGTTTTACAGGATGACAGTGTGCTGATAGATGATCGTTTTTATGTTGTCGGACGTAAGGATAAGTCTGCCGCAACCAGAGAGGACGGTCGTGAAGATATAGACAAATTGATTGAACCGCTTGATTCTTCGAAATATATAATTGTTCTCGATCATCAGCCGACTGATTATGACAACGAAGCTTCTACTGCTGCCGATCTTGTTTTGTCAGGGCATACACACGGCGGTCAGATGTTTCCGATGAACTATATAGCTCTTATGATGGGAGTTAATGATTCTGCCTATGGTATAGAGCAACGCAATAACACAAATTTTATCGTTACCTCAGGTATAGCTGATTGGGAATTTATATTCAAATCCGGATGTATCTCAGAATATGTTGTCATTGATGTACTTCCGTGTTGACATAAATAAATATTAAGAGTATGATTACAAAAAAATAAAAGGAGCTTAGTTTTGTGAACATGATTCGTAATCGCGTCGATTATAAGTTTACTACCAGAGTACATGATACACGCATGTATTGTGATTGTTACACGAATAATTCGGGATTACCAAGAAGAATAAGCTGAGTTTTTTGATTAATAAGATTAACATGAGGTCCACTTATCTTTCACGGTAAGCGGACCTTTTTTGTTATCAGATAAATGCAGAAGGAGAATTTTTATGAGTATGAATTTGATTTGGCCGGATTACGATAATTGTATTGCAAATGCTACGAATTCGATTTTAAAGTACTGGGGTTGCGACCCTGTCGGTAAAACTTTGCCGATGTTGGATAATCGTCTTGATAAAGAGTACAAGAATGTTGTTTTCATTCTGCTTGACGGAATGGGTAAGATAATAATAGAGAAGCATTTAAAGGAAAACGGTCTTTTTCGTTCTAATTTGGAAGGGATCTATAATTCAACCTTTCTGTCAACTACGGTAGCGGCTACTACCTCTGCATTGTCCGGACTTCAGCCGTGTGAACACAGTTGGCTCGGATGGGAATCCTATTATCCGCAAATAGATAAAAATGTAGTTGTATTTCTCAATACAATTCAGGGAACAAGTGAACCTGCTGCTGACTATAAGGTTGCCTGGAAATATACCCCTTATGAGAATGCTGCCGAGAAAATTAATAAAGCCGGCGGAAAGGCTTATGTAGTAGCACCTTTTCTTCCGCCGTTTTACAGTGATTTTGACAGTATTTGCGGCAGAGTTAATGAGCTTTGTAAAGAGCCTGAAAGAAAGTATATTTACGCATATTGGTCAGAACCTGACGGACTTATGCACAGGTACGGAACCAATGCCGAGAATGTTCACGAGACAATAATTGAGTTGGAACAGAAGGTTTCTGAGCTGGCAGAAGAACTTGAAGATACGCTGATAATCGTTACGGCCGATCACGGTCATATTGATAATAAATGGGTTAAGCTTCAGGATTATCCTTCCATTTGTGATTGCCTTATTCGTTTGCCTGCATTGGAACCGCGTGTTCTGAATTTGTTTGTCAAAGAAGATAAGAAGCAAATTTTCGAGAAGGAATTTAATAAAGAATTCGGCGATAAGTTCATGCTCATTACGATGGAAGAGGCTTTGGAGAGAAAACTCTTCGGTACCGGCAGGGAACACGAGTGCTTCAGAGGAATGCTGGGAAATTATCTGGCGATTGCCACGGATGATTTGTCTATTTTCTTTACTGATGAGGAATGGACATCGATGCACGGAAGCGTAACGGAGGACGAGATGCTTATTCCGCTGATAGTTATAAATACTAAGTGAGGTGATTTATTTGAAGGAAGTAATATTAGAAGAAGTAACTGAAGAGGAACTTGAACTTTTGTATAGAATGCAGATTCGTGCATTTATGCCGCTTTATGAGAAGTATCATGATGATATATCGCCTGCCGTTGAATCATTTGAATATGTGAAAGGCCGCTTTTTGATTCCTTCTCGAAAATATTACTTCGTGGTGAATTACGGTATAAAGGTCGGAGCTGTAAACGTCGGAACTAAAGGCGCTGATGACGTAATGAATATCGGTCCGTTCTTTATTCTTCCTGAATATCAGAATATGGGATTCGGATATGCTGCGATTCAGGAGGTGTTTAAGCTTTATCCTGAGGCTTCGCATTGGCATCTTGATACTATTCTGCAGGAACCGGCAAACTGCCATTTGTATGAGAAATGCGGTTTTGTTCGCACAGGTAATGAGACAGTGATAAATGATAAAATGACAATTGTGGATTATGAATTGTTGAAGGAAAAATGATATGGCTAAACAGAATATTTACGATAACGAGGTATTCTTTGAAGGATTGCCGAAAAGTATTTATTCCATACTTAAGCCGGGCGGGTAGGTGGTTTTCTCTCAGGAAAATCCGCTCAATACCTGTCACTCAGGCGGAGACGGATGGAACCGAGATGAGGAGTGTGAAGATTTATATCAAATGCAGATTTTACAAATCTGTATCGTCAGTGTCCGAACCAGATAAATCATCATAATCCGGAACGAAGTTTGCTTTGTAATTTTTAGTTTTCTTCTAACTTGAGAAATTCCATTGTCGAAAGCAACTTTTCCATAGCTATCGCCTTCATAAAACATTAAGTAAGTAAATATTACAAAAGAATCTACTATATGTAAACCGATATATGGGATAAAGTATTTGTTTTGGATGTTATTATTAAAATATATGTACGGTATCGGAGGTTAGGAATATGAATAAGATTAAGTGGGGCGTAATGGGTACAGCCAATATTGCTGCAAATTGTACTATTCCGGGTATGCTTGAGACTGAGAATTGCGAGCTTTATGCTATAGCAGGAAGAAATGCTGATAAAGTGGAGATGTATAAGAATAAATACGGATTTATCAAATCATATGTCGGCTATGATAGTCTTATTGAAGATCCTGAGGTGCAGGCAGTATACATTCCGCTTCCGAATAACCTTCATAAGGAATGGGTAATCAAAGCGCTCAAGGCAGGAAAGCATGTTCTTTGTGAGAAGCCGTTGGCTCTCAATGCAGAGGATGCAAGAGAAATGTACAGGGTTGCAAAAGAAAATAATCGAATTTTAATGGAAGCATATGCCTATCTTCAGACTCCGTATATCGATGCGCTGAAGGAAGAAATAACAAGTGGGAATATAGGCGATTTGGTATATATTGATACAGCTTTCCTTACACAAGGTTACAAGGAAGATTTCAGACTTCATAAGAATCTCGGCGGAGGAATGATTTACGATCTCGGTTGTTATTGTACAACCATGGTACTGACTCTTGTCGAGGCGTACGGAGGCGATACTGAAGTAGAATATGCCAAAGCTTCTGCTGAGCTTACGGAAGATGAAGGAATAGATTCGCTGGCAGCAGGAATTCTCAAATTTAAGAACGGAGTAAGAGCCTCGTTTAATGTCGGTTGTGTGCTTGGTGTTGAAAACAACGCAAGGTATGACAGACTTTATATACACGGAACAAAAGGCGATATCCGCTCCGAGGTTGAGTATAATCAAGCAGGCGAACTGTCGTACAGACTCATTAAGAATGGAAGTGAGACTGTAAAGACTGTAACCGTTAAGCAGAACTATTCTCTCGAGACGGCACAACTTGGTCGTTCTGTATTGGAAGGTGAGATTCAACGCGTTACTCCTGAATTCTCTGTGAAGAATGCTGAGATAATCGACAGACTCTTGGAGAGCTGCGGTTATTAAGAGGTTGGGAAATAATGATTAATGTTTTGGCGACGTCATGCCTTTACTTGGCTGTTTACCGTGAATCCTGGTGGTTGATGGCACAGATTCACGGTAAAACCCGATTTTAGTCGCGGTAAGAGTGAAAAAATGGCCGTTTACCGTGAATCCTGGTAGTTGGTGGCACAGATTCACGGTAAAACCCGATTTTAGTCGCGGTAAAAGTGAAAAAACAGCCGTTTACCGTGAATCCTGGTAGTTGATGGCACAGATTCACGGTAAAACCCGATTTTAGTCGCGGTAAAAGTGAAAAAACGAATTATGCAGGTTTTGAATTTACACACAAATATGGACTTGACTCTTTACTTGGCCGCCACGTCTCCAAAACAGGTGATTTTTGTCGCTGACAGCGATTTTTTAGGTGTGTTTTGGCGACATTGTCCATTTGTTATGCCATGTTGTCATTATGAATTTGTCAGATTACCTTACGATGAAGTCTTCACTTTTTCTTTGTCGGATTTTAGTAGTATTTTTTTGATTAGAACAAGTTATATCATAAAAGAAAAAAGGTATTTGAAGGTAATTATGGATTACAGACATTTTTTTCTTTACAGTATATTTCGCTTGTTATCAATGATTGCAGAATGTTGCTTAGTGAGGCTCCTAAAATCAGATTGATAAAACATAATACCGGTGCAGATTCATTCTTTACAGTTCGTGAACTTGATAAGGTTACCGATAAAAGAATTTGTGAATTAAGATGCACTACCCCTAAAGGAAAAGAACTTTATGATAAGTACCTATACTATCATTCAGTTGAGAACAAACTCAAAGAATATACTGATTTGTGGTACAAGAAAACCAATCAGCCTATTCCTACTATTCTTCCAGAGAAAATAATGCAGTATAAGACATATGATTATTCAAATCTTATACCGCGTTCTATCAACAATTGGAATGCCAGACCGGAAGACTAAAATATAACAGCTAAAATCTATATCAATAATAATGAGAAACTGTCTGATTTTTTCATCTGCATCCCATTAGTAAATCGTTGCTTTCCCGTTGAAGTTCTGGGCTTTTTTTGATGATATTAATTATTTGCACAAATTTGAGAGGGATATAGGAAATTATATTCAGAGTGGTTATATGTTTGGGAAGAACTTGCTATTGCTGGGCGAGAACAGCAAGCACAAAGTTGATACTGAAAATATAGCAAGAGAAATCTGTGATTTTATAAACAGACTTGTTGCTGTGACGATAAAAGCTTGTGATAATGGCTTTACACAAGCAGAAGATGTAAATACATTTTTGTGAAGTTAATCAGTGAAGACAAAGAATTACCGAAAACTTGTAATTTCATAGTATCTTTTTTTCGAAATTGTATTATTATATTTCTCGTTGAAAAAAGGAGAAACCGATGATCTGGATTTTACTGGTTTTACTGTACGGCCTTTTTAAAGGACTGAGAGAGATAGCAAAGAAAAAAGCCATGACTAAAAACTCTGTAATGGAGGTTTTGGTTGCATATACAATTTTATCTTTTGTTATGGTTATACCTGAAGCAAAAGACGCAATGGGAATGCCCGGCAGATTTTATATATATGTTGCGCTTAAATCTTTGGTTATTTTCATCGCATGGATGTGTTCTTTTCGTTCATTGAAGCATCTTCCTGTAAGTCTTTACGGAATACTTGATTTGTCCAGGGTTTTGTTCGCTACATTTCTTGCAGTAACTGTAATTCATGAGACTTTAAGTTTTAATCAGATTATGGGTATGCTTTTGGTATGCTGCGGCCTTTTACTTCTTAAGTTTAAGCCTGCATTTTTGTATTCCCTTCTCGAAAAGGGGAATTCCCAATCTCCGACCGATTCCAAAACGCAGATTCAGTCTGACGGAAAATACAAGCTCTATGTATTTTGTGCTTTTGTATCATGCCTTTTAAATGCAGTATCGGGACTTATGGATAAAATCTTAATGAAGGATATTAATTCTTCACAGCTTCAGTTCTGGTATATGCTCTTTCTGGTAATTTACTATGTAATATATATGTTGGTAACCCGTACTCCGATGAGTAAAACGGTTTTAAAGAATGGTTGGATTTGGTTGATGGCCTTGATTTTTGTAATCGGCGACAAAGCTTTGTTTGTTGCTAATGCCAATCCTGACAGCCGTGTGACGATAATGACATTAATTAAACAGAGCGGGTGCGTAATTACTATTATCGGAGGACGTTTGGTTTTTAAAGAAAAAGATACGACCTACAGGCTTGTGTGCGCTGCGGTCGTAATTGCAGGAATAGTAATCAGTGTTTTGTAAGCAAGAAACCGCAACAATGCCTTGAAAATGTTTAAATCTTTATCTATGTTGTTTCTGTTTTTATCTGATATGGATATAACCCTTTCGTACAATGGTATGTTACAATGACTTTTGGAATTTCAGGAGGACGTGATATCTACTTTCATGCCCGAAGAGCCAAAGAGAGTTTTAGGAGGATCTATATGAGAAAGAAGATATTGGCAACACTTTTGAGCGTGATGATGTGTATCTCACTTTTGATAGTACCTGTATCAGCAGATGAGCCACCGTTGCCACCGGTTTCCGGATTAGCCTGGGAGACAGATACGTTTGTCGGTCACTGGAATAAATATGAAGGAGCGCAGAATTACTTTGTTTGCCTATATAAGAATGATATACGAATCAATGATGCCAACCGTTCAGGTTTGCCGGGTATATGTCAGGCAGATGTTACTTCTTACGATTTTACCGATTTAATTAAGGCCAACGGAACGGGAGTCTATACATTTACGGTCGGAGCCTTGGTTAACGAGACAGAAGACTTTACAACTACCCAGAGTGAGTCTACCAGCAAGGCCTACTCTATCCCTACATATGAGATTAATGTGACTACAGAAGATTGCACCATGGGACGTGTCGCCGCGAAAGTAAGCGGCTCCGAAGTTACATGTGCTTCCGAAGGGGCGAACATTACGCTTTTTGCGGAGGCCAGCCGCGGATACCGTTTTGTCGAGTGGAAGTCTTCTGATGTTAATGTTTCTTCCGGTTCATTTACAATGCCGGCAAAGAATGTAACTGTTGAGGCCGTTTTCAAGCCTTTTCCGGCTGTAAGCGGATTAGATTGGGGCACGGATTCTTTTGTAGGTTCGTGGGATGAATATACGAATGCCGTGTATTATGATGTTGTGCTTTACAAGAACGGCTCGATGGTAAAAGATCCGTCTACGCGTACCGCTTTGCCGGGTCGTGTAGAGAATGCAACTTCTTATGACTTTACCGACCTGATTGAAGCAAACGGTGACGGTGACTATAAGTTTACAGTCGCAGCTTACGTTGACAGGGATGATGATCTTAACGATACAATAAGCGGAATGTCTGAAGCTAAGACATATGATGTTATTCCTAATGTTACAGGCATTACATGGGATTCTGATTCGTTCACAGGGTTATGGGATGCTTATACCGGTGTCGATGCATATTTCGTAGTTCTCTACAAAGACGGCGTACGAATTAACGATGAATATGGCGCTGCTAAGCCTGGTTTTTTAGAAGATGTTACTTCGTACGATTTCTCTACATTGGTATCCGAGAACGGCGAAGGCACCTATACTTTCTGCGTCTCCGCATATATTTCATCAGCCGAAGATCTCACAACTACAGAAAGTGACCTGTCCGCAGGAAAGAAGTATTCTCTTTCTACATATACAATTACTGTTAATACGGAAGGCGGTAACTATTTCTGTACGGCTGCTTCAAATCCGCTCAGTGCCGACAAGGGTGAAACCATTACACTTACAGCAACGGCCGGCGTAGGATATCACTTTGTTGAATGGAAGTCTTCTGACGTAGATGCTTCTTCCGGTACGTTCACGATGCCTGAGAAGGACGTTACCGTAACGGCTGTTTTCGCGGAAGACAATCCAAATATGTACACAGTTTCGTTCAATATGAACGGACACGGAAGTGCCATCGATTCGCAGAGCGTAAAAGACGGCAGCACAGCGCTTGAGCCGTCCGCACCTACCGAGAGCGGTTGGATTTTCGAAGGATGGTATGTTGATGCCGAGTTCACCGCAGAGTTTGATTTCACGACCGCAATCACAAATCACAAAGTCTTGTATGCTAAGTGGAAGCCTGAAATGGTTTATACGCCTGACAACCGCGATCCGGCAACATGGGTGAAGGGCAGCTCCGACTACTTGCAGTTTGTATTCCACAGAGCTGAAGATGACAGCTTGACGTATAGCCTTTTCGAGGGCATTTTGATTGACGGAAAGCCTGTAAGTTCTGATAACTTCGATGCAGCTTCCGGTTCACTTATCCTTAAAATTAAGGCGTCCTATCTTGAGACACTTACCGAAGGCATACATAAGTTGAAGGTAAATTTCGCTGACGGTTCCGTAACGGTAGATTTTGAGATTAAGCTTGACCCTCAGCCGGGTTCAGATCCGACACCGACACCTACACCTAACCCGCCGACACCGACACCTGATCCGGATAAACCGACACCGACACCTGATCCTGATAAACCGACACCGACATCTGCTCCGAATTCACCGGCTCCGGCAACCGGAGAAACCGAAAACGGAACTAAGTTGTTGGCGATTATGATGATTGGTGCGTCCGTATTCTTTGGTGCATTGGGCATTAATAAGAAGAAAAAAGATATCTGATTCTTCTTTGGCAACAGATAATAATTTGATTTATGCAAAGGCTGTCTCAAAGTGATTTATTCACCGAGAGGCAGTCTTTTTACGTTTGCGGAATTTACCGATTCTGCTGAATCTGCTGAATCCGCCGAATCCGCCGAATCCGCCGTAACTGCGTTGCCGGAGTTGACAGCGCCCTGTTGAATTTCAATACCTTATAAACCGCATAAACCGCGGGACAAGGATAAAGAACCATAATTTCTTGGATTTGTGGCCATTTTTATGGATGAATCTTCCGCTTTTTATCAGTCGCCGGGCCGAAAAACCATAAAAATCCTCGAAAACGCTGTTTTTTATGGTTATTTTCGCGACTTCTGAAGGTTGATGTAAATTCCTTGTTCTGGAAGTATAAGTCATTTGCTGTCACGCTTTGAAATATCCATAAAAATTACGTTTTTTCACGGAAATTATGGTTTTTCGAGCGAGGGAGGAGTCAAGTCCAAAGTTGTGTGTAAATTCCTTTAAGTAAAATTAGTTTGTTTCAGATTCAGCTCTTGAGTGGAGCGTAGCGGAACGAAAGAGCTGAATCTGTGCGACTTCGTTCCGGCTAAATCTAAGCTATAAGAATTCC
>JAZLGO010000090.1:0-3754 GCA_045616305.1 Saccharofermentans sp. | reverse complement strand
TTCAAGATAGCTTCTATCTTCTGAAGAAAGTGTTATTGTTGCTATTTTTCTGCCCATGAATATGACCTCCTTACGTCTATAAGAAGATTGTACCACAGGCGGAATATATAGTCGAGTTATTTAAAAACACTTACACTAGTGTGTTTTATTTGCGTAACTGGCAGGTCACGCTTTTATTTTACACACTAGGAGTTTTTATTTTCTTTTACATCGCTAAAGCTCTACGGAACCACGCGACTATCGCGTGGTTTTCGGACGACAAAAAGGTGATTGGACTATTTCCAATCACCTGTTTTATTGTTTGGGATGTTTTTGGGGTGGGGATGGGGTGTTAGGTGATTGGCTGGACTGGGTGGTGAGATTCTGTCGGGTGAACACACACGCTTACACGCGCCGAGTCCCGCGAAGCAAATCTCACTGAAATCGGGAAAAAATCTCACCCTTGGGTGAGAAAAAAGGCTGTTTTTGGTGAGATTCTGTCGGACGAACTTACGCGGCAGCTCAATTACGCCTCCGCGAAGCAAATCTCACCAAAATCGGGGAAAAATCTCACCCTTGGGTGAAAAAAATGGTCGTTTTTGGTGAGATTCTGTCGGCCGAACTTATTATGCGGCAGCTAGATCCGCTACCTGCGAAGCAAAAAAATATCAACCCAGCTCAGAATTTGACGTCCCAAACCAATAATTCCTGTGAAAGTGCGAATTATTCTTAATTCCAAACACTTGTCACGAGAATTCTCAGCATGGGGTGGGGGATTCCCATTACAGTTCCATCATCATGCGCCTTCGCAAAGCATAACCTTCTCTTTCGGCGCGAAGTTGGTCTCCATTGTCCATGTTACTGCCTCACAATTCTTCATGACAAGAATCTGAAGCAAATTATCGATTCCGTTAGCTTTCCATGCCTGAAGGAACTTACGCGTCGGGTGGTTGAAAATCTCCTCCCTTAATGCCGGGTCATCCACAACCTCAAGCTTACCCGTAACACGAATCTGAACGCCGTTACCGTTAAAGCAAAGTTCAGCCTTAGGATTATTCATAATCTGTTTGAACACATCCTTTGTGGAAGCTGTATGGAATACTATTCCGCGATCATCTGCTCTGAAAAGCATCATTCCTCTTACACGCGGCTGATCGCCTTCAGCTGTAGCAAGATAGAAACCCAAATTTGAATTCATTAATTCATACATTTCGTCTTTCGTCATAATTGTACCTCCGATTCTTTTTTGAATTGTATTTTCGAAAAGAATTGTACAATGACTGAAAATATATAAATATCAATTTATAACCACGATTTTACAAAATCTAACCATTAATGAAGCGTTTTCTGTATTCCTGAGGAGTCGCTCCGACACGTTCGGCAAAGCATGAAGAGAAATGCGAAGCACTCCCAAAGCCGCTGCGCAAAGCCACCTCCGTAACAGATAATTCTCTGCGTTTGAGAAGCAGCTTTGAAGCATTTATTCTTACTTCAATAAGGTACTCTATCGGTGTAATGCCTATCTCTTTCTTGAAATTACGATTGAATGATGTAACAGACATGTGCCCTATCGCAGCCAGTGTTTTAAGAGTAATATTCTCGGCATAATGCTGCTCAATATAATGTTGCGCACGAGCAATTGAATAATCGGATGAGACCGAACGCATATCGAGAGTCTCACCCATGAGAGAACGAATCGTCCAATGTGTGATAATTTCTGCTTGAGAAGACAACGTAATATTTGAATTCATCATATCCTTGCTTACTTCAAACACAAACATATTCAAAGCTTTTAATATATCCGAGCAGAAATCAAATTCTTTCTCCTTATAAACAGGGATACTTTCCTTATACATCAAAAATCTTTTCTCGAAATACTCACGTTCAATAAGCATAATATAGCAGTGACGATAAACTCTCGGCTGATGAATAACATCAGGAGAAGTAATCCATGCTTCATATTGATGCGAGCCGTCTTCCATGCTTGAGAAATCAATAATTACCTCATAACACGGGTAATTGTAATCATGTGACAACTCCCTACGTTCTGCCACTATCGGGATAAAAACACCCAACTCATCTATAGCATAAGAATCATATTCATTTTTCTCGATAAAATAATCCGCTACCAAATTCACGACCTCATAAACGCGCTGATAAACAAGCTATAAAACTAAGTAAAACCTTCTGTATTTTAACATATGCTGAAACAAAAAGTTAATTGTCGGTTTCAGTATTCGCTTGTTATCTTTTCTATTGCAAAAAAATAAAGTTTGCGTATAAGTTCATACACAACACTTGTAACATTTTCTACTGAAGATTCTCACAGAATTACTACAACATACGCTATTATTGTGGAGGCAAGAAGCGATTCCTATTACTCATTCAAGGAAAGCTGTTTTAACTGTCATAAATATATCAGCTTTTGTATTTCTCATACCTGCACTGTTCTACAACCTCTTTCCCGCTGCGAACATATCTCATTTCCTGTATGGAGGCAGCTGTTGCAGTAATGCAAGTCATAATCCCCATACTGCAGCAACAGTATCAAGCCTGGCACCAAACTTTGATTCGTTTTTCAACCTTCTTGCAACGATGCCGTTGAGAACATCGCTGAGCCCGCCGACAATATATATCAGGTAAAACCACGGTGAGAACGGTGTGCAAAAAAGCAGCGCCGCTCCACACACAATTCTTATGCATGTAATTATGTTTGCCATTTCTATCGTATCACTTATACTGCCCCTTTTCGAAAAGGGGAATAATTAAAGCTCCTAACACACAGATGTAACTTCTGTCCTCAAATCAGCTTTCTGATTTACTACTGCAATCTGAAAATCATCCTCATAAATTATGTCTCCCGGAATTTCTTCACATTCAGTCTTGAGCAGCTTCAAACCGTATTTGGTGGCCATGCTTCGGTAAAATCCCATCTCCTGATATATTCTGTTTCCTTCATCAGTATCCTTGAACCATGTGATGGCGCGTTGAGGATTTCCGTTATCGTAAAACGGCGGAACAGGTAATTCCCTCTCGAAATACTCTCGGTTCCTCCAATACTCTTTTTCCTCGTCTTCAGACAGAATTTTCGCATCAACCAACTTTCCTATCGCTGTAAAAATTCCTCTCGGCTGCTGCGTCAAATAAGCAATATCCTCCGTATGCACTCTGTAATATTTCATAAGATGATACCTCCAAATAAAAAACGCCTGTCAGGATTTTCCCTAACAAGCGTGGATCAAGCAAATCGCCCAATATCAATTATAAAATATCACACTTATGTGTATATGTCTATAACGTCAAATCAAGGGGCGGCTGAGGTGTGGTGAGCGGCGGCTGGTGAGTTGTGGTGAGCGGCTGGTGGGCCGGCGGCCGTGGTGAGCCAGCGACGTCCCGGTGAGTGTTCTGCGGCGGCGGGGCTGGGCTGTGGTTGAGCCAGCGTTGATCTGAGTCACTGAATCCAGGTGTCTGATGGCAGAGCTTGGATTCACGGTAAAACTCGATTTTAGTCATGGTAAATTCCACACTAATTTATTATTTTTTTATAAATCAGTAACTGCATCTTGTGGAATTGGCATAATATCTCCAATTTATAAATTTCCCGTAGAATTGAATATTCCCGTAAAATCACACACTTTATCAATAAACGTGACTCAATCTCGGGAATTCGTCGTCTCAAAGCCAAGAATTCCCGTGAAATTGCAATGTTTTCTGTATTTCGTGTCCGCATCACGGGAATTCGACAATTTATATTACAAAATTCCCGTGAAATTGC
>JAZLGO010000089.1:0-30525 GCA_045616305.1 Saccharofermentans sp. | reverse complement strand
AGTAATCTTTATCTGTGTATTATTGAAGTCTAGGAGCATATTCTATATCCTTTTGAGTTTTTATTTTTGCAACTAAACCTTAGGATATATATGCTCCTTTTTCAATTACTTATTCCCACAAATTCTTAGAAGAACCTTTTTATCGGCAAAATGATATAATCTTACAGTCATTTTTCGCTGAAGGGGGAAAAGATTATGAGCGAAGAGAGTAAAGTAACTTTATCAGAGAATCAGGCAGCACATGAATACGTAGGAAAACCTGCCAAAATCGGTACAAAAATAGGTCATTGTTTTTTATACACCTTCCTATTTGTCGGTATATTTATACTTATCTCAATGGGAATATATTTCTATGATAACGATTTATTGGCAGACCTTACGGAGGGCAATCCTATAATATTCTTTATTGCCGCTGCTGCTGCAGCAGTTGTTCTCGGAATTATTACAGGTCTGAAAGCAGCAAGTAGTGTCGGTACCGAGAAATGGGTTATCGGCAAAGACGGCATTAAGATTTACAAAAAGAACGAACTTAAGAAGGAATTCCCTATTGATTCTTTCGAAGGTTCAAAGGCTATTAAAAACTATTACAACGGTGTTTATACCGGAACTTCCAGATTTTTCAAGGTAGTTAACAGTAAAGGAAAAACCGAAGAATTGTTATGGCCTTTTGAAGAGGACGAATTCTCCATGGCTGTTCAAAGCATCGCCGAGATCAGAGCTTACGGCGGCTTTCTCGCCAAAGGTTCCGAAGCAAGAAGCACAATGGATTTATCAGCAGATGCTTACGACGATAAAGTGTTTGACTGCGATAAGCAGAATTTGTGTCCGGCTATCAGTAAAGGCAAGAAGATTGCATTTATCGTTATAGGTGTTTTTTTCTTAAGCAGTGCTTGCATGAGCCTTGTAACTATGAGAGACGAGATGGTTATAGGTGCTGTCGGTTTGGCTATTTCTGCTATATTGGCAATTATATTTTTCAAGTTGGCTTCTTCAAGTAACAAAAAGGTAAGCAAAGTTTTCCCTGAGAAAATTACGCTTAAGGGTGACCGTATTGTAATTGACAGCAACTCTTTCAACGTAAACGAGATTAAGCTTATTCAGTTCACTCCTATTAACTATTCTACAGCAACATGGCATTCCTACTGGTTAAAGATTAAAACCGAGGAAGGCACAACCGAGTACTGCCTCGGTCTGAATAAGTCCTACAAGGAAACCAATGCAAATTCTCCTGCATTTACCTCAATGTTATCAGACTGGTGTGCAACCAGAGGCGTAGATTGCAGACAGGAATTGTAATTAATTTACAATGACCGGTAGGCCGATTGACCGATTGACCGATTGACCGATTGAACGATTGAACGTCACCCCCTAGCAATGTGCGATGTGTGAGCGTACGGGCAAGAGTACAATTTGATAGAGAAAAATCAATAAGAAGCTTAAAGCCACTGAAAAGAACAGTTTCCGTTACTAAGTCAGATGCGGAGACAGAAAATTTCAGTGGCTTTTGTTTTTTGCAGGGCGCGGGGTGAGATTCTGCCGGACATTTTGCGGCGGCGGCCCACCCCCGGCGGCGACCCACTCGGCGGCGACCGGAGCCGCAAACTAAATCTCACTAAAATCGAGGAAAAATCTCACCTTTTGGTGAGAAAAACAGCCGTTTTTGGTGAGATTCTGCCGAACACCCGGCAGCGACCGGAGCCGCAAACTAAATCTCACCAAAATCAAGGAAAAATCTCACCTTTTGGTGAGAAAAATGGCCGTTTTTAGTGAGATTCTGTTGTCAGACCTGACGCGCCCGGTTCGAGCATCTACTGCAAACTAAATCTCACCAAAATCAAGGAAAAATCTCACCCTTGGGTGAGAAAATCGGCTGTTTTTGGTGAGATTCTGCCGAACACCCGGCGGCGACCGGAGCCGCAAGCTAAAATCTCACCAAAATCAAGGAAAAATCTCACCTTTTGGTGAGAAAAATGGCCGTTTTTGGTGAGATTCTGCCGAATACAAAGAAGCGGCCGGCGGCGAGTTTCTGTCCGACAGACGCGTCGCGGGCGGTCGAACGCGCCGAGTTACAAAAAAAAGGATTTTTGTTGCGCGGATTCACTGAAACGGGCATTTTTTGTTCACTGGCGGATAAACATTTCAATACACTCACATTTCTGTTGTCCTGTACAATCACCGGAGGGCTTACAGAGTCAGTTTTTAGCAATAAACCGCGTTACTTTTCCTGTCTGCCGTGATACAATTATAAGGTTGACTTTAAAACATATGGTTTAAGGAGTTTTTTATGAAAATTTATAACAATATCGCTGTAGCAGCACCAAATATTATGCTTCCTAATAAGGACGTTGATTTGTCAAAATGGGCAGTAATCGCCTGTGACCAATATACTTCAGAACCGGAATATTGGAATGAAGTAAAAAACGAAGTCGGAAACAATCCTTCTACTCTTAATATCACTCTTCCTGAGGTTTATCTCGGAATAGAGAATGAAGAGCAGCATGAATCAAGACTTGCTTCAATTAAGAAGAATATCGCTGATTATATGAATTCCGGAATATGGAATGTACTTGATAATGGTTTTATAGTTCTTGACAGAGCTACTTCCCTTCACCCTTCACGTAAAGGGCTGATGGTCGCAGTAGATCTTGAACAATACAGCTATGAGGTAGGAAACAAAGAGAGAATCAGAGCCACCGAAGGTACTGTTATCTCAAGAATTCCGCCGCGTGTAAAAATCAGAGCAAACAGCCCTGTTGAGCTTCCGCATATTATGCTCCTCATAGATGACCCTGAAGGACTTGTTATCGAGAAAGCATGGGATGAGAGTATCAAATCCGGAGCTGTTCCTTGTTACGATACAAAGCTTCACGGTAATTCGGGAAGCGTTAAGGGATATTTCATAGGTGATGACAGCAGCATCTTTGAAGGTATTATCGAAGGCTTTAATAAAGTTCTTGATAAGTCAGCAGATGGAATGCTGTTTGCCGTAGGCGACGGAAATCACTCGCTTGCTTCCGCTAAAGCACATTGGGAGAATATCAAGGCAACACTCACATCTGAGGAAGAGAAAAATACTCATCCGGCACGTTTTGCACTCGCAGAGGTTGTTAATATCCACGATAAAGGTCTTGACTTTGAGCCGATTCACAGAGTTGTATTCGGTGTCAGCCTTGACAGTTTTAAGGATGAGGCAACTAAGCTTTTCGGAAAAGAGAATATTTCCTTTGACAGCGCTGAGGGTGAAGAGAATTTTATTATCACTGACGGCAACAGCAAAATCGCAGTAGCTCTTAATAATGCTCCGCATTCACTCGCTGTAGGTTCGGTGCAGATTTTGATAGATTCAATGATTAAGGAGAACAGCAATATTTCTGTAGACTATATTCATGGTGAGGACTCGGTAATGAAGCTTTCCGATGATAAAAATACAGGTATTCTCCTCCCAGACATCAGTAAAAACGCATTTTTTGCCACTATTGAGAAGGACGGCGTATTCCCACGTAAGACTTTCTCAATGGGTGAGGCTTTTGAGAAAAGATTTTATCTTGAAGCTAAAAAAATCACCTTGTAATTACACATCAATTGGTATTAAACTGTATATTACATCGCTTTTACAGTTAGGAGCAAGTTATGCCTGAACAAATGGCCTCTATACTTACAAATGATATAAGAGATATCTGTATAATCGGTTCCGGTTTATCCGGTTTGTGTTGCAGCCGTAATCTGGCAAAGCTTGGTTTTAAGGTGCACATTATTGAGCAGCTTAATACTCTCGGCGGCTTGGTTCGCTCTGCTAAGATCGGTGACGAATATGTTGAGCTTCTGCCGCATCATCTTCGTAAAACCGATCGTTCCCTGCTCCAGCTATGTAAAGAGGTAGGTATAAAAGATAAGATTACCTGGCACGATTCTCTTTGGCAGGGACGTGCTTCAAATCGTAAAATCGGCTACTTTGACGGCGGATTTAACGATTTAACAAACGCTCTTTCTCAGGATATTACGGATAACGGCGGCGTATTCTATTACTCCACCGTAGCCACTGAGATTGTATATAATTATCAGGCATCCGGAAATGATGAGAAATCAAAGCGTTTCTGCGTAAAATGTCTTCTTAATAATAATACAAAATACAAAATTCACTGTGACTTCGTTGTCTTTACCGGTCCGTGTAATCAGGTGCTCACAAACAGCCCTTCCATTCCGCTTCCGAAAGAATATAAGAAGTCACTTAAGAGTATGAGATACAGCTCCAAGTTCAGTTTAATGCTTCTTCTTAAAAAGAATCCGTCTGAACTGTATTTTCGTTATTTGGAAGATTCCAACATTCCGTTTACGCATATTGTCAACCACTCTACCTGCTTCGGGGAGCGTAAGTACGGCGGACATCTCGTATATCTTGTCGGTGATGTTGATTCTGACGGTCCTCTGTGGACAGAAGATGACGAGACAATAAAGAAACTTTATGTAAATGCTTTTCAGAAGTTGTATCCTTCAATTAAGAAAAGTGATATTAAGAGTTGGCGCCTTACCAAATGCAAATTTGCTGCTGCTGATGAGTTTCCGCAGGTTGAGATAGTTAACCCTATCGGCGGACTGTATCTGTGTTCACCTGCAGTTATCTCTGCTTCAATAGACAAAAAGCTCGATAACCGTATGGAGTATGCAGTAAAATTAAGCGAGGTTGTTGCCAACAACATCGTATCCACCGTTCGTCAGGAACGCTTAAATGACGTCAGCAATACCATGCGCAAGGCAATTCGCGACATTATTTAATAATATAATTTGAGGTAGTATTCATGACTAAGAAGAAGAATTTTAATTATCTTAAGTTGCTGTTAATTTTGCTTCCATTCTTATTTACAGGACTTATCAGCATAGGTTTATGCGGAAAAACAGATACATTATACATTATGCTGTGGCAGTTTTTACTGTTCATATGCGGCTTAGCTGCCCTTCCTCTGACATTTACAATCTTCAAGGATTTCAAGGGCGGTTCTTATCTTCTGAGTAAGCCTATTGCCATTCTCTCGATGTCACTTATAGTATGGACACTGAGTTATCTTAAGATACCTGCATTCTCCGTAATAGGAATTTGGATTATTTTCCTGGGAATAGCATGCGCCGCTTATCTCATAAAACCTTGTCGCAATAACTTTATTGATAAAATCACATCTGACGGTGTTCTTGAGCAGATTATTTTTGAGGAATTGCTTTTCTCATTGGTATTTACACTTCTTTGTTTCTACAAAGGTTTCCTCCCGAAAATAAACGGTGAAGAGAAATTCATGGATTACGGATTCATTATGTCAATGCTCCGCTCGAATGTTCTCCCGGCCAATGATATGTGGCTTTCCGGTCACAGCATAAACTACTACTATTTCGGACAGTTTATCTATGCACTTCTTACAAAAATGAGCTTCATCCCTTCCGGTTATGCTTACAACCTTTCGATGGTATCATCAATAGCCGTGCCTTTTGTTATGGCATATACAATCGGTTGTATGCTTACCGAAGCAGCAGAATCATTCAGTGCATATAATAATAAATTCAGCCGTTTTGTTACCGGTATACTTGCCGGATTTACGGTTGTTATTTTCGGAAATTCACATTCCTTTTTCTATGATACAGAATCCACAATGGGACAAACTATACTGAGATTCCTGGAGAAAAACGGTGTTACCGTCGGTGATTATTCCACCTTCTTCTACCCTAACTCAACCAGATTTATAGGACATAATCCTGATTTGCAAAAAATTGCCGAGTCAGGTGAAACAATTCATCCGGGCGATTATACAATTCATGAGTTTCCTTTCTATTCCTATCTTGTAGGAGATTTACATGCTCATGTTGTATCAATGATGGTAGTGCTCCTTATTATTGCAATCTCAATAGTAATGATAGTTAAGGCTAAGCAATTATATGCATCAATGATTGATGATGCTATAGATGATCCTTATAATATAATGTCTTTCGGTTTGAGTAAGAAGCTGTTTATGGCCGTATTCTCATCCTCAATTACGCCTTATCTGCTTATAGTTGGTGTTCTTCTCGGTATAGCGCAGATGTGCAACTATTGGGATTTCTTGATTTACTTTATTTTCACGGCTATGACACTGCTTATTATTAACACAAAGCAACATACACACTTTGCTACCATTCCGGGTACGATAGGCTTCATTATGTCTATGGGACTCATTCTCGGAGGCTATTTATTGACCTCACAGCATGCACTCGTACATGTTTTCGTACAGCTTCTTATTCTTGTATGTGTTTTCTTAATTACCTGCATAGCTCCTTGTGCGCTTACGTCTACCACTCTCGGCATGAGTACGGTATTCTTCTTGGCACATGTAGTAGCTCTTCCGTTCAATTTCAATTTTGATATGATTTCAAATACACTCGGAAAGGTAAAATATCGTACTTCTCCGTATCAGTTCTTCATACTTTGGGGAACACATCTTATCATTGCAATTACATTTGTTATATTTGTTATAGTTTATAAAAATTATCGTTTGCAGGTCGGTTCCGGTCAGAAGGCAATGCGTTCGGCATCTGCAGGTTCCGGAATTGTCAATGTTAATACCGAGAACTGTTTCACCAATCCGATTCAGAAGTTCTTCGGCGAGCGTAACATCGTAGATATTTTTATGTGCGGCACAATCTTTACGGCTATTCTCATGCTTATTGCACCGGAAATCTTCTATGTGCGCGATATTTATACCGGTGGTTATCTGCGTTCAAACACTATGTTTAAATTCACCTTTGCTGCTTTCATTATGCTTTCTATTGCTATTGCATATGCAGTCATCAGAATGCTTTGGATTGTAAATAAAAATCACCAGTTCAGCAGCCTTACATTCCCATTCTCGATTGTATTTATTATACTTATCCTTCTCATCCCGGGACATTATACAGGAATAGCTTTAAGACAACGTTGCGGTGAGATTACCAAGGAAAACTACAGCACCCTGGACGGAACAAAATATCTGGAAACACATGCATCTCAGGCTTGTTCAAGCTTTGAGTATAATAATATGACTGAGTATCAGGCTGCAATAAATTGGATGAATAATAACATCGAAGGAAGCCCTGTAATTATGGAAGCCTACGGAGCATCTTATTCTGACAACTGTATTGTCTCTGCATACACCGGCCTTCCTACTGTATGCGGATGGCAGACACACGAATGGCTCTGGCGTTTCCACGGCATAGTTGACGAAGAGACAGACACACTTATAAGCGACCCGGAGCAGGATGTATGGAAAATATATCTCACTCCACGTCATAATGACATCGATACTGTTTACTACTCTGAAAATATAGAAGACATCTCCCATATACTTAAAGAATATAATGTTAAGTATGTAGTATACGGCGACATGGAACGCGTTAAGTACGGCGGATTTGACAATCTGGCAACTCTTAACTCATTAGGAACCGTTGTATTCCAATATGATGATCAAAGTAACAGTTCCGGTCCGATTTATATATACGAGATAAAGTAAGATTATCAGTGGCTGTCTCAAAACCATTGGGTTACAACTGCGCCCGAGCGATATCTCAGAACGAATAATCCGACAATAGTAACTGAAATGAACATTTTCAATGAATCATAATCATTATTTGATTACGATTTCTCCAAAACGGGCATTTTCCTTCTCCGGTGGATAAATTTCAGGTCCGATTTGGAGAAGTTTACTTTCACTGTAGCCGTGAACCGCCGACTGACAAGAATCGCACCTTGGATGAGGCTACCTCTGTGTACACCAATCACTTTTGAGACAATTCCTCTTCTTTGCGCCTTTTAATTGCTTTCGATATACATTTAATTGAGATTACTATTATCACCACAACAATAGCCAGCAAAATTAATGCGCCGATTCCGAAAATCGGAAGAAAGACAGCACCCATATTCGCATCTAAAATCATTTTGCAAATAAACATAACCTACGCCTCCGTTAAATATTCTTTCTCTTTTTTACTACTATATTTGCTAGTACAGCACACATCAAAGACGACACCGCGATAATTAAAGAATTTATAATAAAGCTTTTCGAAGCGAAAAAGAAAACAGGAATCGTTCCGACAAAAAGACCTATCGTAGTGATTCCGAAGGCTCCTCCCGGACATTCAGGCAAAACCGAAACAAGAATTCCCAACGTTACCGCCATGGTCATACTGAAAAGCATAATTCCTATCAACGACACTTCCATTATGTTGTTACCGCAAATAAGGAACGGCAAAGCTCCGATAATACTGAGCATTGCAGTCTTATACATACCTATTTTGTCAATAAGGATTCCACCAAGGCACTTTCCTGTTCCCATAAAAACATAAAGCAGAATTGTCTGCAAAACTGTTTTCTTCCATGCTGTCGGAATTCCGTATCCTATGTATGATCTCACCACAACTATGAGAAAAGCAGCAATTACAACAAATCTTAATGATTTCTCCTTGTTGACAAAATCATAACCGGTGCAGGTCTTCCCCAATTCTTCCGCACTCACAAGGCTGTCGGCCCAATAAATCAAAGGAAACAAAAGCAAAGCAAGAGTAGCTATATAACCAAAATGAATCGTTGTGTCCGCAAGAAGCTTTCCTGCGCACACACCAAACGAACCGCCGCCGACAAATATTGCGCTGCCTGCCATCTTACCGTTACCTGAATGAAGTGTAACCTCAGCTCCGTCCACATGTACAGCAGCATTGCCAAGGCACAGTAAAATAAGCATAGCCCAGAAAATCACTTTATTCTTTGTCTCACCAAGAGCAAAATATCCGACAAAACCGGCCATAAGCAGAGCGGCACCGATTAAACCGACTTTTATTCTCGGGTACAAATCCTTAACAGTACCGATAATTGCCTGCGGTACAAATGCAAATCCGTCATATGCCAGCGCAACCAAAGACAGGAACATAACATCGTCATTCATTCTCGACAACATAAAAAAACATGCAATCTCAACTATTAAGTGAATCACAAAATAGATTAACCCTGATGATATGTTTTTGTTTATCATTTGTGCTCCTCACTTTTTGTGTCGCTCGTATGTTATGCCTTACTGTACCATGATTATATCATAGTCAACTACCGAAGACCAAACCGGTATGTGAAGATAATACTTGCCATGTTTATTTACAAGTTTAGCAGTTTTGTGTTAAAGAATAGTCTCTGTTCCAAACTAAATCATACTGAGTTTTTTGAACGAAGGTTGTATCCAAAAATACATCGAGAATCAGGGATAGTAGCTAACAATTTAAAAAGGGGTTGTCTCAAAGCTGTTGGTAAAACACTTGCGTTAGAATCGCCGAAAAAATCGCATTTCTAACGCAAATCAGAGTTGAGGTGAGCCGCCGCAGTGCGTTGGGGTGAGCTGCCTTGATACTATCGCTTTAAATACTATTGTTTACATATCTCGAGGATAATACTTGGGAAAGCGTTGAAGATTTAAGACAGCTACTCCCCCCTATGACAAACGAAAGATTATATTTATGAAGAGAACGGTATGGGTTATAAGTATTATGTTGATGTTGAGACTGCAAATAAACTTGACATTGACGGTGGCGGAATTCCGGACTATCTTGACGCCGAGAGGTAATATCACTGAATATTTTTGTTTTTAACACTGAGGCATTGCATTACAGAGTACAGTGCCTCTTTTTATGGTGTCCTTGCCGCCTCCTGAATCTGAAATAACGCAAAAAAGACGAGGTGCACTTAACTCATACACCTCGTCTTTGACTTACACACTTATACACCCGTTAAATATCGAGCAATATATCACTTAACAAGAATATCATATACCGTCTGAGGCATCTCTTCCTTGTTGATACGAGTATTATGTAATACAGGCTTCTGCTCAAGATCCTTTATACCTTCAGGAATCGGAAGACCGCTCTCTTCTGACAACTCCTTAATGATAACTGCATTTTCTTTACCGTTACTGTTATAATCAGCGCCCATTATAGCATCCATAACAGAAGGCGCAAACTTGAACGGAGATGCTGTTGAAGCAAAAACGGTCTTTGCTTCATCATTAGATCTCTGATGATAACGATTGTAAATATTAAAGCCTACACTTGTATGTGTATCGATTACATGATCAGTGCGATCGTATACGTCAATAATTGTCTTTGTTATACCTGTCTCGTCAGCAAAGCCTCCGACAAACTGCTTCTGTAAAGACTTAAGTGTTGCAGGATCAACTGAATACTTACCATCCTTATTAAGCGAATTCATCCACTCCGTAACCTTGTCTGCCTTATGTCCTGTTACTTCATAAAGCAAACGCTCAAGATTTGAAGAGATAAGAATATCCATTGAAGGTGAATTGGTCTTAAAGAACTCACGATTACGGTCATATGTACCTGTAGCAAAGAAATCGCACAAAACCTTATTCTTGTTGGATGCACATATAAGCTTCTTAACCGGAACACCGAGCTGCTTTGCATACCAAGCTGCCAGAATATTACCGAAGTTACCTGTCGGTACAACTATATTGATTGACTCACCTCCGGAGATTTTCTCACGGCGCCACAAATCTACGTATGAATAAACATAATATGCAATCTGCGGAACAAGACGTCCCCAGTTGATTGAATTTGCGGAAGACAACATAATACCGGCATTATTGAGCTTAGCATTAAAATCCTCATCACCGAAAATCTTCTTAACACCTGTCTGAGCATCATCAAAACAGCCGTTAACTGCAACAACGTGAGTATTCTTTCCTGTTGTTGTAATCATCTGAAGCTTCTGAGCCTCTGAAACGCCGTCGGACGGATAGAAAACAATTATCTCTGTTCCCGGAAGGTCCTTAAATCCTTCAAGAGCAGCTTTTCCTGTATCACCGGAGGTTGCCGTAAGAATACAGATTTTCTTTTTCTCGCCTGTTTTACGGAGAGAAGCTGTCATCAAATGAGGAAGAAGCTGAAGAGCAACATCCTTAAATGCTGCCGTCGGTCCGTGCCACAATTCGAGAATATATTCTCTGTCATTATATTCATTCATCTGAACGAGAGGCAAAGTATCTTCGCCCCACTTTTCCTCATCATATGCCGCACGGGTATACTCGAGAAGCTCGTCGTGTGTAAATTCCTCAAGGAACTTGGAAAGAACCAAAGCAGAAATCTCGTAGTACTTCATATTCTTCATTTCTTCAAACTCAGAAGCGCTGATTGTAGGTATTGATTCCGGTACAAACAAACCGCCGTCCGGTGCTATTCCCTTCACTATTGCTTCTGAAGCCGTAAATTTACGGTCATATCCTCTTGTGCTGACATATTTCATAAATTATTCCTCCGAATAAATCTTTTATATCTCAATTTTCTTCTCGAAAATGTACTTATCGATTACTTGTTCTCAGCAGTCTCACTGTCATCTGCAAACTTCTCAACATATTTCTCAAGCACAGCGGCAACTTCCGGATCTTCCTTATATTCACCGAGCTCGGATACCAGGAAATCAAGTCTGTCCTGATTGGCATCCGCCGATTTTAGCTTTACAGCCGCCGGTACAGCCAGAAAATACACAAGCAACCCAACCGCTATAAGAGCTGCTGCTGCTATGGCAATGTTGATTGCGGTTCGCATTTTATCAGCCGGAGTTCGCATTGATTCTATTTCTATATCATCATTTATCTGCTCATCACCTGAAGCGGCTGAACGCATCATAACTTCACGACGTTCTCTGTCGCTCGCCATCTTAAAATCTTCACTGCCGTGTTGGGCACGCATCAGAATAGGTGCCTGCATACCCTCGCGACTTCCGTCGCCCTTCCCTGCAGAATTCTTACCGGAACCTGAAGCAGCTGCCGGCTTCTTATCGCCTCTTCCTATTGAATCTCTTATCTGCTTCAGAGATTCCTGAGCGATATAAAGATTATTCTGTGTTGTCAGAATCTTTTTAATTGAATACTCAACACTCTCAGCAGCACGCTTAAATTCAAATTCCCTTGCCAGACATAAACCGAATATTAAAGCAGGATCGCCCCAATCCGGATAATTAACAATGAGCGGCTTGAGAAAAATCTGTGCCACATCTGTACCCTCGGATTGTGCATTAATGAGAGCGCGATTATACTGTTTAGCAGCATTTACGCGCGTCTCCGGACTTATGTTAAGAAACATAAGATCCACATCTGTTATCGGTGTTATCTGCAGAAGCAGATTTCTATAATCATACATATCCGTACTATCTCCCTGATTTTATCAGTTCGCGTATTGTCCCTCTTATCTCGCCTGCAAGATAAAGTGAACCGAGTATAACAAGTGACGAATCCGTGGCTTTTGTATACTTCCAGGCTTCCTCTGTTGCACTTACGGCATCTTCG
Source organism: Saccharofermentans sp. (assembly GCA_045616305.1). GTDB lineage: Bacteria > Bacillota > Clostridia > Saccharofermentanales > Saccharofermentanaceae > Saccharofermentans. Next base: position 18,193 of record JAZLGO010000089.1, on the reverse strand, counting down.
TAAACCTTATCTCCGCTGAAATCGTTCCTATTATACACGAACTTTATTTTATTATAAAGCACATCGGGCTCAAACGTTCGTGGATTATTTACACGCGTCACGAAGAAAGTTTGTACATTTGGCAATAATTCTTTGAACAGCTTAAGCATGCTGTCCATGTCCTTATCCTTCATTGCGCCGATCAAAACATTAACTCGGTCACTTTTATTTACCCCCAAGCCGTTAAGAACCTTTCCGAAGCTTAATATACCCTGCGGATTGTGACCGCCGTCCATTATCACCAGCGGTTTCCTGCTGAGAATTTCCGACCTGCTCTTCCATCTCGCTTTTGAGATACCGAGCGTAATAATGCTGTCGTCAATTTTCATCAGTTTTGCACACTCAATTGCCATAGCTGCATTCTGTATCTGATGCTCACCGAGAAGAGTTGTTGTATATTTTTGTCCCGCATAAGTAAAACTCATGGTTCCTTCTTCTGAAGAATATGATACCTTTTGTTTCATGTCAGGCTTAACAAATGAATACGGTGCACTAAGCTCTGTCGCTTTGTTAACAAGTGCAGTGCGAACAAGATTTGCTTCGTTACTGTCAAGCAATAAAGTAACATCAGGATCAAGGAACAAAGCAGGCGTCTCCTGCTTTATTATTCCTGCCTTCTCTGATGTAATCTTATCTATCGTATCACCGAGTCGATCGCTGTGATCCATACCCATAGCAGTAATCAACGTACATAACGGCTTATCCATTACATTAGTGGAATCCAATCTTCCGCCGAGGCCTGTCTCGAGAACAACAATCTCTGCATTCTCGTCTCTGAACCACAAAAAGGCTATTGCCGTTACCAGTTCAAACTCAGTAGGCGGTTCCATTCCATCGTCAATAAGCTCCTGCGAAGCTTTCTTTACCATATCTGAATATAGGAAAAGCTTATCATTCGGTATCTCACCTACACTGTCATCCTCAATAAATGCATCCAAATCCGATACACCGTTTAATATTCTCATGCGTTCATTAAAGCGTTCAAGGAAAGGCGAGGTATAGATGCCGACCTTAGTACCGCTCTGCGCCAAAATCGAGCTCAGAAATGCAACCGTCGAACCCTTACCGTTAGTGCCGGCAATATGAATAACTCTAAGCGCCTTATGCGGATTACCGAGTTTTTCCAGAAGTGCATTTATTCTGTCCAAACCGAGATTAATGCCAAACTTCAAAGCATCCTTAAGAAACTCAGGCTCATTACTATTATTTGCCATTTTCAATCACTTCTTTCTTCTTGTTTTTGAATACAAAAAGTTTACTCAGAACATAATTTGCGAAAATCTCGATTACCATAACTATTGCTTTTACCAGATATAAATATGTAAACGCAAAGCCTATAATAACAAACATTGTACTGTCTTTGGATGTTTGGAACCCCTTTTCGAGAATTAAAGTAAGTATAAACTGTAAACCCTCTTCGAGAACCACCAGAGTAACTACTCTTGCTGCAAAAAAGCTGACTAACTCTTTAAAAAACGGGCCCTTCGATTTAAATACATATGCCCTGTTGGTGAGAAAAGCCACGGTTACGGCAACTACCCATGCAATAAAAACATTCAGTAAATCGATAATATCTATACTAAACAATTTGAAATCAAATGTAATCAGCTTGTCGCAAATTACGAAAACTATCATGTTAACCAATGTAGTAACGCCGCCGAAGAAAATATATACAATAATACTTCGAATTTTCTCCTGCTCCGGTGTTAAATTCTCGCCATAAAAAATCGTTTTAAGTGTACCCATAATGACTCCTTCTTATATGTTATACGCGTTTGGCACGCGGTACAGCCTTGGATTTACTGATTCGGCTTATGGTAGCTGCAATCAATATAATCAAAATTCCTTCAGCAGCGGCAACCAAAACAAAAACCAAAAACAAAACCTTATATTCAGTCTCGAAATTCTTCTCCTGCACATAATACTCTATAAATTCCAAACTTTCCTCATCAAGTTTATAAAACTGAGTCTTCCCTTCCTCATCCTTAAAATAAGCTATAAATTCACCTTTATCATTAACAAAACCCGAGATATCAACATTGTTTATCGTTTTGACAGAAGAGGAAAATCCACTCGGAACGAGACTCGTTACAGGGATTTGTGCCGGCGTGAGAATCTTACTTGTTTTTATCATCACACCTGAATTAAATCGAGTCGTTGAACGCGTATTAACATTATAAAAATACCAATTCTCTTCCCCGCCTTCATCTTGAAGATAAACCAATACGCTTGACACATCATCTCTTGCAAATACAGGAACATCGTAACCGTTTATCTGTCTTGTTGTTTGTACAAAGCCTTCAGGTATAGAAACCTCTTTTGGGAAATCTGCGAAATTATACGACTTTCCGTATGTATCAACCACTCCTGCCCCGATAGGAATCAAATTATCAGGTCGAAGTACAATTATGTAATAAACCTTCTTTGTGTAACCATCCTCGGCAGTTATCTCTATGGTTACCGTATTTTTACCGTAATCCAAATCCGTATTTCCGATAACTCTTATGGAAGCCTTACTGTTACTGGTTGAAGCAGTAACTACAACATCAGTAACGTCTTTACTTATCTGAGCCTGATATATCATATCTTCTTCATTAAAAGCCGGAACCAAATCATATCCGTTTAATTTCAAATCCGTAATAGATGCATCACTTGACACACCGGAAGACAAAGTAACAGATATTCCGTCCTCAAGATTTATTATCGAGAATTCACCGCTGCTCTCCTTAAAATCCTTAGCATTGGTAAGATAAAATCTTGTGCTGTCCGGAGCATTATTTTCTACTCTGAACTTAAGTTTCATCAGAACCACCGAAGAATTTGAATTAAAAGACGGATCTATCAGTGTCTCAGAATCCTCAATGCTTCCGTCTTCAATCATTGCTGCCTGCTCTGCAAGCTGATTTATTGCAATATCATCTCGCCCGAAAAGCACAACCAAGCCGCTCTCGACATCACTATTGTCATATGTAAGATTAAAATTTTCCGGCAGTCCTGCTGCCTCTGCTCCTTCAAACTCAACTGCATCTGTATCATAATGAAAATCAATGCCGCCGAAGCTCACAATATTCGGAAAATTATCCGCAACAACACTCACAACAATTTCATCACCGCAGCTTGCAATCTGCTTATTAACATTAAGCGACAGATTAATAAGACTTGAGGCCGCTGCTTTATTGCCCGCAAAAGTGCTTAATAATATCGCAAACAAAACAGCAGTCACAAGAACAATACATACTGCTCTGCGTAATGACTTACCTATTACAGTCCGTTTGCTGTCTCGATGAACAAATTTAAGCAAAACCAAGATTCCTTCTCAATACATATTAATACACAATAATTATACTAATATGCCTGAATTATGGCAAATACCTGTAAAGTATTTAACGCATCTTCTATAAATCAAAAAAAACTGCTGAATCCTCTTCCCAACCTATTCCTTCCTGAACGATTTCCGCGCGTATTCGATAATCGCCGCTGATGAAATATTCATCTATCTTATCGTCAAGGGAGACAGCTACATCAACTGACTTATCCGAATTCAGAACACCCTCCTTCATTATCGGAAGATGAATATAATCTCTGTCAATCTCATTACCTTCATCGTCAACAACGCTTATTCCGAGATATATCGGATATTTGCCTGTTGACATACTCTCTATGGCAGAACCGGTATTTTTAACATGCACGCTTCCTTCTACACACTCACCCTGAATTAATAAATCGCCCGAAAGAATAAACGTTACCTCGTTACTGCTTATTAAATCTCTGTCGGCTGTCAGAGGAAGATACCAATAATGTTCCATGGACATAATTCTTAAAACTATAAAGAAAACAGCTGTTACTGTGATTAGCGCTTTGGTATTTATTTCTGAAGTTTGTTCGCCGTTTACCGCCGAATCTATTTTTTTACACAGGGATGTCGTGAAGTTACGCTTTTCGAAAAGGAAGAGCGATATCTGATTCCTGATAATCTCAGCTACCGTACCGAGTACCCAAATCAAAACTATGGCAAATATTGCGTACAGCGCACGTCTCCAGCCGTGAAGAGCATCAGCATTAACAGGTACTGTCATAATTTGTTTCCACAAAAATCCATACCAGACCGGCACCTGATGGAAACAATAAACACCGAGTGTTGTACTCGCAAGAAAATTAATTATTCGCGACGGCTTAACATTAACTGATTTAAAACAGAAGAAAATCGAATATGCCATTACCATATTAGGTACTGATTGGAGCTGCGCCCTGAAACAATCGGCATAATCTCGCGCAACACGAAGTATATAAAGACTCGATGTGCTGTAATCTCCGAGAGATCTGAAGAATACCATCGGCAACCAGAAAATAAAAAATACAATAAGGCAATTTAAAGGTTTGGATAAAAAACTGCCGATTCTCTCAGGAAAACCGTAATGCTTGAAATATCCGGTAAGTAAATAGATATAAATCATTACCCATGTGTCATGAACAAGATAACCGTTACTAACCATAATGGTCGAATATAACGACAAGAGCACAAATAGAACTGTCAATATCCATGTTAAAATCTTACGCGGCGCCTTATTAATCAGCATATTAAGCGCAGGTGACAAAAGAACAATTATTATATAGCAACCGGCAAACCAAAGCGGACCTCGGCTGACCGGCAAAAAAGCCGCAACCAGATTATTCTTATCTGCCATTCCCATGCACATCATTACTATTGTAAGCGGAACAGTGTACATGACTACAGTAAGCCAAGTGTGGATTACTCTGCTGAACTTAAAGTCATTGTCAGCAGAGAACCATGCACTGATAATAACAAAAACACTGCAAGCAACACGCGAAAGGCTTGAAGCACCGTAATAAAATAAGGCGGCAGAGAACGAAGAAAATTCGGTTATACCGCTCTGTCCGATAAAATGATCGGCTATTATCGCAAGTATGCATAATATACGCAAAATCTCAATATTGGAACTCCGAATTTTACGATTGACAGTTTGTGCTCCCAAAGCCGACTCTCCTTAATAATTACAATTGCTTTAATATTATACATTAATATGCAAATTTCTGTAACATTGCCGAACCGCAATTTCTTATTGTAAATAAGAGTATACATCGTTCGCATATTACATACTTGCACACTACATTTTAAGAATAATAATAAAATAGTAATTTATACAGAAAATTTAACAGTTTTCAACTCTGCAAATAGCATATACTTAAGTAATATTTTTGTACATACTGCACAAATAATTGCGCACTTTATATAATTACTTGTAGCAATTATTTAATGTTGTGCTAAAATGAAGGCACAAAAAATAAAGATAGTTACAGCTATCAACAACGGAGGTAAATTATGAAGAAAAAACTTTTAAGTTTGGTCATGGCAACAACAATGATTTTTGCCGGTCTCTTCACAGCTTGCTCTAACTCTTCAGGCGATTCAGGAAAGGGCGGCAAGAAAGTTGGTGTTTCAATGCCAACAAAGGATCTTCAGAGATGGAACCAGGATGGTGACAACATGAAGAAGCAGTTAGAGTCTGCCGGCTACGAAGTAGATTTGCAGTACGCTTCTAACGATATCAACACACAGGTATCACAGATTGAGAACATGATTAACAATGGTTGTTCAGCTCTCGTTATTGCTTCAATCGACGGTGATTCTTTGGGTACTGTTCTCCAGCAGGCTAAGGAGAAGAATATCCCGGTTATTGCTTATGACCGTTTGATCATGAATTCAGATGCTGTTACATATTATGCAACATTTGATAACTACAAAGTTGGTACATTCCAGGGTGATTATATCAAGAATCAGCTTGATCTTGACAATGCTGCAGGTCCTTTCAACATCGAGCTCGTTACAGGTGATCCTGGTGACAACAATGCAAGATTCTTCTTCAGCGGTGCTATGGATGTTCTCCAGCCTTACATTGATTCAGGTAAACTCGTTGTAGTATCAGGTCAGACTTCATTCGAAGAAGTTGCTACAGCTGGTTGGGCTTCTGATGTAGCTCAGGCAAGAATGGAAGCAATTCTTTCAGGTAACTATGCTGACGGTACACAACTTGATGCAGTTATGTGTTCTAACGACTCTACAGCTTTCGGTGTAGCTAACGCTCTTGCTTCTAACTACACAGGTAAGTACCCAATCATCACCGGTCAGGACTGCGATATTGCTAACGTTAAGAATATTCTCAACGGCAAGCAGTCAATGTCTATCTTTAAGGATACTCGTGATCTCGCTGCTAAGGTAGTTGAGATGGTACAGGCTATCCTCGAGGGTAAGGATGCTCCTGTTAATGATACAAAGACATACGACAACGGTAAGGGTGTCGTTCCTTCATATCTCTGCGAGCCTAAGTTTGCTGACAAGGATAACTATAAGGAACTCCTTATTGACTCAGGTTATTACACAGAAGATCAGCTTGCTTGATCAGATGTTTTACTAGGTCTCGACCTATTAAATTGATTTTCAATTAAACGTATCGGGTCCCCTTATTTTCAAGACAGAACTTAAGGGGACCTTTTATGTAATTATTCGATTAAATTAGACAAGGAGGAATGAAATTGGCCAAGATATTGCTTGAAATGAAAAATATTACCAAGACATTCCCTGGCGTAAAGGCACTCGATAACGTAAACCTGCAGGTTGAAGAAGGCGAGATACATGCACTTGTAGGTGAGAACGGTGCCGGAAAATCCACTCTCATGAACGTATTAAGCGGTATATATCCTTACGGTTCATATGAAGGACAGATTTTCTATAATGGTGAAGAATGTCATTTTACGAACACTAAAGACAGTGAACATAAAGGCATTGTTATTATCCACCAGGAACTCGCATTGGTTCCATATATGACTATCGGAGAGAATATGTTTCTCGGTAACGAGCAAGGTAATCCTCTCAAAATTAATTGGCATGATACTTACGGTAAAGGAGACGAATACCTGCGCACAGTAGGACTCAGTGAGTCTTCCCGAACCTTAATTAAAGATATAGGTGTAGGTAAACAGCAGCTTGTTGAGATTGCTAAGGCACTTGCCAAAAATGCAAAGCTTTTAATCCTTGATGAGCCTACCTCATCACTGAATGAGAATGAATCTAAACATTTGTTGGATTTACTCTTAAAATTCAAGGAGGAAGGTCTTACTTCCATTATTATTTCTCACAAATTGAACGAAGTCTCTTATGTTGCAGATAAGATTACTGTTATAAGAGACGGTTCAACTATTGAGACTCTTGTTAAAGGTGTGGATGATTTCTCAGAAGCACGTATCATTAAAGGTATGGTAGGACGTGACTTAAGCGATCGCTTTCCTACCCGTGAACCTAAGATCGGTAACGTTTGCTTTGAAGTCAGAAACTGGAATGTATATCATCCGCTTTATTCAGAACGTAAGGTTGTAAACAATGTCAGTTTCAACTTGCGCCGCGGTGAAGTTCTTGGTATTTCAGGACTTAACGGTGCCGGCAGAACTGAGCTCGCCATGAGTATATTCGGTAAATCTTACGGTGACAGAATATCCGGTCTCTTGATTAAGGACGGTAGAGAAATAAAACTCAATTCAACTAAGGATGCTATTAAAAATAAAATTGCTTACGTTACTGAAGATCGTAAAGGTAACGGTCTTATTCTTACAAACCCGATTAAGACCAATACCACCCTTTCGAATCTCAAAGGGGTAAGTACTACAGGAATTATTGATCGCGATAAAGAATATAGTGTTGCCGTTGATTACAAGGAAAAACTTAAGACTAAGTGTCCTACTGTAGAACAATTTGTCGGTAACCTCAGCGGTGGTAATCAGCAAAAGGTTCTTCTTGCAAAATGGATGTTTGCGGATCCTGATATTCTTATTCTTGATGAACCTACCCGTGGTATCGATGTCGGTGCTAAATATGAGATTTACTGTATAATTAATCAATTGGTTGAAGAAGGAAAATCAGTAATCATGATTTCATCCGAGTTGCCTGAGCTTTTGGGTATGAGTGACAGAATCTATGTTATGAGTGAAGGCAGATTTATCGGTGAGTTGGATGGTAAAGAAGCAACTCAGGAGAAAATTATGTCACTTATCGTAAACGATAACACGAAGGGAGACTAAAATAATGAACAATAGTAAAGTTCTTGATTTCGTGAAGAAGTATACCATGGTATTCGTTTTGATTGCCGTAGTTGCTTACTTCTATGTAAAAACGAGCGGTGGTATTTTGTTACCTAGTAACATAAGTAACCTTATCTCACAGAATGCTTATGTATTTGTATTAGCAACAGGTATGCTTCTCTGTATTCTTACCGGTGGTAACATCGATCTTTCCGTCGGTTCAGTTGTATGCTTTGTAGGTGCTGTAGGTGCAACACTTATGCAATCTAAGGGTATGCCTGCTTGGGAAGCAGTTATTGCAATGTTTATTGTCGGTACACTTATCGGTGCTACACAGGCTTTCTGGATTGCTTACGTCAGAATCCCACCATTCATTGTTACACTTGCCGGAATGCTTATTTTCCGTGGATTAAGTAACGTTGTACTTGATGGTCTTACTGTTACAATTGCCGATCAGACAGGTTTCGTTAATATTTTCGGTGGTGGCGCTGATTGCTACGTTAAGGATTTTTTCGGTAATCCGGGCGGAATTAATGTAACATGTATTCTTGCAGGTATTCTTGCTATTATTATCTTTGTAGGCATCAATTTAAGAAGCCGTATGATTCGTCAGAAAAAGAACTATGAGGTTGAGAACTTCGGACCTTGGGCAGCAAAGCTTGTCATAATCTCCGCTGTAATCGCTGCATTTGCAGTTCGTCTTGCACAGTACAAGGGTATTCCTAACGTTCTTCTTATTGTTATCGGCGTTATTATTATCTATTCCTACATCACTTCAAATACAACTACAGGACGTTATTTCTACGCTGTAGGCGGTAACGAGAAGGCAACTAAGCTTTCAGGTATTAATACAAATAAGGTTTATTTCCTTGCTTATACTAACATGGGCTTCCTCGCTGCTCTTGCAGGTATGATTACAATTGCACGTATGACATCAGCTCAGCCTACATACGGTCAGAACTACGAGATGGATGCTATTGCTTCCTGCTTCATCGGTGGTGCTTCTGCATACGGTGGAATCGGTACAGTTCCTAGCGTTATCATCGGTGCCCTTCTCATGGGTGTTATCAACCTCGGTATGTTCTCAATGGGTGTTGATCAGAACATGCAGAAAGTTGTTAAGGGTCTCGTTCTTCTTGCAGCTGTTATCTTTGACGTTGTTTCAAAGCGTGGCGGTAAGTTTATTTCTAAGAACTAATAAAAAACAACACATATTAAGAGAACTGTCGCAAAGCGGAGATTGTTTTGTGACAGTTCTTTTTTTAACAGAAAACAAGTTCACAATAAAACTGTTTCTCCTTGACAATAAATAAATATAACTTCAAAATGGAGTTATGTATAAGATAGATATTTACAATCGAAAAGCATTTACATTTATAGAATTAGTACTGGTAATGTTTATTATCTGTCTTTTGGCATATGCAATTTATCGCAGCAGCGCAGAAAACATTAACCAGGCACGAAGTAATTCGGCTGAAGCTGAATCATACTTTTCCGATTTGGACAATATAGAATTCACCTTTAGTACTGTACAAAATCCAACGTAGATAACTCAATAAAATGAACAACTGCTTCTGTCAGGGCCGTCACTTCCCGACACATAATGTGAATTAAATTCCATATTGATTTCCTTAAGCTCTTTTTTACCATCTATATACTGTTGATACATCTCAGCAAGCCCCGGCATACAGTCGTCGCATCCGCCGTAATTGTTTCCCAGCGCTTCGGCAACGATTCTCTCACGTTCTTCCCTTGTGGTATCCTTTATTAATATACTCATTTACTGTCTCCTGTTTATAATTTAAATAATTCCTCTTAACATAGCCTGTGTCACTTCAATATAATTCGGCACAACTTCTTCTGTTGTATTTACGCATACTGTAAGACTGTATCCTTCAAAGCCGTTAAAACCATAAAAACCGTAACCGTCTTTAATTCTGCTGCTTATCGAAGTCATGCCCATTCCCGTACATTTTACATAGCTTTCTTTCTTGGTCCAAAGTTCAGTAAAAAGAATATCTGCTTTCTCTTCCGAAGCAGAAGCAAGCAATGCTTGTTCCTTCTCATCGAAAATGCGTTTTGCAATCCTTGAATCATATTGGGTAACGGCTTCTATATCACACCCGATTTCTGTCTCTGATAAGGTAACAGCGCACGCAGCCCTGCTACCGGAATGCGATATATTAAAATTGAATTTACCATTCTTTATATAAGGCTTTCCGTGCTCCCCTTTTCCCAGCTCAACTGCTTTATCGTAACCGTTGTGCCTAAGTGCATAAAACAAAAGAGCTTCAGACAAAACTGAAAGCTTTTTGTCCGTATCGCGATAAAATCCGGCAGTACGTGCAATTCTTTCAGGTGATACCAAAGCACAAACGTCCTTATATAAATCCTCATCATCAAAGACATTAATATCAGCAGAATATACTTCGATAGCAGTATTCTTATCAAGCATTATTCTTCCTCTTCCAAATCATCAAGTTCAAAGAAACCTAATGTTTTGAGGCTGTTAATTGCACGATTAAGATATGAATCATCAACAAGCGGCCATGAGAAGCCTATACGATAAAGAATGTTTGCAGTAAACAAATTATCGGTATCTACCGCATGAACTCCGACAATATCGTAAGCAGCAAGTCCGTTTAAGCCGCTGTTAATCTTATCATCAGCTAACTTAGCACGGAATTCCTCATAGTATTTGTCGTCTTCTTCCGGTACTATATTAATTCCGTTTTTATTACATGCATCAATAATCTTCATCTCATCAAAGCCATAGCGATTATCTGCATTAAATGCCGTAAATTTATCGTTGGTTCCTGCTAATAATACAACAGCGCGAGCTGTACAGTCTATAGGCGAGAAACGCATAGGATCGGTCATATGACTTATCGGATATTTTCCCATGATATAAAAACCGCGCAAACCGCGAATAAACATATTAGTATCCATATTAGCCTGGAACTCACCGTCGCTGTATCGTCCCATAAGGTTACCTACACGAATAACCTTGGCGCGAAGTCCCTTATCCTCAATTGCATCAAATACACGAAGCTCAGCCTGATATTTCGACTTAGCATATTTGTTACCCATATCATCAATAACAAATAATTCATTCTCATGCATTCTTAATGCCCTTGCATATGTCTCATCCGTGTGCATACCCGGAACAGATACCGTTGATACCTGAATAAACCTGATATCATGCTTTATACAAATATCGATAAGTAACTCAACACCTTTAACATTTATGCGTTCGAGAATATCATCATCTGTAAAGTGTTTTACACATGCAGCACAATTAATTATCGTATCTATCTGTAACGGTTCAAGAATATCAGCAAGAGAGACATCTGTAATATCACCGTCAATAACGGTTATTCTGTCGGAAATCTCCTTCTCGAAGCCTTCACTGAAATAGTAAACAAGCATTGTCTTAAGGCGGATTTCAGAGTTCTCATAATCACCGTGTCGTACCAAACAGTATATATGACCGCTCTCATTATCAAGAAGCTCCTTTAATACATGAATACCAAGGAAACCTGTTGCGCCGGTAAGAAGTACATTGCAAAGACTATCACGCTTAACCTCCGGAGCATACTGCGGTAAATTCCACTGAAGCGCAGGTCTTGTTGTATCACCGATATCGCCTTTTGGCACCGAATCCGTTACTTCATCACTTTGTCCGTCTATAAACTCAGCCATTGCTTCCGGTGTAGGATTATTAAAAATATCACCATATTTAATATCGATATTCTCTGACATAAGAAGCATAGTAACCTTGGCAGCCGTAAGTGAAGTACCTCCGAGTTCAAAGAAGTTCTCATCTACAAACACTTCTTCCATTCCGAGAACAGACGCAAACAAATCGCACATACGCTTCTCTGAAGTGTTACGCGGCAAATTTCCCGAACGTGCACAAACCTCACCGAGAATACTTACATCAGATGTATCCGGCAAATTCTTTACGTCCACCTTACCGTTACCGGTCATAGGCATATCGTCAAGCTTCATAAGAACAGACGGAACCATATAGTGTGCAAGCTTACCCTTCATATACTTAGTAAGCTCAGCAGGTGTAACATCACCTTCTGAAGTATAGAATCCGGCAAGATAATCTTCAGAACCGTTATTACGCACAATAACTTTACATTGTAAAATCGAATCATGAGACAGGATAACATTCTCGATTTCATCCAATTCAATTCTGAAGCCGCGAAGCTTAATCTGATTATCTATTCTTCCGCAGAAATCAATCTCACCGTCAGCATTCAATCGTACCACATCACCGCTTCGGTAAGCAGGAAGTCCTCCGATACTGACAAATGACTCAGATGTTTTTATCGGAAGATTAACATATCCTCTTCCGACACAAATTCCGCAAATAAGGAGCTCGCCTGTAGCATACGGCGGCAAAACATTCATGTTTCTGTCAACAACATACAGCTTAACATTTCCAATCGGACGACCTATTGTAATTCGATTGCTTGAATGTAATTCCTTAAAGGAACAACACTGTGTTGTCTCTGTAGGACCGTAGCCGTTCAATATCTGAATATCCGGAGCAATCTCATGCAGTGCATCATAAATCTGAGGATTAAAAGCCTCTGCTCCGACCATGATACCGCTTAAATTCTTGAATATCTCATCCATACTTTCGATAGAGAGCAAATTCATGGCAAAAGACGGTGTACATAGCATAAACCGCACATTGTTTTTCTTTACAAGCTCACGAAGCAAAAACGGATTATGTATCTCATCATCGGTTGCTATGCAAACAGTCTTTCCGTTACATAATGCAACATAAATCTCTGATATGGACATATCAAATGAGAATGAACTCAGCGCAAGCATACTGCCGTTATCTGACTCATCTACCAGGAATTTTGTCAAAACAGCCGTTGCCTGAACAATATTGGTAAAGCCTTTGTGTTCAAGCATTACGCCTTTCGGAGCGCCGGCAGAACCTGATGTATAGATACAATAAGCAAGACTTGAAGATTCAATAAGTTTCTCTTCGCCCTTCGATGACTTATCTTCCTTATATAAATCTTCGACGGTAATCGTCTTGTAGGACTTATTCTCACTGAACAAAGAAGGACGAGCACTTGCTATTGCAGAAGCAGTAATAACAACAGGACTGTCTGAATCCTTAAGACAATAATCTATTCTGTCATCAGGAAAATCCGGAATCAAAGGCAGGAATGCACCGCCTGCAAACATAATTGCAAGTTCGGCAATTATTGCTTCAACAGAACGGTCAAGAACAAAACCGACTATAACGTCTTTCTCAACACCATTCTGAACAAGAACCTCAGCCCAGGTTGAAGCATAATCAACCAACTCGCGGAAAGTAATAGATTTATTACCGGCAACTACGGCAGTTCTTTCCGGGAAGCATGAAGCATATTCCTTAATCATATTCGGAATAGCCATGTCAACAATTCCCATGTCGGTATCGTTCATCTTGGCATAAACAGACTCAGCATATTCCGACACTATTGATACATTACTCAACTTGTCAGCATCAACAAAGTTGTGTGCAGCCTTAACAAAAGACTCAAGGAGACTTTTAATAAATGTACGTGAATAATACCTTGTCAGGTACTCAACCTCATAAACAAAATGGTCTCCGTTTATCGATACTGTAACAGAAACAGGTGCTTTAGCTACAGGCACATCAACCGGCGCAATCAAAGCTTTACGGTCACAGAAAGTGTTAAATGAGAAGTTATCACCCTGATATACAAGCATTATATCCGCCATTACCTTATATTCGGATGCAAGTTCAGGGAACGATACGCCCTCATGAGACATACTTTCCATAAGCTGATTCTGCATAGCATTTACGTAATCAGTAACTGTCACATCGGAACTCAAATCAGACACAACAGGTATAGTACGAACAGCCATCATACAGGAATTCACAAACCTTGAATCGCTCCTGCCGCTGTAGATTGTTGAATGCGTTACGGAATTCATACCGGTATATTCCGAAATAACATAACCCATTACTGCATTAAAGAAGGTATTCAGAGTGAATCCGTTTGTCATACAGAAGTCATTCAGCATAACAAAATCACTGTCACCCTCTATATACATTCTGCCTGCTTCTTCTGTCGCATCCGCTTCAGGTTCCGGCTTAGGAAGACAATCGGTCTCACATGAGCTGAGAAGTTCGTGCCAATATTCACGACTTGCCTCTGCGTCTGCAGATTCTTTTCCGCTAAACTCTTCTTCAGCTTTCTCATAGCCCGAATACAATTCAGGAACAAGCTTTACGCCTGCATAGGACTTGGATATATCATTTAATAAAATAACCTCTGAGGTGCCGTCACAAATGAGATGGTGAATATCCATAAACAAATATTTACCTGTCTCGGTCTCATAAATACTGATTCTGTACAAAGGAGAATTAAACAGTTCAAAAGGACGCACCAGGTCTTCCTTCAAAGGCAGCGCTGCACATCTGTGTATGTCAACGACAGCAGTATCTGATGAAGGTCGTGCAAGAATATCACCGTTTGAATCGGTAAAAAACTCTGTCTTCAAATAGTAATGAGCATCAAATGCATCCCTTACAGCTTCCGACAGTCTGTTTGTATCTATATCATCGTCAAATCTGAAAAGAAGCGGAATGTTATAAGTAACAAGTTCCGGATTGGCAAGACATTCGGTAAAAATTCCTGCCTGAGTATCTGTTATCGGATAGCTTTCCTTCTTCTCGGATGATGGTAACTCAGCCGTCTCTTCAGAATTACGCTTAATGAATGCTTCAATCATCTTAATTGTCGGATTAGCCTTAATATCAGTAGTTTTAAACGGTACATGATACTCGTCATCAAGAGCAACTATAAGTCTTACCGTTCCTATTGAATTGAGTCCGACATCGTAAAGATCTGATATGATTCCGAATTCATCATGACCTACAATCTCACTTATAATATCATGAAGTCGTCTTTGCATCTCATTTTCGGTAGGGATTACCTTCTCCTTCTGTCTTACAGGAACAGGGAGAGCTTTCTTATTTACCTTCTGGTTCTGATTCAGAGGAATTTTATCTATCTGCATAGTAACAGCAGGCACCATATAAGGCGGCTTCTCACTCTTTATAAAGTCCTTGAGAGCATCAATATCCACTTCATCATCAGAAACGACATATGCTGCAATAAACTTACCTCCGTCTTTCTCTTCGAAAGCGGCAACTGTAGCGTCCTTTATTCCCGGGAAACGTCTTACAATCTCTTCAACTTCATTAAGTTCAACACGGTAACCTCTTATCTTTACCTGCTGGTCGTATCTTCCGATAAACTGTAAATTACCGTCCTCATTCAATCTGACAATGTCACCCGTAACATAAACCTTCTCATACTGCGGGAAATTGTCATAAATATTATCTTTATAAACCTCTGCTGTTTTCTTCGGGCGATTAAGATAACCACGTGTTACATGAGGACCTGATATCAAAAGCTCACCGACAGCGCCGCACGGGAGAAGTCTTCCGAGCCTATCTACTACATAAATCTTCAAATTATCTACAGGCTTTCCTATAGGTACATCTTTATAATATTTATCAATCTCGAAAAAGCTGGTTATAACCGATCCTTCGGTTGGGCCGTAAAGATTATACATCTTCATGCCTGAAGGCGGATTAAGCGGAGTCAGCTTCTCACCTGCAACAGACAAATGTTTCAGGGAAGTTAATCCTCCCATCTGAGCAAACTGGCGACCTACCTGAGTAGTCATTACAACATGTGTAATTCCCTTCTCATTAAAATATCTGCGCATTGCAGGAAAATCAAGTCGCATATCATCTCTGATTATATGAAGCTCACCACCGGCAATAAGCGGCGGATACATATCAAAAACATTGGCATCAAAGCCATAGCTCGAATAAGCAGCAATCTTAGAGTTCTCGTCAATCTCATAGAACTTCTTTACCCATTCGCAGGTAACAAGGCTGTTCTTGTGTTCAAACATTACGCCTTTCGGGACGCCTGTAGAACCGGAAGTATAAATAACGACAAACAAATCCTCCGGATTCGGTTCCGGAAGAATAACATCAGCATTATCCTCCAGGGATAATATCTCCTCTGTCATTAAACGTGTTCCTGCAAAATCATCACTGATAAGAGAGGCCAATTCAGGTTCTGATATAAGCAACATCGCACCTGAGTCCTTAACCATCAGGTTAAGTCTGTCGGAAGGATATGAAGGATCAAGCGGTAAATATGCGCCGCCTGCTTTAAGCACGCCCAAAGCACAAATCAACATATATTCGGAGCGATTAATAAGTATTGCCGTAACGCTCTCCTTAGAAACACCTTGTGTGACAAGATACATAGCAAGGTTGTCAGTTATTCTGTTTACTTCTGCATATGTATACCATGAATCACCGCAAACAAGGCAAGTCTTATTAGGATTACGTGCTGTCTGCGTTCTGAAAAGCGATACTATCGTCTCATCAACACGATACGGCATCTCAGTCATATTTATCTCATCAATGATACTTCTGCTTATCTCGTCGGTAAGGCTGATATCCGACAGCTTTCTGCAAGTTAGCATCTCCTTGACTACAATAAAGAAAAGACTCGCAAAATTACTGATGAAGCTCTCTGAATAAAGAGAACTGCGATACAACACATTAAGGAAATAACCGTTCTCACTCTTGTTAAGCTCGAAATTAATATCAAAGTTCTCATCTCTGTTAACATGCTTCGATAAACCTGCTGTTGTAAGAATATCACTTACATAGTTAAATACGATACTCATATCAACGCCGTATCTGGAACTGATCTCGCTCATGGAGATAACATCATTCTCTTTTACGTCATTATAGCGCTTACGAACCATATTGAGATAATCATCGACACTCATCTCGTTATCTATCTCAATATACATCGGCATAGTCTGAACAAACATACCCAAGGTATTCTTTAAACGTTGATCGGTACGACCGTGACCAGCCGTCAAATAGAAGCTTGCATTCGTACCTGCCATAACTGACAATGAGTAAGCAAATGCGCCTTGGAATATAGCATTCTCGGTTAATCCGCGGCTTGCTCTCAAATCTACCATATCTGCCAAAGTAAAGAAATCCGAAGCATCCATCTGAAGCATTTTTACAGGGTAATCACCGTCAGTAACCACATCAGGAATCAATCTCGTTACCAAATCATGACCGCCGAGATAATGCTCAAAATAACCCCTTGCCTCTCTTATTGCGTCTTCGTCAGGAATACTGCTCTTCTCAAACATGCCTACGTCAAACTGAGTAAGCTCCTCAGGCTGGCTGCCCATACCGCTGTAATTATCAACAATTCTGTTTACAAGAATCTGAAGTGAAGTTCCGTCACAAATAATATGATGCACATTTATGAGAAGATAGTATTCAGAACCGCACTCACACAATTCAATTCTATAAAGCGGACCGTTCTTAAGGTCAAAAACGGTATTAATATTTTCAAGTTCTTCTTCGAGACTGTCTGCCGTAATACATTCAACCTCTACCATCTCCGGTATTACATCAGAATGCATTTTTACCATCGAAGGCACGCCGTGAATTACATCTATTCTCGTATCGAAAATAGGGTAATCAGCAATAGTTCTCTGAATTGAATATAAAAAATGTTCTATATCAACAATATCAGGTATATCGCAATAATATACGATATTATAGAAATCAGACTCAGGCTTATTCAAACATTCAAAATATATGCCTCTCTGAGCTTCACTTAACGGACATATCTCCGGTACAGCATCAACATGATATAATTTTGCATTTGTCGATATTCGTGCGAATTTGTCTATGTTCATACTTCTTTAGCCTCAACACTGTACTTATTTGTAAAATTAGTCATTTTAAGAACATTCAAGACAGTTGTTCCAGCATTAATAATTCTAAACTGTGCACCCGTTTCCTTTGCACTGTGTGCCGCCATAACTATTCTTCTGAGGCCGGCTGAAGAAATATACTCAAGCTTATCAAAATCGAATATTAACTCATTAACACCTTCCGGTAACTTCTCAATATCACCGTCTATCTCAGGCGAAGATGTTGTATCAA
>JAZLGO010000088.1:0-55883 GCA_045616305.1 Saccharofermentans sp. | reverse complement strand
ATTCCCGAGAATTGAGCACGGAATTCAGAAAACATTGCAATTTTATGGGAATTTATGAATAGAGACGGCAATTCTGCAAGGTGTGTTAATGAAATACAAAGGAAAATATGATTTTTGCAGAAAAGGTAATTATAGTGAATCCGGAATCCGAAGCGTCATGAATCACAAAACTAACTACAAATTGTTTAGCAATCTATTTCCCAAGAAAAACGTGAAGAGCCTTTATGTTTTGCTTAAGTTGCTTCGGTTTCTTTATCTGGGTTAAGTTAAATTCACCATGCATTTTAAATATATAATGATATAATAAGGCAGTCTAAACATTAATAGAGGGAGAGTTATGACTTTGATACACGAAAACAAAGAAATACAGAGTAAAAAAAGCAGTAAGATTCTGTCAAGAAAGGTTTGGATCTCACTGATATCGGTTTTGGTGTGCTTATTGGTTCTTTTATATCCTGTGAGCGTTCTATATGCTTCATCACAGATTTCGGATTTTGTTGACAGAGCTTATCAGCTTATTCTCGGCAGAGAAGGCGAGAGTGACGGACTGACTTATTGGATTCAGGGCTTGGAGAGTAATGAACTTGATGCTGCAGGTATGATATATGGCTTTGTAAACAGCGAGGAGTTTCATAATAAGAATTTGTCAAACGAGGAACAGGTTGAGATTATGTATAATGTAATGCTCAATCGTACTTCAGATGCTGAAGGTAAGGCAGCATGGGTTAATATTATGGACAGCGGTTGTTCTATTAATGCAGTTCTAAGCGGTTTTACGGGCTCTCAGGAGTTCTCAAATCTATGTAAAGATTACGGAATAATATCGGGAGAATTGAATAACCTTGAAGCAAGAGATAAAAATCCCAATATTACGGCATTTGTAAGCAGAGCATATGATGTATTGCTTGGCCGTCAGGCTGAGGTTGCAGGACTTAACGGTTGGTGTGAACAGATTCTCGACGGTTCTATAGTTGCTGCCAATATTGTTGATTCTTTTATGAGAAGTAATGAATATGGTAATTTCGGCAGGAATTCCAAGGAGACAATCAGTGATATATATTTGGCTATGCTCGGTCGTGGTGCGGATGAACCGGGACTTGAACACTGGGTAAGTGTATATAATAAGGGAGTATCAATCAGTTATATGATTGAGCAATTCACCGGCTCGGATGAATATAAAAATATGTGTGAGCAATTCGGTATTGTATCAGGACATCTTGAACTTACCGAGAACAGAGATCAGAACTTAGGTTATACTGAGTTTGTAAACAGAAATTATCTTATAGCTTTCGGACGTCCGGGTGATAAGGCTGGTTTGAATGAATGGACCGGTAAGCTCTTGAATCGTGAGGAACATCCAATTAATATAGTAAAAAGTTTTCTCAACAGTGATGAGTGTAAGGCTCATGATTATTCCGACGAGAGCTTCGTAAATGTAGTATATGGTATTGCTTTCGGAAGAACTGCAGCTGATACTGAGATGAGCAGTTGCTTGGCACGTCTTCAGGTTATTTCACGTTCTGAATTTATCGATGAGACACTTGCCAAGGAAGAATTTGAGACATTCCTCAGTAATTTCGGTCTTACACCGAGATTCCTTCCTGATAAAATGGTTTGTCTTACATTTGACGACGGTCCGTACAGTCCTGTTACAAACAGAATCCTTGATGCTTTGGAATATGTCGGAGGACACGCCACGTTCTTTATTGTCGGCGACAGAGCAGATACATATTCTTCATGTATTATGCGTGAGCAGGCCCTTGGATGTGAGATTGCAAATCATACATGGAGTCATCCTAATAACGGTTTAACTTCAATTTCTTATGCTGAGGTTGTAAGTCAGATTACACAGTGTAATGAGAAACTTCATTCTTTGACGGGTGAATGGCCTTCAGTTATGCGTCCTGTCGGTGGCTCATATAATGATACTGTTGCATCTGCAGTAAATATGCCGATGATTATTTGGTCATTGGATACAGCAGATTGGAAGTATCGTGATACAGATCATATAATTGATGCCATCCTTAATAATGTAAGCGACGGCGATGTCATTCTTATGCATGATTTGTATCCGACTACTGCTGCGGCTGTTGAACAGGTAATCCCTGAGCTTGTAAGAAGAGGTTATGCTCTTGTAACAATAAGTGAGATGGCTGAGTATCGAGGAATTGACCTCGAGAAGGGTGTTGCGTATTATTCATTAAGATAATAGCAGTTGAAATTGATTATAACGTTTTAGGCAAAAAGGCCGTCACAAAGTGTAGCATAGCTTTGTTTTTGAAATATAAACAGAGTTCCGAGGATTCTTGGCTGATTAGTTGAATTTAGCTGTAAGAATTCTTGAAGTTCCGTACTCATCTGTCCAAATACTTTTGTCAGATACAAGCTTGTCATTCTCGTCAAACCAACCGCTGAAGTTCGAGTTCTCATCAGGATATGCGTAATAGCTCTGTTCCCATTCACCGGTTTCTTTCCACTGAGCATTATAAACAGGATTGAATTTCAGACCGACATAACCGTTTCCTTGAGCATAAAGACAAAGCGGCCAATTTCCATCTTTCTGCGGTGCAAGAGAAAGAATCTCTTTCATAGGATTATCTGTTGCATTTAAATGGCGCAGAAGAGGATTTTCTCTTGTATCGAGCGTCGAAATTTTGTTGTTGTGACAGTAAAAATATTTAAGTTGCGGATTGTTTGATAAATCAATTTCTGTGAATTTATTGTCATTTATATATAATTCAACCAACTCTTTATTGTTTGATACGTCAAGAGCAGAAAGTTGATTCATACCTGCATCTATCCCTTGAACGTTAATCATAGATGATACATCACAATCAGTGATGGCGTTGTCCTGTATGCCGAATATTCTTAACGATGTGAGATTCTCTGTATCGATATGAGATATGTTATTATGATACAAATCTACGAAAATCAAATCTTTGCAGCCCGACAGACACAGTTTTCCTGATAAACCAAGGTTGCGCAAATATATCTCGAAGCTTTGAAGGGGATATACGTCCTCATTAAAAATATGAATTCCGAGACCTATGATTTTTTTATTGTCGATTACTATTCCTGTTGGGATATATTCAGGAGAGTCTGAATCGAGATCCTTTATATCGTTAACTTCTTCAAAGCTTCTATCTTTGGAGGTTGTGTCGACACGTCTGATAATCTTTTGATTTTTCAGAATTTTCTCGTAATTGGTTATACCGTTATCATCCTTTTGCTGATAAAAATCAAGAATTTGTTTCAGTTCTTTTGAATTGGTTTTTCTATATAATTCAGATAATCTGTCAATTTCTTTGCTCATCTTATTCTCCAATGACTATTCTGATTTCAAAATGTTATAATTAACTATACAAGTAATGTATGGATGCGTCAAATCAAGTCGGATAAGTTCTCAGTACAGTATGAATGAGGTGTTTTATGACAATTAATGAGGCCAAGAGAATTAAAGATGCATTTTATCGCAAAAGTGTTCCATCGGAAGAAGATGTTTTTATTTTTACGGAAGCACTTAGCTTTTTGATTGAAGAGACTTCAAATCCTAATTATATGTTGGAACTCGGTGGTTATTATTACGGTATTCGTAACTTTGAACTTGCTCTGAAGTATTATGAACTTGCTGCTGAATATAAATTGGTTGATGCCTATGATTGTCTTGGATATATATACTATTACGGAAGAACCGGAAAGAAGGATTACGAGAAGGCCTTTCATTATTTTTCATTGGCGGCTGATGCAGGTAATATTCAAGCTGAATATAAAATTGCTGATATGTATAAAAATGGGTATTTTGTTGAAAAGAACTATTCTGAATATAAAAGAATAATTGAAGGTTTGTATCCTAAGGTTAGGTATGCTCAGTTTCTTAATGAACCGTTACCTGAAATTTTTACTCGTCTTGCGGCTATCAGAACTGAGGAAGGCAGGATAGAGGAAAGTGTTGATTTATATATGAGAGCTAAGGATTTTTTGGCACAACGTATCAAATATAATGATTTCTTCGGTGACCTTAATATTATGATGTGGCTGACAGACAGTCTATATAAACTTATAGAGTTTGATTATAATAACTTCGATTTCTACGATTTATATTTTCTGTTAACTTCGCCATGTAGTATTTCTTTTCGAAGAGGTAACAGAACATACACGGTTAGCGCTGTTGCGGAAACGGAGGAACAAGGCATTTCGGTATGTTACGACGGGAAATGGTATCGCTCACGTGAGAGTTTTTTTAAGGAGGCAACTGTCGATAATCAGAAACTTACGGCAGTGTATGATGAGTTACACGGATTCGAGGTGAAATAATGGAAATAATTCATGTTGCAAGCGGTGATTATGACAGATATGAGGAGCTGTTGCTTCAGCGTGATCAGCTGGAAAAGGAAGCGTATAGTTATCAACAGGCCTATACACGTGAATTCGGTGACCTGATAGTTGAAGTGTTTCAATTGAAGATTGATTGTATAGCACTGAAAAAATCTATTGCATTTTGCGTAGCTGCGCGTAATCGCGGGGAAGATATTGATGATTCCTTGTTGCAAAAACACCTTGAGAAATGCATGGGGGCATATCGTTACCGACTTGATGAGATGATAAGGGAACGCGATGCAGCCCAAAGAGGAAAGCCGATATCATTCTATGAGCTTGGTGAGATAAAAAAAGTATACCGACGCCTTGCAAAACAGCTTCACCCGGATATAAGTAATTTGACTGAGAAATACCCTGAATTGGATAAGCTGTTCAGACGTGTGATGACAGCATACAGATGTAATGACCTGAAAGAGCTTCAGGAGCTTGAGATCTTGATTAATAAAGTTCTCAAGGATAACGGAATAGAAAGTACCAATGTTGTTATTCCTGATGTTCAAGAGCGAATTGAAGAACTTGAAAATGAGATACAGGAAATACTTACAACAGAACCTTATTTGTATAAAGAACTTCTTGCGGATGAATTTAGATTGCAAAGTAAAAAGGATGAACTTGTAAAAGAGAAAGAGGATTATCAAACCTATAAAAATCAATTGGAACTGCAACTAAATGAAATAAGGGGGATAAAGTAATAATGGACGAGAACGGCTTGGTTATAAAGAATGACGGGATTGTGCCGATAATGGAAGAAAAGGGACTCGGTGAACTTATTAAGCCGCTTACAAATGAGATTCATCTGTTTGATTCCTTTGTTGCAGGTACTACCCATCTGAAAGATACAAGTGTGCTTTCTGAGATAAAAATCGGTGATAAACTGATTCTTCGTCGTGAGAATAATAAGTTCGATAATAATGCAGTGATGTTATTGTCAGGAGACGGCAAAAAGGTTGGTTATGTTCCTGAAAAGGATAATATTATTTTTGCCAGACTTATGGATGCAGGGAAAATGTTGTCGGCAACAATAACCGGTATCGATAAAAAAGGAGCATTCACCCAAATAAGAATCGGTATTTATCTTGTAGATTTCTGAGTTTGCTGCATTTATTATTTTTAAGAAAAAAGGCAACAGACCTAAAAATTAAATCTGTTACCTTATATGGTCGGAGTGGCGAGACTCGAACTCGCGGCCTCTTGCTCCCGAAGCAAGCACTCTACCACCTGAGCCACACCCCGACGACCTATAAATGTTATTATAATTATTCAAATAATGCAAGAAGAATTTTTCACTTATGTTATAATTCTTATTATGAAAAGCGAGAAATTAACAAAAATAAAAAGAAAAACCGATTTTGGTACAGGCAGCATGACTCGAATTATTTTGAGTCAGGCGGTTCCGTTAATTATCGCACAGTTTACTCAACTTCTATATAATACTGTTGACAGAATTTTTATAGGCCATATACCTGATATAGGTAAGGAAGCACTTACGGGCTTGGGTATTACTTTTCCGATAGTAACCTTTATTCTTGCGGTTACGCTTTTGTTCGGGTTGGGAGGAACACCTTTATTCTCAATAGCACGCGGTGAGAAGAAAAATGATGAGGCCGAGATTATTCAAGGTAATTCATTTACATTGCTTTTGATATCTTCATTAATATTAACTGCAGTGTCTTACATTTTTATGTCTCCGATTTTATATGCTTTCGGCGCAAGTAATGTTACGTTTCCGTATGCTCAGACTTATTTGAATATTTATTTGATCGGAACTCCCTTCTTAATGTTGGGAAGCGGAATGAATTATTATATAACTGCTCAGGGCTTTCCGAGAACTGCCATGATTACTACTCTCGGCGGTGCCTTGTTTAATATTATCTTAGATCCTTTGTTCATATTTGTTTTTAATATGGGAATTAAAGGTGCGGCAATAGCGACGATTATTTCTCAGGTTATATCTTTTATTTGGGTATTGCGCTTTGTGCTCGGACGCAAAGCTGTTGTGCGCATTACAGTAAGCTCTCTCAAACTTAAAGGAGATGTAGTTAAAAAGATAATGTCGCTCGGTATAACTAATTTTATTATGGAAGGAACCAATGCGTTTGTACAGGTGCTGTGTAACAAATCACTTAATCATTACGGCGGTGACGATTATGTTACAATAATGACTGTTGTTCAGTCGGTAAGAGCCCTTTTGAATGTGGTAATTAATGCGGTAACTTCAGGTGCACAGCCTGTGCTTGGTTATAATTACGGTGCGAAGAAGTATGAGCGTGTGCGTAAAGGAATACGTGTTAATGTATCTATAGGTTTGATTTATACCGGAATAGCATGGATTATTATTATTCTTTTCCCGGCGACATTTATTAAAATGTTTCTCGGAAGTGAGAGTGCGACTCCTGAACTTATTGAGATGGGTGTACACTATATGCATATTTACTTCGGCGCTTTTGTATTTATGGCATTTATGCTGTCGGGACAGTCAAGTTTTATGGCATTGGGTAAAGCAAAGCCTGCGATATTCTTTTCTCTTCTCCGAAAAGTTTTTATTATCGTACCTTTGACACTCCTGTTGCCGCTTGTCCTTGAGGACAAGCCAAGCGGCGTTTTTTGGGCAGAACCGATATCAAATATACTGGGCGGAAGCGCGAGCTTTATAACAATGTATTTTCTTTTGTATCGCAGATTGAATTCTGAGGAAGGAATAAAAAAACTTACGGCAAGTAAGACCGGAATATAGGAGTTATTATGAGGATTAAAGACAGATTAGAGAATAAAAAGATACTGATTTGGGGCTATGGCCGCGAAGGTAAGTCAACAGAGCAATTTATTAATAAATACTGTTCAGTAGCAAGTTTGGAAATATTTGAAGGTAAACGTGAGGATATCGATGAAAGTAAGTATGATTACATCATCAAGAGTCCCGGAATTCATACTGAGAATTTAAGTGATAAGTATACCTCACAGACGGAGTTGTTCCTGGAAGAGTTTTCGGCGCAGACAATAGGTATTACCGGAACTAAAGGAAAGAGTACAACATCGTCACTTATGTATCATGTGTTGTCCGATTGCCTGGGTAATGAGGTGTTCCTTGTAGGTAATATCGGTATTCCTTGCCTTGATTATTATGACAAAATTGATGACGATACTGTTATAGTTTTTGAGATGTCCTGCCATCAGTTGGCTAAGGTAAGCTGTTCGCCGCATATTGCTGTTTTTTTGAATTTGTATGAAGAACATTTGGATTACTATAAGACATTGGAGAACTACTTTTCGAAAAAGAAAAATATTACTTTATATCAGACCGATAAGGATTATTTTTATTACGGAGATAATGTTCCTGAGATAGAGACCAAGGCAGATAAGAAGATGATTCAGTTTGATTCGGGAATGCGTTTTGATATGAAACTTCTCGGAGAACACAATCAATTTAATGCAGTGTTTGTATATATGGTATGCAGTGAACTTTTTGGGTTATCGGATGCGAAGATAAGAGAAAGTATAGCTACATTTGACGGCCTTAATCACCGTATGCAGTATGTAGGCAATTATAACGGAATAGATTTTTATAATGATTCTATATCGACTATTCCTAATGCGACCATTCAGGCAATAAACAGTATTCAGAATACAAAGACTGTCCTGATAGGCGGAATGGACAGAATGATAGATTACAGCGTTCTTGTTGATTTTATCAGGAAACACAACGAATATTTTTATATCATGTCTTATGAATCCGGTAAAAGAATCTACAAAGAAGTAGATCAATTGGATTATTGTTTTTGTGTTGAGGATTTGAAGGAAGCAGTGGAGAAGGCAAGGCAGATAACTCCTGAAGGAAAAGCGTGTGTGTTCTCTCCGGCTGCCGCATCCTACGGATATTTTAAAAACTTCGAAGAGCGCGGTGATGCTTATATGAAGCTTGTAAGAGAGGGCTGAGATGGAAACTGCTTCGATTGTTTTTACAGGGGATATAGGCTTTGATAAGTATATGTTCGGACAGTGGAATGATGAGAATCTCCTGTCCGGAGAGGTTTTGGATTTTTTGCACAGTGCAGACCATGTTGTTGCCAATGTAGAGGGGCCTATAGTAGACCTGCCGCAAAATGAGATTAAAGAAGGCGTCAATCAGCTTCTTCATACTATGGATCCGGGTGCTTTGAAGGTGTTGGCAAGAATGAAGGCGGATATATGGAATATCTGTAATAACCATATTATGGATGCAGGTCCTGTCGGCATTGAAGCTACTCTTAAGGAAGCTTTAAAGGTAGGTGTTAAAACCATCGGCGCAGGCATGAATATAGATGAGGCGGCTCGACCTGTATATATTGAAAAAGCAGGCGGTATAGGTATGTTCGGAGTAGGTTATCAGCGTGCATGCCGTAAAGCGGATACTGATAAAGCAGGATGCCTTAGCTGGAGCGATCTTGAGCTTGTAAAGAAAAATATAGATGAGATTAAATCAAAATGCAGATGGTGTGTTGTTGTTGCTCATGCAGGTGAGGAGTTTACTTCGCTTCCGTCACCTTATACGAGAGAGAGATTTCATTTATATCTTGATATGGGTGCAGATGCGGTAATATGTCATCATCCGCATGTACCGATGAATTATGAGACTGTAGGTGATAAGTTTATCTTTTATTCACTCGGTAATTTTATTTTCGATACGGATTACCAGAGGACACAATTTAATACTGATA
Organism: Saccharofermentans sp.; assembly: GCA_045616305.1. Lineage (GTDB taxonomy): Bacteria > Bacillota > Clostridia > Saccharofermentanales > Saccharofermentanaceae > Saccharofermentans. The sequence goes on along the minus strand of JAZLGO010000088.1, from coordinate 46,812 downwards.
TCGGACTTCTGATTAAGCTGATGTTTACGAAAGATAAAATGTCTTTTGTTCCTATGGGACTCAGAATAGACAGAACAAATGAACATGTCATAAAGGATGAGTTGCCGCTTATTTTCAGAGATGTTAATGAGGAAGAATATAATAAGCTTATACCGCTGTCGACTAAAGCCTTTATTGAGGCGACAAAGAGACAGCAGGCCTATCTGAATCCGAAGGAGTTAAAGGATGCCTCGGAGGATAAGTGGGAAGAGCATTTTACTAATCCGATGCGTACAGGAAGAGTGCCGGGCGAGACCTTGGATTTCTTTATATTGAGACCGCTTGCCGAGAAGGAAAGTGAGAAAGCATGGGAAACGAGCACTATGGAAGACGTTAAAAGATATATTCTTAATCAGTTGTAGCTTGTATGACAAATGCTTACGTATAACTGTATTCGACCTTAATTACAGGAACCAGTTTGCTGTCGGTTGCCTTTATGGATTTTGTTATTTTGTATTTAAGTTCTTCTACAGGCGCGGCATAGTCGTAAGGTATTACAAGATCAAATACTATATTTGTGTGGGTGACGCCTTTTACTACACGCAAATCGTGGATTGAAATATCATTGTTTATGTTTCTTACAAGTTCTGAAATCATTTTGCGCATAGAAGTTACTGTCTCATCATCGGTGGCAACCGGATCATAGTGAATTACCAGATTAACGCCGAGTTCCTTCAGAATGTCATTCTCGATATTGTCGATTATATCGTGTGCAAGAATGACATCAAATTTGCTGTCCATCTCGACATGAACGCTCGCAAACTGATTACCGGGACCGTAATCGTGAATGATCAAATCATGAATACCGAGGATATTATCGTAGGAAGAAATCTTTTTGTTTATGCTTTCAACAAGCTCTTTTGGTGGTTTTACTCCGAGAATCGGATCAAGTGTATCTTTAATTAAGCCGAAAGCAGAATAAAGAATAAACAATGCGAGCAGAAGAGTTGCATAGCCGTCTATATTAAATCCCAAAACTACAGTGATGATGCTTGATATGATTACACCTGTTGTGGTAAGTACGTCATTGCGACTGTCATCTCCGGTTGCAATTAAGGTCTTTGAAGAGATTTTTTTACCTATAGAATAATTACACAACATCATATAAAGCTTTACAAGAATTGATACGATAAGAATAATCCAGGTAAGCGCAGTAAACTTAACATCAGTAGGATTGATGATTTTATCAATTCCTGTTTTAACAAGATTTATTCCGATAGCTGCAACAAGAACAGATACTGCCAATCCCGATAAATACTCGTATCGACCGTGACCGTAAGGATGATCTCTGTCAGCAGGCTTCTCCGAGAGTTTGAATCCGATAAGACTGATTATGCTTGAAGATGCATCCGACAAATTATTAAAGGAATCGGCAATTATACTGGCAGCGCCTGACAAAGTGCCTGCGGCAAATTTACCTGCAAAAAGAAGTACATTAAAAATAATGCCCACAATACTTGTGAGTTTTCCGTAATTATTGCGCACCTTAAAATCAGTAATATTCTCATAGTCTTTAATAAATCTTTTTATCAGAAGCGTCATCATTATTTTTTCCTCCTGCTCTGAATATTATATAGTTTTTCTTTTCGAAAAGAAAATTTGAAAAAATTTGTAACCTCGAAGAATCTATCTCGAGTATAAGAGTATACCACTTAAGAAATGAGGATAAGAAAATGAAAAGAAGAAAAATATTGGCAATTTTGATGGCAACAACAATGATTATGTCTTTAGCAGCATGCGGCAGCAGAAAGTCTGATACAAGAAGAAACAAAAGCAGTGAAGCGGAAGTATGCAGTGACGAATTTATTCAGTATGAAGACAAAGGTGTTGATTATTTCAACAGTGAGGTTGCGGACAGTGCAGTAGCAGAGAATGCATTGTCCAATGAAACTGCAGCAGAATATGATGAAATCAGTAATACAAGTTCAACTCAAACGCAATCTGTTGACGTTACTTCGCAGAAGTTAATCAAACGCAAAAATATCACAGTCGATACCACGGATTTTGATAATGTTATCAAGACAATATGTGACATAGTTAAGCAGAATAACGGTTATGTTGAAAGCTCGAATTTAAACGGAACGGGAACCAACGGAAGCAGAAGAACAGCATATTACACATTCCGAGTACCGGTTACTGATTATGATTCATGCTGTGAAGTAATTGGACAGAACTGCACTATATCATCAATGAATGAGAGTGTTGACGATGTAACATCTACATATATAGACATAGAGAGTCATCTCGTTGCACTTCGTGCAGAGTACGATACACTCATTGAACTTCTTAAGCAGGCTCCGGATCTTGATACAATTATCCTTCTCCAGGATGAACTTGCTGACGTAAGATATGAGATTGAATCTTATGAGGGTAATCTTCGTTATTACGATAATCAGACCTCATACAGCACAATCAGTATTTGTGTAAATGAGATAACAATTGAAGAAGAAGTTGAGGAGAAACCGCTTGATCTTACATTCAAGGATAAGGTTGATGAAGCTTACGCAAACATGAAGAAAGATGTGAAAGCTGACTATGAGAATTTTATTATTAATACAGTTGAAGAACTTCCTTATGTTATAGCAAGACTGATTATATGGATAATTTTAATTGTTGCAGCTATAATAATCGTTAAGAAAGTAAGAAGAAAAATGACTTCTTCTGAAAAAAATGGTAAGAAAATAAAGGAAGCAACAAATGAGATTTGTAGTACAGAGAGTGACAAGAGCAAGTGTGACAGTGGAAAGCCGAGTGACGGGGAAAATAAATAATGGTTTTCTGGTACTTATCGGTATAGGTGAGAATGATACCGAAGCTATTGCCGATAAGATGATAAAAAAGTTAATCGGTCTCAGAATTTTTGAGGATGAGAATGGAAAAACAAATTTAGCATTAAAAGACGTCGGAGGTGAATTACTGTTAGTGTCGCAGTTTACTTTGTTAGCTGATGTAAGCCACGGTAACAGACCATCTTTCACGGATGCCGGAAGTCCTCAAAAAGCTAATGAATTGTACGAATACATTGTGGCACAGTGTCGAACAATGATTGATGTTGTAGAGACCGGTATATTCGGAGCTGATATGAAGGTTGATCTCCTTAATGACGGACCTTTTACAATTATTATGGATTCGGATGTAATAGTCAGAAAATGAGTATTATGTTACTTCAAGGTATGATATAAGTAAGGGATATATGATATAGGTGCTGTCTCAAAACTAAATGTTTTGAGACAGCACCTATTTATTTATTATTGATTTTGATATTTCTAACTGATATATTTATGAATAGGGGAGTATTATTTTGGGTTGAAAAAAGAAATGGAGGAGTGTATCTATGCGATACAAGAAATTTTGTGTACTCGTTTTATCGTGCCTGCTTTTGTTTGTAATGTTTCCTTCTCGTTCGGTGAATGCTGCTTCCAAGACAGCATATGCATTCTACGAGTATGATGAGACAACCGGTACAGGGAAACTTACGTTTTCTTATAATGCGAATAAATCTTCCAAGGTTAATTCACTCGGTGCAGAGAATGTGTTTGATGTGGTTAAGGATATAACTTCCGAAGACCAGGTGCCTTGGTTAAGTGTTAAAGACAAAGTTACCACTGTCAGATTCGGTGAGTCCTTTAATGACTATAAACCGACCTCTACTCAGTACTGGTTCAAGGATTTTACGGCGCTTACGACCATAGAACAGGCAAAGTATCTTAACACTTCCGCCGTTACCAAAATGGACTTTATGTTTATGGGTTGTAATAAATTAAAGACTCTTGACGTATCAGCGTGGAATAAAAGTTCTACCATTACTATTACTTCTTTAAGCAATATGTTTAACGGGTGTTCTGCTCTTACTGAGATTAAGGGAATTGCCAATTGGAAGACTTCTAAGATAATGAATATGAGTTATCTTTTTAATGATTGCAAATTGCTTAAAACGCTTGATATTGCAAATTGGAATGTTGCAGAAGTAACGGATATGAGTTACATGTTTGCCGGATGTATCAAGTTAGACGCTTTAGATTTCAGCAAGTGGAATACTTCGAATGTTACCAATATGGAGGCTATGTTCAGTAAAAGCGGTTTATCTGATACTTCGGGTATAGCAGGCTTAGATGTATCAGAAGTAACCAGTATGAAATCAATGTTTAGCGGTTGCAGCAAGTTAGAGAAAGTTGATCTGAGTGCTTGGGATATTTCAAGTGTTGAGAATATGTCCGAGATGTTTAAGGAATGTACAATAATGACGACTTTGAAGACGACAGGTTGGAATGTCAGCAAAGTTACGGATATGAGCAGCATGTTCTATGGTTGCAGGGCACTTGAAATTATAGATTTGTCGGGGTGGAAAACTGATAATCTGATAACTGTGAATGAGATGTTTTATAAGTGCGAGACTCTGAAATCCGTTGATTTATCTGCATTGAATACAAAGAATGTAACTGATATGAGTTTTCTGTTTGGTTACTGTACATTGTTGCAATCGATTGATATTTCTAATCTTAATACTGGCAGTCTTACAAAGATTGACGGAATGTTCTACTGTTGTCGGAATTTAACATCTGTCAATTTTACTGGTTTTGACACAAAAAATATTGAGAGTATGAATGATTTGTTTGCATATTGTACGGAGCTATCTATTGATTTCTCTGTTTTGGATACATCCAGTGTTATTTCGATGGATAGAATGTTTGATTGTTGCAGTGCTAAGACAACAGAGAATATTTCAAAATTGGATACTCATAATGTTAAAAGTATGATTAGTATGTTTCGAGGTTGTACTTTTACAGAATTGGATTTGTCGTCATGGAACACTTCGAATCTTCGTGATTCTTCCTATATGTTTAAAAATTGTACTAAGGCTAAAAAACTTAATCTTAAAGGTTTTTGTTCTTCAGGTGTGACGGATATTAGCGGGATGTTCAGTGAATGTAATAGTCTCACTGATTTGAATGTGTCTGATTGGGATACTTCTGATGTTTCAATGATGGAATATTTATTTTTTAATTGTATAAATCTCAGAGAATTGGATTTGTCAGGATGGAATGTGCAAAATGTCAGTTCTTTTTGTGCGATGTTCTATAATTGTGTGTATTTGAAGGATTTGGATCTTAGCGGCTTTAAAAATTCTGAAGCAGTGAACTTCAGAGAAATGTTTTATAATTGCGCAAATCTTAAAGTATTGGATTTTTCCGGTCTGGATTTCTCAAATTCACAGCGAGGCTACTTGATGTTTAACGGTTGTAATTCATTGGAAACCATATATGTATCACAAGATTATGAGAATCCGTTCTGGATAGATAGAGGATTTGTCGGTGAAAATTTGTTCTTGTTTGACGATTGTTTGAAGTTGGTAGGAGGTAATGGTACAGTTTATGACAGCGCTCACACCAATTCTGAATATTTTAGAATTGACAGCCCGGACAGACCGGGATACCTGACGCTTTATGAGAATGTTAATGTATCGTATGAAGGCGGTATCGGTGCGGTCGGAACAGCTCCTGCTTCGGCAAGTGTTCTTATTCGTTCTGATATTGTATTACCGGACAATACATTTGTGAGAGACGGGTATACTTTTGTCGGTTGGACAGACGGAAAGAACACATATAAGCCTGGAAGTACCTATAAAGTTACCGGTGAAGTTATCTTCAAGGCCGAATGGATTTTGGGTGCTTCGACACCTACTACAACTCCGGGAGGAAACGGAGGTAACGGCGGCGGAAATAACGGAAATAGCGGTTCAGGTACAGGAAACGGTAATGTACCGACTACTCCGATACCAACTGCAGCACCGGCCCCGACCTTGGCACCGTCTGAATTGAATGTAGGTGACTTTGTCAGAAGATGTTATCAGGTTGCATTGCAGCGAGAGGCAGAAGAAGAAGGTTTTGAATATTGGGTATCCAAACTGAATAACGGTGAAGCATGCGGAGCACAGGTAGGCTTTGGATTTATCTTCAGCGGAGAGTATATGAATCGTAATCGTAATAACGATGAGTTTGTAAGAGACTTGTATTCAATGTACTTTGATCGTAAACCTGATCAGGGCGGATATGATTACTGGATGGGACTTCTTGAAGCCGGAAGTACAAGAGAAGAAGTGTTTGCCGGATTTGCGAATTCGGAAGAGTTCTATAATTTGTGTTTGAAGTATGGTGTAACACAAGGTTATTACGTAACCGGAATGGATTTAACACAGCAGGGCGGAGTAAACTGCTTTGTAGCTCGTTTGTATAAAGTATGCCTGAATCGTTTGCCTGATATGGGCGGACAAAACGGCTGGGTAATTAAACTTATCAATGGTGAAGTAACCGGAACAACAGCCGCATATGGATTTGTTATGAGCCAGGAGTTTACAAATCTTGGATTAAGCGATGTAGATTATGTAGCATATATGTACCGAGCATTCTTCGGACGTGAAGCAACGAAAGAAGAAATAGACGGCTGGGTAATGAACATGGCCGGAGGACTCAGTCGTGAGGATGTGTTTAACGGCTTCAGCGGTTCTTTGGAATTTGATAATCTGTGTAAATCATATGGAATTATGCGATAAAGAGAGATTTGGAGGAGAAGGAATATGAGATTAACCAAGACTATGAGTATTCTATTGAGTGCTGTTATGGTGTTATTGATGTTGCCATGCAATGTGTTTGCAGCAGATTCGGTGGCCATAAATTCGACTAATTTTCCGGATGAAGTTTTCAGAAAGTTTGTAAAAGATAATTTCGATACGAATGGAAACGGCAAGCTTGGTTCCGGTGAGATAAGCAATGTTAAGGTCATTGATTTTGGCACATTGGAGATGGGGCTACCTATCGGAATAAAATACTTTACAGCACTTGAGGAATTGTACAGTATGGAGGCTACTTTAGGTTATAACTTTCAAGTGTTTACTCTTGATTTGAGCGGCCTTAAGAATCTTCGAATATTAAAAATAGGCGGTAAACAAAAGATATATGGACTTGATTTGACAAACTGTAATTCGCTTGAGGAAATTGTATGTGACGGCTGTCGCCTTGATACAAATATTACCCTCTCTTCAGCTGCAAAGAAAACACTTAAGAAACTTACTGTTAAAAATAATACTTACTATAATGAAGAATTGAAAAAATTCAGTGTTAAAGGTTTTACGGCATTGGAGGAATTGGATATCAGCGGAAGCAGATTTACGTCGATAAATATAACCGGTTGTACTTCACTCAAATCTATAAATATGTCTGGCGATAAGCAGATTGCATCTTATTCTTTGAGTGATAATACTACACTTGAGACATTGGATTTCAGTAATTGCACAAATCTTACCAATGTTTCTCTTACAAATTGTACCGCTCTTAAAAAGGTAATTGGTGAGTCTTCTGCCGTAACAGATTTGGATTGCAGCGGATGTACTTCTCTTGCGAAAATATCGATGAACAGCAGCGGGCTGAAAAATATTAATATTGACGGATGTGATAATCTTGAATCGCTGTATGTAAGTGAAACAAAGATTACAGAACTTAATATCGGAGATAGGCCTAAGCTTAATTATTTATCCAGCAGAGATAACAGTAATTTAACTTCACTGGTTCTCGGGAATTGTCCGGCACTTACCAAACTGTATTTTTACAATACCAATGTTAAATCTATCGATTTAAGTAAATGCCCTAAGCTTGAAATATTATATTGTTATTCCACTCCGATTACTTCTTTATCTGTTAAACATCTTAGTAATCTTAAAGAATTATGTTGTTATAAATGTACTTCACTTAAATCGATAGATGTATCAGGACTGTCAAAACTTGAGGGATTGAAATTTTATAGATGTAATGGTATATCTTCGGTTGATGTTTCCGGTTGTTCGTCACTGGTTGAATTTTCGGGAGGACAAAACGCATTGACATCGATTGATTTGTCAGATTGCAAAAAGCTTGAGATTGCGTATGTGTGGGGTAACAGACTTACTGAACTTGATTTGTCAGAGAATCCTGATTTAGTTTTATTAGAAGCGGAGAAAAATGATTTTACAGAATTAGATGTTTCAAATCATACTAAATTAAGCACGTTCTTATTTTATGATAATCCTTTGGTTGAACTTAATGCTTCAGGCTGCAGTTCTTTAGAGGGTAGTTTGTATTTCGTCAATTCGGACGGCAGTAACACTTTGAAGAGGGTTAATTTTAACGGTTGCTCCAAGATTACAGAGTTTACTTGCGAAGAGGGCAGTCTGTTGGATATAAAATTAACCGGATGTTCGTCTCTGAATTATCTTTATTTATATGATAATAAGTTGAATAAATTGGACTTAACTGATTGCACAGAGTTGATAGAACTTGATTGCAGTATTAACAATATACAGACATTATTATTACCGCAGACTGATTCATTAAAATATTTAGGATGCTATGATAACAACCTCTCCGAATTGGATGTTACTCAGTACGCTGATTTGGAATATCTTTCCTGTGTTTCAAATGATATTGAAACTCTTTATATTGCACAAACTCCGTTGGTTGATGCATACGAAAATCCTACCAAACAAGATACAAGAACTTATAACGGAAAAGTCTACGTTGATTTTGTGGGTGACAACAGTGAACTTATAGTAGATGCGGCAACCAATATAGATATTGTTACTACTCCTACCCCGACTGCTGCTCCTACCCCGACTGATGTCCCGGGCGGAAACGGCGGTAACGGAAATAACAGCGGCAGCGGCAACAACGGCAGCAGCGGCAACACAACTCCGGGTAATAACAGCGGAAATGGCAGCACCGGCGGTAACGGCGGAAGTGGTTCGGGAACGGGCAACAATCCGACTGCACCGACTACACCTATCCCGACGGCAGCACCGGCCCCAACATTGGCACCATCAGAATTAAATGTAGGTGATTTTGTCAGAAGATGCTATCAGGTTGCATTGCAGCGTGAAGCAGAAGCAGAAGGCTTTGAATATTGGGTATCAAAACTTAATAACGGTGAAGCATGCGGAGCACAGGTAGGCTTTGGATTTATCTTCAGCGGTGAGTATATGAATCGTAATCGTAATGACGATGAGTTTGTAAGAGATTTGTATTCAATGTACTTTGACCGTGAACCGGATCAGGGAGGATACGATTACTGGATGGGACTTCTGGCAGCAGGAAGCAGCAGAGAAGATGTATTTGCCGGATTTGCGAATTCACAGGAGTTCTACAATTTGTGTTTGAAGTACGGAGTAACCCAAGGTTATTATGTAACACATATGGATTTAACACAGCAGGGCGGAGTAAACTGCTTTGTAGCTCGTTTGTATAAAGTATGCCTGAATCGTTTGCCTGATATGGGCGGACAGAGCGGATGGGTAGTGAAGCTCATCAATGGTGAAGTAACAGGAACGACAGCAGCATACGGATTTATAATGAGTCCTGAGTTTACCAATTTGGGATTAAATGATGTGGATTATGTGGCATATATGTACCGAGCATTCTTCGGACGTGAAGCAGCGAAAGAAGAAATAGACGGCTGGGTAATGAACATGGCCGGAGGACTCAGTCGTGAGGATGTGTTTAACGGCTTCAGCGGTTCTTTGGAATTTGCTAATTTGTGTGCTTCATACGGAATTAACGCTTAATAAGCGCTCGGGTTCTTAATTCTGGCTTCGGACAGTCCATTCTGGCTTCGGACAGTCCTCGATGCTTACGCATCTGCAGAACTTGTCAGGCCCCAAGAAGCCTTCGCTTGGTTAAAATTATATGATTATTATGTCAGCCGCCCTGCTTCTTGCTTTTTATGGAAGCGGGGCGTTTTTTTGCCATTTGTGATGTGTTGGCACTGATTTAACCGCTTCAACCGGAACCCTACCTATAGATTATTGATTTTATATCATTTTATCTCCATAATAACAGCAGGGTATTTATTCGAAACGTACTCACCCGAAGCTGAATCGTACTTACCAAATACTGAATGCAGTAACGTTTTTCTTTCTCATCTGTTTATATATACGAAATGCATTTTCTTAGTAGCTGAATATGGGAGGAAATAAAGAAAAATGAAGCAGGCAATTTACAGATGGCGACGCAAAACACCCGGAGAAAAAATGTTCATTGTAATGAACGTGCTCTTTTTGTCGGTTTGTGCTGTGGTGATTTTGTATCCGATACTTTATCAGCTTTATAACTCTGTTTTTTTGTATTATGGGGTAGTTTATCGTTACAATGATTATAGTCATTGTACACGCGTATTTTCGCTTGGAATGTGGCGTGAAGTATTATTGGGTAAAGGCTTTTTGAAATGTGTGTTTAACTCAATTGCACGTACGCTTATCGGAACAGTTTTGTCGTTGTGTCTGACAACATTCCTGGCGTTTATATTAAGTTGCCGTGAGATCAGATGGAGATACAAAATGTCGTTTTTCTGGGTACTGACATTCTATCTTGATGTCGGGATAATTCCCAAAATGATTTACTACAGAAGCATCGGACTTGTACCATCCTTCTGGGTTTATGTACTTCCGGTGGCGATTAATGCTTTATATCTTGTGTTTATGAGAACCTATATGGAATGTCTGCCTCAAGAACTTAATGAAGCAGCTGTGCTTGATGGGTCAGGTTATTGGAAGCGTTTTACCAAAGTAGTGCTCCCTCAGTGTAAGCCGATTATTGCTGCGGTAACTTTGTTTACAGCTGCTTCGCAGTGGTACTCCTGGCTTGATTCTTTAATCTACAATAGAATGAATATTGACTTAACTACTTTGGCTTATCAGTATTTTATGAAATCTCCGCTTATAATGGTAATGGATTATTATGCTTATAATCCTAATCCGAGGTCGCCGAGAATATATTATACTCCGGAGAATTATGAATCAGTTCTTTTCTGTATGCTTTATGTTCCGATTTTAATATTGTGTTTTTTCTGTCGCAAATATTACACGCCGAAGATAACGACAGACAAAATAAAGAAGTAGCGATGCACTGATGTCGAATTTTGACTTTATCAATCGAAGCTTGACTGTTGTCTTTATTCGAATGCTTGGTTAAAATAATTTTATGTTTGCTTGGGAGGGCTTTATGCAGTGTATCGTATGTTTATTTTATCCGTTGTTGTTTTTTGTTTTGTTGTGGAGAAGTAAGCTTTTCGGGAAGGGTAAATATAATGACGAGTATTTGTCACTTGGACAGATGAAGTCTGTGCAGGCCTTTTGTGCTCTGGGTATTGTGCTTCATCATATTGCGCTTAAGACATGCTCTCCGGTTGTGGCTGAGGAATTTTATCAGGGCGGACTGGAGCCGCTTCTGAAGGTCGGATTTCTGTTTGTAGCAGTATTCTTTTTCTGTTCTGGATATGGCCTTTATTTGAGTTTTACAACAAAAGAGAATTATTTGAAGTCGTTCTTTTATAAAAGGGTTCTGCCGATTCTTATTCCTTTCTTGGAATCAAGCATTTTGTTTCTTGTTTTTGAAGTAAATAAAAATGTTGATTTTTCAGGAATTATTCTTTTAAACACATATTCGTGGTATGTAGTGGCACTGCTGGTGTGTTATTTGATTTTTGTTGTATCGTGTAAGTTCAATAAGACGGTTTTGCGTTTGGTTTTTATTCCGCTGTGTCTGGTTTTGTATTGCGTTGTGTGTGAATTTTTCGGATTCGGTACATGGTGCTTTAATTCTGTTCCGGCATTTTATATAGGTGTTTTGTTTGCGGAGTTCAGAGACAAAATCACGGCTGCGGCCAAACGCTTTTATCCTGTCATAATTACGCTAACGATTGTTGTTTTCGGAGTAACATACTACTTGTCATCATATTATGATTTTTGTGCATCGGGAATAGGATATATCGAAGCACACGGACTTGTAATTTTGTTTCAAATGATTGCTTCGACAGCTTTTGTTCTATTGTTTATTTTTGCAGGTTTGAAAATTAAATTCGACAATCTCATATTGAGCTTTGTCGGAAAGCTTACATTGGAAATCTATCTTTTTCATGTGCTTTTCGTGGAAATATTCGGATATTGCTTTATAAAAACATCGACATCACCGGTTTTGTATGTGCGTAATAATACCGCTTATGCAATACTTGTGTTTGTCTGTACGATTCCTTTGGCTTACTTTCTTAAGAAAGCAAACGGCTATCTGCCTAAATTGCTTCTTAAATTCAATAATGCGGGTTTACTTATTTCCGAAAAGAAAGTGAAAAAAGGTTTATGCATTTTCTTGGCAGTAGTTGTACTGATTACAGTAGTATACGGTGTAGGAAATATCAGTGCCGTAAATGAAGGCAAAGCTGTATACTCTAAAATGGTTACCGAAGAGGGCTATCAATTACTCGATGTAGGTGACGGAAATCAAATTGCTGCATCAGTAAGAGGTAACGGTGAACATACAATAGTGTTTTTTGATTATAATGATTATCCTTGTCCGATTCTTTTGTATCGCAAAATGACAGATCTGCTGTCTTCAGATTATAAGACTGTTGTGCTTGATATGCCGGGATACGGATTTGCAGGTGACGCCAAGAGTAAAAGAACAGCTGATAATCTGACTTTTGAATTGCATAAGGCACTTGAATTACTGGGGATAGATGAGCCTTACATCTTATTTTCGAGAGGTGAAGGCGGTTTACTTGCAATGAACTATATAAACCTTTATCGCGACGAGATTGAGGCTTATATAAGTCTTGATATGTACGTTCCGGAGATGTTCTCGACAATTGCTGACGTTAATAAACAGTCAATGGATGATTTCTGGTATTCAACATATGCTACGATAAGATATGGTTATTACGGTATGGATTTTCTGCGTGTAACAGGCTATGTGTCATGGCTTTGGGATGCTTACGGCAATATGTTTGATTTTATCGGCCTTAAGAATAATGAGAAGAAGGCAGTGAGATATATTTTTACCGAGAAATACTATTCATACGCTCTGTTTGATGCGGCTGGGGAGTTACCGCAAATTACAGAAAATGTTGCTGAATTCACTTATCCGTCTGATTTACCGGTATATATGATAGTCGGAGGTGCCACAAGTTATGGCTTAAATAAGGATTACGGAATCGACTGGGAAGGCGTACATAATTCGCTTATCAGTAATCCTGATATTCAGAAAACAGAGTCAATGAACGGTAACAACTTCTCAGTGGCTTCAAATGCAGGAGATATGTCAAATCTGATAAAAGAATTTATAGGTACATTGTAAATGTTGTGGTATTATTAAGGCTGGTTATTTTGTTTTGCGGAGGTGCTTATGAGCTACGCTGATGATGTGTTTATAAAGATGTGTAATGACATAATTAATAACGGTTTCAGTACAGAAGGAGAGAAGGTCAGACCACATTGGGAAGACGGTACGCCGGCATATACAATAAAGCAGTTCGGAGTTGTAAACAGATATGATTTGAGTAAAGAATTCCCTGCACTTACTTTGCGTAAAACCTATTGTAAATCTGCTGCAGACGAGCTTCTTTGGATATGGCAGAAGAAGTCCAATAATATTCATGACTTGAGCTCCGGTATTTGGGATGAGTGGGCTGATGAGAACGGTTCGATAGGTAAAGCTTACGGTTATCAGATGGGCGTTAAGCATCAATATAAGGAAGGTATGATGGATCAGGTCGACAGAGTTATTTATGATCTTAAGAATAATCCGTACAGCCGTCGAATCATGACCAATATTTATGTTCATCAGGATCTGCATGAGATGAATTTGTATCCGTGTGCTTACGGCGTTACATTTAACTGTACAAAGCGTCCGGGTGAAGACAAACTCAGATTGAATGCAATTCTTAATCAGCGTTCAAACGATGTCCTTGCTGCCAATAACTGGAATGTTGTTCAGTACAGTATTCTTGTATATATGCTGGCACAGGTTTGTGATATGCTTCCGGGTGAATTGGTACATGTAATTGCAGATGCGCATATTTATGACAGACACATTGATATAGTGAAGGAACTTATAAAGAGACCTTCTTATCCTGCGCCTACATTTAAGCTCAATCCTGATATTAAGGATTTTTATCAGTTTACCAAAGACGATATTATTATCGAGAATTATCAGACAGGTGAACAGATTAAGAATATACCTATAGCAATTTAAGGAGATTTTTATGATAGCAATAGCTGCGGTTGACAGAAACTGGGCAATAGGTAACAATGGGGATTTGCTTATCTCGTTACCAGAAGATCAGAAGGGTGTTTTCAGAAAATATACTGCCGGGAATACTGTTGTTTTCGGAAGAAAAACATTAAAAACTTTCAAGGATGAGAAGCTCCTTCCTAAGAGAATAAATATAGTCATGACGCGCAACAGAGATTTCACCAAAGAGGGTGCTGTAATAGTGCACTCTGTTGACGAGTTAAAAAAATACGAAGCAGAACATCCTGAAGAAGAGATTTTTATTATAGGCGGTGAGACCGTATATAATACGATGATTGATTCATGTGATGAAGCAATAATTACTTTTATCAAAGCTGAATTTGAAGCTGATGCTTATTTCCCTAATCTCGATGAACGTGAGGATTGGGAGCTTGTAGATATAGAACCTGAGATAATGTCCGAGAAGGGCGTTAGCTTTGAAGTAAGACATTACGGTCGCAGAAAATAAGAGGACTTTTTTATGAGTGTAGTTTATGTTACGGGACATCGTAATCCGGATTTAGACAGTGTTTGCAGTGCTTATGCTTATGCGGCGCTTAAGAACAGAATTGATTCTGATAACAAATATATTGCTGTAAGGTGCGGACATTTAAATTCGAATGCGAAGAATATACTTGCTTCACTTGAAATAACACCGCCTCCGTATAAAAGAGATATCTTTCCTAAGGTGTCTGATGTTCTTCTTAATTTCGATAAGAAAATTGAAGCTTCGACATCACTCAGTGAGGTTGCGGATACATTTGTCAATGACGGCCCGTCAGCTATACCGGTTTACGATAACGGATCATTTTACGGCCTTTTAAGTGTCGATGATATCAGCTCTTGGGTAATGAGTGAGCTCAATATAAAAAACAAAATCGAGCGAATACCGTCAATCAAAGAGATAATGAAGACAGAGGATGCTCCTTTGTCAGTAAATGATATGTTTACTGAGGCAAAGGAGAAGGTTTCTGTATCTAAGAAACGTGGATTGTCGGTATATAACGGTAATGAGTTTGCGGGCTTTGTTACCAGAAGATGTTTTCTTGAGACGCCGAGACACAATGTTATCTTGGTTGATCATAATGAACCGAGACAAAGTATACGAGGAATAGAGACAGCAAACATAGTAGAGATAATCGATCATCACAGACTTGATGCCGTAAAGACGGATTTACCTATATTTATAGATGCTGAGCCGTTGGGCAGTACGTGTACAATAGTATATCAGCAGTATAAAAGACATGATTTGATTCCTGATAAGACATCAGCCAAGATGATGCTTACGGGTTTGGTTTCCGATACTCTTATTTTAAGAAGTCCGACGACTACTCCTCTTGACAAGAAATATGCAAATGAACTTGCTATTCTTTGCGATGTGGATTTACAGGAATTCGGTATATCTATGTTCAAGAATACCGAAGGTCTCAAGAACACTGATCCTGAGACAGCCATAAGTGCCGATTTTAAGACATATACGGAAGGCAGTGTAAAAATCGGTATCGGCCAGTGCGAGGTTACTACTCTTCACGATTTAAACGATTATGATTCGATATATCTTGAAGCGCTTGAGACAGTCAGAACAAAGAATGGTTTGGATTGGGCTGTGCTTATGATTACAGACGTATTAAGCGAGAACAGTGTGCTCCTTTGTACGGATTTCCGAGCTAATAATAAGCTGTTGTATTCAGCACTTAAAAAGCAGGTTTATGACATGCCCGGTGTTATGAGCCGTAAAAAGCAATTGCTTCCGGAGATTTTGCACGCCATAAGTATGTAATTAACAGTTTGACGCAAATATATTATTTGTGA
Source organism: Saccharofermentans sp. (assembly GCA_045616305.1). GTDB lineage: Bacteria > Bacillota > Clostridia > Saccharofermentanales > Saccharofermentanaceae > Saccharofermentans. Next base: position 30,877 of record JAZLGO010000088.1, on the reverse strand, counting down.
TTTTCCTGTTGACAAATAGGGGTTGTCTCAAAGCTATTGGTAAAATACTTGCGTTAGAATCGCCCCCCCCCAAAAAAATCGCTTTTCTAACGCAAATCAAAATCTTAATATCCTTCAGGCAATATATCCGATAGCAGATTATCATGACAGTGAGACTTTTATACCGATTTATAGATAATAAATACGTTTTTCCTACATTGATGAAGTGTGTAAGATTTTAATATTATAACTTATAACTTATAAACAACTTGAGTCTTGAAGACTTACGGTAATCTTACTTTTGTAAGTTTGTTTCTTTGTGTACTTATCCCAACTGGAAAATCTCACTGAAATCGGGGAAAAATCTCACCCAAGGGTGAGAAAAAAGGCTGTTTTTGGTGAGATTCTGTCGGGCGAACTTATGCGGCAGTTCAGTTGCGCCTTCGCGAACTGAATCTCACTGAAATCGGGGAAAAAGGGGCTGTCTCACAACTATAGGTAAAATTATTGCGTTTCTAACGCAAATTGGTGTTGAAGCAGACCGCCGCAGTGCGTTGGAGGCGCTTGCCGAGAACAAATTGCGTTAGAATCGTCAAAAAAAATGCATTTCTAACGCAAATTGGTGTTGGAGCAGACCTCCGCAGTACGTTGGAAGCACTTGCCGAGAACAAATTGCGTTAGAATCGTCAAAAAAAAATGCATTTCTAACGCAAATCAGGGATGAAGCAGGCCGCCGCAGTGCGTTGGAGGCGCTTGCCGAGAACAAATTGCGTTAGAATCGTCAAAAAAAATGCATTTCTAACGCAAATTGGTGTTGAAGCAGACCGCCAAACAGTCTGGATTCACTGAAAACCCCGTTTTGAGTCAACGCACCCGTTCTGAGTTTTCGCGAAGAAATATTAATTTAGACACACATCTCACGGATAATACTTTGGAAAGCGTTGAAGTTTTGAGACAGCCCCTTAAAAAATACTATTCTATATATAAGAAATCCACTTTCGGAATTAATCTTTAAATACACACGTAGGAGGCTTCCTTACCAATCGATTTCTTTGCACTATAGGTAATATCGCTTAAACAGTATCAAGCACGGAACAAGTGTACTTGTCTTCAATAATTACATCGATTCATCCGGCGCCAACTGTCTTATCAGCCGAACATTCAATTTCTCCTGCCGTATCTTATACCGGCCAAAAGCTTGGTAAAACCTCTGACATTGTCTCTGCCATATCGCAAAGCATCATGTGTCGCACTTTCATTAGGATGCTCTCTTTTCCACATCATCTCACAATATTCCGATTCATTAACATAAGTAGTCAGCATCTCATCTTTCTTTATGAGATCACTATAATCACTTCTTCTTATATACTGTGAAGCCTTCGCTTTTGCTCTTTCTGTCGAAGGCAAAAACTCATAATCTTTGACATAACGAATAATAGCGGAAATCAGGAAAACAGTTGCACATATAATCACACTCAACAATATAGTACTGATGTCACTGTCTCTGTATGATGAGACTGTATACCAAAGATTGATTGCCTTTTTACCCAGAAAGCCGGCTAATCCGACTGTTGCCAAAGCGGCTAAAGCGGCAGCGATATAAAATAACGATACTTTCACTTTGCTTACAGGCAAATCACCGGCAACCTTACCTGTTTGTCCGTTCATTACAAATCTATATGTCTCACCTTCGTATTCATAATTTACAAACCAGACAGGAGCCAAGCAATAATAAAACTTCAACTGATCAACCAGTGAATTATCCATTCCGATATCCAATTTGTCATACTCTTTGGTAATATTCCTAAACTCTTCGCGTACATATCTTCTGACTCTTCCGACTATTCGCTTAGACATTCTGATATGAGGTATATCGTATCTCTCGGCCATAAAACCGCTTAAATATCCCTGTCCTTCAGAGAATAACTGCATATCTCTATAATTAAACGGTTCTATCGCCTCCATAAGAGTATCATCCCATTTTTTGGAACCGTCAAAAGGAATCATATCAAAATTCATCTTACATGTACGATTTATAAGAAACTGGGCAATAGTATTATCCATCATCGCCATATGACCGGTAGCTTCAATATCCATTGTGCATTCAGCATCAGTCAGCCAGAACGGTATATATATTCCTGTTATTTTCTCTATGTTTTCTTTAGAAGTAAAATCTGAAGGTGTAAATTTAATTTGTCTTGCCCACTTTAAAAAAGTCTTCTTTGCTTCCTCCTTACCATATCTGAAAGGAATAATATAATCAGGTTCAAACTTACGTGAAAGTCTTCCTATGATAAGCGCCGGTGAACCACAGAACGGACACATTGTAGCACTTGTATTCAAGTCAGCAACTATCTGTGCACCGCAACTGTTACATGTAATCTCATGCTGCTTCTCATTTTCTTTTGTAATTTCACCTGACTCATATGATTTGCTTTCGGCTATTCTTTTGAGTGTCCTTGGTTTAAACATCCCTCCGCATGAGTTACAAACCATGCTCTGAAGATCCGGATTAAATTCCAAATTAGCACCGCAACCCGGACACTTCTGGCTGTCCGCCGATAATTCATTTACTTCGGTAGACCACATAGGCTTTATATCAGGATTGCTTTTATTACTTCCGTATTGGTTTGTATTAAATTTCCCCTCTTTAAATGTATCCATAACCCCTCCGACAAATCAAAAAACAAAATACATTGTTATTATAGCTTATTCCTTTTCTCGAAATTAATACTTTTTTCGGCAAAAAAAACTGCTTAATTTGCAATTAAGCAGTTTTAACACTGTGTTATTTAACTTTCAGTGCGTATTAAAAATCAACTTCAACGGTATGTGTTTTTCCGTCTTCAAATACCGGAACCTTGGTACCGCTGATTGATTTACCGTCAACCTTAAGACTTACACCGGACTTTGTTCTTCTGAAGCCCTTTGGCTTGGTAATACGTATATCATATGATGCTTTTCCGCTGTTTACCGTAACCTCAAGGTCAGTTTCCTCCTTACGAAGAAGCGGTTCACAGATAAGATTATCGGCAGTAAATTCAACACCGAAGCAAGTAAACAAACAAAGGAGCAACCATGTAGAAGTACCCGACAATGTAGGTCCTATATTCTCACCTGTCTCACAGTTATTATACTGAGTACAAAGTCTTGGATTTCCGCAAGTCTTAAAAGGCGACTTAAGAGTACGATAAGGAAGAATACAGTCAATTACCCAATATGCTGTATCTGCAAGTCTCTCGGCAAGAACCTCATTCTCAACGGATTTTGAAGCCTTGAGCATTGCTGCAGCTGCCATCATATTGGCATGCTTAAATACACCGCCGTTCTCACGGTCACCCGGATAATAAAGAGCTACATCAATCTTCGGAGCAATCTTTGAATAATCCACAGTAGAGCAAAGTCTGAAACCGTAAGGTGACTTAAGATATTTATCCATTGAATCAAGCATCGCCTCTATCTGACTTTCGGAAGCAACCTCGGCCAAAACAGACCATGAGAAGCTGTTAAGGAAATAACTTCCCGGAGCATCCTCAACCTGAAGCTTATCCCCCGCAGCTCCGAGATATTCAAGTTCAGGTTTCTCGGAACGATTAAAAAGAACTCGGGCATAGAAATCATTTTTCCAAGCATAATTCGAAGCATCCTTCTTTATTCTCTCGCTCAAATCCTTGAGTACCGAAGCATAATCGCTGTCACCTTCATGAGAGAACATCTTATATGCCGCATCTATTGCAACCTTAAGCAGGAAAGCATTCATAACTGATTCAGAATACTCAGATTCAAACGGAACAGACGCAAATTCCTTACCGGACTTACTAAGCTGCTCACGATACTTCTCCATCTTAACTGCACCGCCGACACAGTCAGGGTCAACTCTGAGACAATCATTCCAATCTGCGCGGTCAATCAAAGGTATACCGTGTTTTCCTACAGAAATCTTCGCGCTGTAGGTAATAATTGCTTTAATTGTATCTAAAACCGTACGAGTATACTTATTGTCAAGCTCAACACCGTTCTTCTTTGCCTCTGCCGCTTTATCAGCATAATCAGCCATTACTATTCTTGAAGAAAGGAAAGCGTAATCTCCGGTAAGACTTACATATCTATCCAATGCCTGAAGCAACCACAAAGCATCATCGGACCACCAACCCGGTTCTTTACCTGTCCAATAGAAATTATGATTTGCATATCCGTCTTCGAAAACATTACTTATCCACTCCGTAAGAAGTTTCTTAACAAATTCGGTCTGTCCCATACCCGCAAAATAGTACATTGATGCAAAAATATCCTGAATCTCACGGAAACCTATTTCACGATATCCCTTCTGTGTCCAGTCAAGTGAACGTGAAACGAAGGTCTGGTAGAAAACCTGGAAAGGAAGATTATTGTTAACATATGCCTCAAAATCAGCATCATTGTGCTTAATCTTCATGTAGTCCGAATATCTTGAAGCAAAATCACATACAAACTTAAATTGTGACGGAAGCTTCTTCTCATCTGAATATGCTTCGATAAGATTGGTCAGCTCCTGCTTCATTGTTACTTCGTCCTCGAAATTCGGATTAACGGCATCCGAGCTCAAGCAAGTAAATCCGTCTATACGGGTGTAAGCACCGGCCTGAACCTTAAATGATGAGGCAAGCGCATAAAAACCCGGCCCCTTAAACGAAGGTTTATTTGACAGAAAACCGATATACTGCGGATCATACAATGTACCGTTACCTACAAATTCACTATAGCGTGCACAATACTCTGTAGGGAATATAACATCACCCGATTTGTTACCGTCCTTATCAAATTCAGTTGCCATCAATGTAGCAAATCTTATATTGCCCTTTGTCCACTTCGGATTCGGATTGAATGAAATTGCTTTTATCTTGTTATCCTCATCAAAGAATACTTCGGACTGCGCTACTACTGTCGAGAAAATAACATCTTCTCTTAATGCATGAACCTCACTTGTACCGAACATACCTGTATAGACAATTCTCAAATCACGATCCTTGAGACCATTATTTTTAATTTCTATCATTTGAGCTTCAGTTGCAAGAGGCATTCCATCCTCGGAAGGAAGAATGAAAATGGTTCTCTTTATCTCAAGACCGTCCCTAAGTACATATGTGATTGTTGTTCTGTTTTGTGAATGAACAGATGTAACCTTCTCTATGCTGTCATCAGAAGCCTTACAGGAATAGAAAATCTGTTTTCCGTTCTCTGTAATATAAAACTGTCTGTTAGCAGGAAAACCGTTCTCCTCAGGAAGATAATCCCACTTTGTAGCAAGTACCTGAGTATCTGCATGTGCTCTGAAGCAACCGCGTCCGAGCTGGTCTATTGCAGCCTTCGGAGTACTTTGAAGCGGTCTGTCGAAGCCGATTCTGTTTCCTATAAGAAGATTAGTATAATAGTGCGGTCCCGGTGCCGGTGTTGACGGGTCTATAATAAGTTCACCCTTGCTGTTAAGCTCACCGCCCCACAAAGCCGCTGCCTTCACGGCATCTTCTATATATTCTTTAATTTCCTTTGAAAGCTCAATTTCATCTGTTTTTCCGTCTTCTTCAACATACATCTTAACATCTGAAGTTATAAGAATGTTCTTTCCTGCCTTGGCAAAATCCACGGCGATATCAAAAATTCTGTCATCCTGAAGTAATTCGGAAACAAAAGGAGACTCAAAATCAAGACCGGTGATACCTATTACCTGCATCTTTTTACCGAATCCTATAAACTGCGCACTTGGTGTATTTCCGGCAAGACTTCCGAATTTTGTCTTCAAAAAATCCACTGCCGTAATCTTTTGTTCACGTGCTTTTTGTCCCGCTAATGTCATTATAAATTCCTCCTGTTTATAGCCATATACTTCTATTCTATACGATAATCACTTAATTGTTATCACAAATAAGGTTATTTCTGTCAAAATCATTACCGATAATCTCAGCACCGCCCACACATTCATTTTCAAAATAAAAGGCAATCGTCTGTCCCGGGGCAGGCGCTCTGACCTTATCACCAAAAACGACCGACACCGGTCCTTCAAATCCGCTGATTGTTTTAATAGGTGTGAGTGCCTTGGAGAAGCGAACTCTGGCAGTTAGTTTTCCTTGTTTAATTGCCTCTTTAAATGAATATTCGTTTATTATGTTTATATTGCCGCAGCTGACTTTACTGCTGTAAATGTCATCGTCACAACCGAGATACACCTTACATTTTTGCGGATTCGTTCCCACCACATAAAGCGGCTCCGTATACGCAATTCCCAAGCCTTTTCTTTGTCCTATTGTGTAATTAATATAGCCTTTATGTTTTCCCGGTACACTTCCATCCTTAAGTATAACGAAGTCTCCGTCAGCCTTAGCCTTCTCACGTTCTTCGGGATTTGCATGTGATAAGACTTCAGTAACATAATCACCGTCCGGGACAAAGCATATATCCACACTGTCCTTCAACTTTGACGCTGCTTCATCAACGCCTGACACTATGCTGCGCACCTCATTTTTGTCCATACTGCCCACCGGAAAAACTACCTTCGACAGTGCTTTTCTGTCAACCATAGAAAGAAAATAGGTCTGGTCCTTTCCTTCTTTTCCTGTTAAAAGATGTACGCCGTTCTCATCCTCGCTTATGGCACAATAATGGCCTGTCGCGATTTTATCAAAACCGTTTTCTGTTGCGTAATCAAGAAATGCTTTAAACTTGATTTCCCTGTTGCATACAACACACGGATTCGGCGTTTTACCGTCAAGATATGTTTGCGCAAAATGTTTTCTTACCTTCTCTTCGAAAAGCTTAACTAAATCAATCTCATGGTGCTTGATACCGATTTTTGCACAAACCTGTGCCGCACGCTCAGACTGAGCCTTCATATCCGGCGTTAAAAGATATGTGGCGCCCTCAACTGTGTAACCCCGTTTTTGTAATAACAAAACAGCTGATGTGCTGTCGACTCCGCCGCTCATTGCCGCTAATATTTTTGTCATTTGAGTGCCCCTTTTCGAGAAGGATAAATACTTAGTTATTATAACAAAAAAACAGCCTTACGTGATAAACGCAGGCTGCTTTATTGATTATTAATCGTGTTTCAAAAATTAACCGAGTACTACCTCTACCTCGTGTGTACCGTCAGCAAAAACAGGAATGATATTTCCGGAGATTTCCTTACCGTCAACAATCATTGTTTTAACGCCCTTGCATACATGATCAGGATTCTTAACAGTGATGTTATATTCAGCTCCGCGGAATTTACGTGAAGCCTTAAGTCCGTCCCATGAAGCAGGAATTGAAGGATCAATCTTAAGACCGTCAAAATCAGCCTGAACACCGAGTATATACTGTGAAATAGCTACCATATTCCAAGCAGCAGTACCTGTAAGCCATGAGTTCTTACCCTGACCGAAGTTCTTGCCTGTTCTTCCGATATCGGAACCTGCATCCTTACCGCCTATCATCTGACCGTAAACATATGGCTCTGTCTTATGAATATCGGATGTCTCCTCAGTAAATGCCGGTGCAATCTCTGAATAATACTTAAATGCCTGATCGCCTTCACCTGCATAAGCAGCAGCACAGATTATCCATGCATTGTTATGAGTAAAGATTCCGGCATTCTCCTTATATCCGCCCGGATAGGTGGAAATCTCACCATACTGAATATAGTACTTGGAGAAAGCAGGATTATTAAGAACGAGACCGTATTGTGTATTAAGACGCTCATCAATAGCTGCAAGTGTCTTCTTGGTTGCTGTCTCATCGATATCAGACATAATTGCAAATCCCTGTGGCTCAATAAAAATCTGACCTTCCTCACATTCCTTTGAACCCATCTTCTCGCCGTTTGCATCATATGCTCTCAAGAACCAATCACCGTCCCAAGCAGACTCCATGATTGCCTTCTTCATGTCATCGATTGCCTTTTGTGCAGCCTGAGCCTCATCTTCCTTACCGAGGTGCTTCAAAATAGCAACATAATTAGGTCCCGTATAAGTAAAGAGTGTAGCAACCATTACTGATTCAGCAACCTTTGAGTAACCACCCTCTGCCTCAAACTTAGGATTTGTATATGTCTGGAAAGATTCACCTGGTGTGTCGGAGAAGCATGAAAGATTAATACAGTCATTCCAGTCTGCTCTCATTGCAAGCGGCAAACCATGAGGTCCAAGGTTGTTTACAATATGATAGAAAGATACCTTCAAATGCTCAAGCATTGTCTGAGCGATAGACATATCATTATCATAAGGAACCATCTCATCCAGGATAGACCAGTCACCTGTCTCCTTTATATAAGCCGATACTGAAAGAATAAGCCACAACGGATCATCTGAGAAGTCACCGCCGATATCAGCATTACCCTTCTTTGTAAGCGGCTGATACTGGTGATAGCAACCACCGTCAGGGAACTGAGTAGAAGCAATATCTATGATACGCTCCTTTGCTCTGTCAGGAATCTGATGAACAAATCCGAGTATATCCTGGTTGGAATCTCTGAATCCCATACCACGACCGATACCTGACTCGAAATATGAAGCAGAACGTGAAAGGTTAAAAGTAACCATACACTGATACTGGTTCCAGATATTAACCATGCGGTTAACTCTGTCGTCAGGTGTATCAACATTAAGAATGCCCAAAAGCTTATCCCAGTATGCCTTAAGCTCTGCCATACCTGCAGCAAATTTCTCTGCTGTGTTAAACTTCTCAATCATCTCAAGGGCTTTTACCTTGTTAATTGTCTTGCCGTCAGCCTCAAATTTCTGATCCTGCGGCATCTCAACATAACCAAGAACAAATACCAATGTCTTTGTCTCACCCGGAGCAAGAGTTATTTTCTTATAGTGTGAAGCAATAGGTGCCCAACCGTCAGCAAATGAATTTGTTGCTTCACCTGCAACTACAGCCTGTGGATCACCAAAGCCGTTATACATACCAATGAATGCATCTCTGTCTGTATCGTAACCGTCAATCTCATCATTTACGGAATAGAAAGCATAGTGATTACGACGATCTCTGTATTCGGTCTTGTGATAAATAACAGAATCCTTTATCTCTACACGACCTGTTGAGAAATTACGCTGGAAATTGTTGCTGTCATCCTGTGCATCCCAAAGACACCACTCAGCAAAAGAGAAGAATGAGAATGTCTTTGCAGTTGTACCTTCATTAGAGAGAACAACCTGCTGAACTTCACCGTCGAAGTCCTGAGGTACAAAGAATGTAACTTCAGCCTTAATATCGTTTTTCTTACCTGTAATTATAGTATAGCCCATACCGTGACGGCATTCATAAAAATCCAATTCCGTCTTAACAGGTGACCAACCCGGATTCCAAATTGTACCGTTATCGTTGATATAGAAATAACGGCCGCCCATATCTATAGGTACGTTGTTATATCTGTAACGTGTAATTCTTCTGAGTCGGGCGTCCTTATAAAAATCATATCCGCCGGCTGTATTAGATATAAGTCCGAAAAAAGCCTGTGTTCCGAGATAGTTAATCCACGGATATGGTGTTTTTGGTGTCTCGATTACATACTCTCGAGCCTTATCATCAAAATGTCCGAATTTCATTTATATTGCCTCCGTAATAAAAAATCTTATCTGATTTTAACAATAAAGGGCTGTCTCCCTTTTTTGAAGAGGCAGCCCGAAAAAAGATTAAATTATTATTCCTTAACACCACCGGCAGCAACACCTGAGATAATATATCTCTGCAAGAAGCAGTAAACAATTACTACAGGAAGTACTGAAGCGGAAAGTCCAAAGTAAATAGCACCGTAATCAGTAAAACGGTCACCGTACAATTCTGCTACCATAAGCGGAAGAGTCTTATTCTCAGCCTTATTCAAAAGAATAGAAGGAGCAAAGAAGTTATTCCAGCTTCCGAGGAACGAGAATATTGCCTGTGTAGCTATGGCAGGAATCATAATAGGTAAACTTATTCTGTTAAATGTATAGAACTCTCCGGCACCATCAATACGTGCAGCCTCAACTATATCAATTGAGAATGAAGAATCCAAATACTGTTTAATAAAGAATACTGTATTAGGAGCAGCAATGGCAGGAATAATGAGTGTTAACTTAGAACCGAGAAGACCCATAGAATTCATAAGTCTGTAAAAACCGGTAATGTTAACTGCTGTAGGAACCATCATTACACCTACGATAATTGCGAAAACAGTCTTACGACCCTTAAACTCATAACACTTTAAACCATAAGCTGTAAGTGCTGAGAAATAAACAGTAAGTGCAGTTGAACAACCCGAAATGAGCATTGAGTTCTTAAAGCCTACTGCAAACTTAAATGTAGATCTCTGAGCGAGTGTGTTATAGTTTGCTTTTGTCTGACCGATAAGATTTTTGAAATTCGGCCAAAGCTTAATTGATGTCTGAATATTACCTGAATCCCATGTAGCACTGCAGAACATGAATACAAAAGGAATTATTGCCAAAATTGCAAAGAAAGCAACAACTACATAAACAAGAATGCAGTATGCTCTTTTTGCAGCTGAACTACTACGTAATTTAGTCTGTCCGTCCATAATTATACTGCAGCCTCCTTCTTAGCTTTTCTCTTAGCTTTAGCAGCTTTTGCCTCATCCTTGTCACGCATTATGTAGAAAATGACAATGGAGAGAATAGTTGTTGTAATGAATAACAAAATAGATACGGCAGAAGCAATACCTACCTGCTTCAAATCCTGCATACCGAAAGCCTGATCGTTGATGTACATGAGAATTGTTCTTGTTGATCTGATCATTGAACCGTTAAAGTTAACAAGAGCCGGATTCATGTTCAGGTTCTGAGGAATATCATACATCTGGAGACCACCGATAAGGGAAGTTACAACAGTATAAAGCATGATAGGTCTCAAAAGCGGAAGTGTAATCAACATATAAGTCTGGAATGTGTTTGCACCGTCAATCTGAGCTGACTCATACAAAGATTCAGAGATAGATGAAATACCTGCTATCAAAGTAATCATTGTATTTCCGTACCACATCCAGAAGTTAATGAATGCAATAATCCATCTGGTTGCCCATGCACTCTCAAAGAAATTGTAGCCGTCTGCATCACCGAAGAAATGCAAAATCTGCTGTGAAGGGGACTGTGCCGCACCTGTAGAATAAGAGAATATTCTTCTGAAGAAGATAGCTACTGTAACGGCTGTAATTACATTTGGCAAATACATCAAAGCCTTCATAAGGTTAAGGCCCTTAAGCTTAATCTTTGTATCTGTAAACCAAGCAGAAAGAATAAGCGCAAGAAGCATCTGCGGAACTACACCCATTAACCAGAGAATGGCAGTATTGTAGAATGAACCGAATACAGTATTAAATCTTGTCTTATCGGTAAAAATCTTCTTAAAGTTATCAGTACCTACAAAGAGATATTCATTCTTTGCATTTACCTGTGACAAGAGTCCCTTAGGATTTTTAATCTTACCCTGTTGCTTCTCAATCTCACCGACAACTTTCATTAACTCTTCGTTAGCGGCTTTCTCATCATCAGTTCCTACTGCTGCATCATACTTTGCCTGAACCTCAGGAAGAAGGGCATTTGCTTCATCAAGTGCAGCCTGTGCCTCTGTTACCTTCTTTTCCTTATATAAGGCGTCCAACTCCAAATATCTGTCATAGGTAAGTAAATCTGCAAATCCCAATTCGTTCTTAAACTGATTATATTTCTGAACGTCAAGTTCACCGTTAAATGAAATATAAGTATCTACATCTTCGTAACCGGTACCAACCAATAATGAATGACCCTGATTACTTGTATATGCTTCTATCTGAGAAATCTGCATCGCAACACGCTGCAAAGTAACATTACTCTCATACTTCTCTTCGATATACTTATTCATTGCATAAAGAATATTAGTTTCCTTATTCTCTTCTGCAACCAACTTACCGTCTTTCTCAACAAGATTCACGTTATTAATAAGTCCGGCTTCATACAATACTGTCAAATCATCAAGAAGCTGTGACTCATTCTCGTGAAGATTAAGCTTACCTGAAGCATAATCATTAAACTGATCAAAAGTACTGAGCGACTTTATTGTATTCGGCCAGCATTCTGCTGATAAATATGTCTCAACATCCTTAATAAACGGAACCGAAATACCTGCTACGGAATTACCCTCGGCATCTGCAGCCTTAGGTGAATTAAGGTTGTAACATACAAAGTAAAAAGAAGGATCCTCAATTGAAATATCGCCTGCCTTAACAGAATTAAAATAATCTGTAAGACTGTCCTTTCCTACATACTCTGCAAGATAATCAATAAGCATCTTTGTTGACGGCTCAATTTCATCTGACTCTAACGATGTAATAAACTCAGAGAAAGACTCCGCCTCTATAATATCATTTGCCGTAATAGCCTCGGTTTCCTCACCTTCTTCTTCAGAAGCCTCCGGATTGGCAATTAATTCCAATTTCGTTGATATTTTTGCCAACTGATTCGTAATTGTAAGCGTATCATCGGCGTAACCTGATTTCCAAATTTTAAGCTCAGACATAGCAGTAGCATCAATATATTTGAAATTCTGTTCACTGATTGCCTGATTAACCTTTGCTGCAGTATCAGCAGACACCCCGTCAAGTAAACCTTGATCCAAAGCATCCTTTAAGGCAGCTATTCCTTTCTCGTCCAACGGCTTATATAAGTTAGCCGCATCCTGTGCAAGAAAGAAGTTTCTGATTTTCATATACTCTTTTTTCTCAATACCTACGGTATCTTCAAAGCTGTCACCGTAAGCAGCTGTTAAATCAAGGAATTCATCGTAATAAACTTCCTTGTTGTCAAAGCCCCAGAAATTTGCTGTTGTGCTCGTCATATTAGAACCGCTGTACCAAAATGTAGTAAGAAGCGGATACAAACTAAATAAGCAATAAACAATAACAAACGGAGCAATAAATAAATATCCGAATTTTGTGTAACTTAGACCCTTGTTACCTTTTTTTACGGATTTAGTTGCATTATTTGCCATATTTGTCACTCTCCAAATATTCACCCGAATAAGTCTGTTGAAGGAAATAATAAAAATAATAAATGCGGAGCAGGGATACTCCCCGCCCCGCACTTTTTACCTTAGTAGTTATCGAATAACTCCGATTACAAATTAAATGATACCCTGCTCAGCAACATTGTTCTCAAATGTAGTGATAGCCTCAGCAACTGTTCCGATATCACCAGCGAGATAAGAACTAACAACATTACTAAACTCAGTGTTGATCTTCTGATCGTTAGGACCAACTGTTGAGTTGTCGATAAGTGTAGCAGCATTAAGAAGAACTGCAGCAGGATTCTGACCGCCGAGGTTCTCAACAACATATGTATCACTTGCAGCAAGCTCTGTCATAATAGCAACGCTGTTAACAAACTCACCTGTTACAGTCATGTCTCTAAGATTTGTCTCATTCAAAGCGATGTCTCTCATGATCTGAGCACATGAAGCCTTCATGTCACAGTACTTAGAAGCCATCATCCATGTACCACCCCAGAAGAAGTTACCAGGAGCAGAAACGATACCCCAGTCACCCTCAGTATGGTTAGTTGTACCGAAGTTAAAGCTGAAGTTGAAGAGCCACATTGGACCCCAGTAAGAAAGTGTAGTCTCGTTAGCCATGTTAGCTGTCCAAGCATCTGACCACTGACCAGCCTCGAATGTGAGATTCTCATCCTTAAGGATCTTAGCGATGTCAAAGTAACCTTCCATTACTGGATCTACATAAACTTCACCATCAACTACCCAGCCCTTAGAACGTGAGTTTAGATAAGCTCTCCAGATCTCGTCTGTACCTGAAACAATCTTCTTCTCACCGTTAGAAACTTCATTTACTTTACGTGCTGTCTCAACGAAAGCATCCCATGTAGCAAAATATGGAGCTACATCTTCAGGCTCAGAAACACCGAGTGTCTCCTGTGCAATATTTCTGTTGTAGAAGATACCGCATGGGCAAGCCTGCCAAGCGAGACCCTTGATAACCATGTTGTCATCGCAAGCGAACTGCAAAGTATAGTTATACATGTTGCTCAACTCATCATAAGCAATACCGATATCGTTAATTGCGATTGTGTTGTCTGAATTCATGTACTTTGTAGCATAGTCAGCATCACAAACGAACAAGTCAGGAGCGTTATCACCTGATGCAAGAACCTGATCAAGCTTAGCCTGATATGTGTTTGTCTCAGTGATTTCTGTCTCATACTCAACGTCTGAATACTTCTCAACCAAACCTGGGAACTCATCGTTCCAACCATAAATCATAACCTTGTCTGTGCTCTCGTCAGCAACATCCTGAACTGTAAGCTCAACAAAATCACCGGTGCTAGCCTCAACCTGTGCCTCTGTCTCATCAGCAGCAGTTGTCTCGTCAGCAGCAGTTGTCTCAGCAGCAGCTGTTGTTGCAGCTGTTGTTGTTGCTACAGGCTCAGAAGAACCGCATGCAGCTGTTCCCATCAACATTGCAGATGCTACCATTAAAGCAACAATCTTCTGTTTCTTCATTTTTTTGCCTCCTCATAAAATTAAGGTTTTTTATTTTCCGTCCATTAGGACCAATGTCACTTGCACACCTTAATGTGCGATTCGTCCGCCTTGTCAAAGCCCCACTCTGACAAAAACACGAATTCTTACAGTGGAAGTTTACAACAAAGTCACAAAACTTGCAACATTAATTTGTGATAATTGTACTATTATTATCATCACCGCCGCAGAATATATTAATTATGTATGTAAATATCATTATTTATTAATCTTGTTAATCTTACATTTTGTAAACTTTTCTTTTTGATTCATTATAATTCCGCACGCTTTTGTTTATTTATGTAAAATTAAAGGACATATCACTAAATACGTTATCTTCGAATTAATCTGACTGTGTCTCTTTGTTAATAAATTGTTAATTGTAATTACGGTATAAGACAAACATTTTTTCCAAATCTGTTCAAATATTCTGAATACTGTACTAAATCCACCATAATTACCGTTTCTTCGCCGTCCTTATTTACCGCAACAAGGCGCAACGGTATGTAATCATCTGTAGGAGTAATAAATATCGGTGTAAATGTATCAATTTCGTCGTCTTCTTTAAATTCAGCAAGAAGTGCTTCATATAATTCATCACTGTTAACTGCAATATCATCCAGAATAATAATTTTTCCGGTTAGTACATCAAAACTGTATGTTTCCTCAACCTTTTCCGTTACATTACCGTCTGTCTCAACTGTATAAATCATTCTCACTGTAAGAATTCTTCCGTTAGTCGTTATGTCGTTACTGACATAAACAGCAGTAAATTCCTCGAACCCCTCCGGATTAAGTTCTAACTGAGCCTTTGCATTGGCAACAACATTTGCGTATTTTCCAGCAGCTTCCTGATAAAAACCGTCTGCCATCAAATTGATTGCACACTCAACGTTCGGTGAATCTTTTATTGTTACCAGCGAACGATTTCCCTCAAACTGAGCATACTCAATCTCATCCTCTTCCGATATATATACTTCTCGAAAAGCTTCATTTTCGACATTTATCTCACGAGTAAGCTCAATCGATGTGAGATCACTGAAATCTACTCGTTCAATCGGTGTAACTGTCGGTATCTCGGTTTCTTCAGGCAACTCAGTTTCTCGTACAGAATTCTCCGTAGCCTTTGTCTCCTGTATTACGGACTCAACAGCATTTTCATTTGTTGTTTCTGTTGTTTCTGTTGTTTCTGTTATTTCTGCAACTTCTGTTTCTTTTGTCTCAGTCTCGGTAACACTCGGTTCAGTTGCTACGGTTTCTTCTGCGGTTGTCTCTTCCGCTGAAGTTTCTTCCGATTTCTCAGTCTCAGGAGTTGATGAAGACTTGTCAACATCCTCAATTTTATCTGCTACTGCTTTTCCCAAATTCTTTACATCATCACCTACACGCTTTAAGTCAACCTGACATGATGACACAGCCAAAGAGACTGTAATAATAAAGGCAGCAAGTTGTAATTTACGTCTCATAAAAATACCCCCATTACTATAATTACTACAATTATAGCTGTGAGGTATTTTATTTATGTTTCAAACATAATACAAAAAGATTATGATTTATCAGTTTCCGCCTCAATCGTTTGAGACTCATTCTTATTTTTATTACGCTTCAGTGACATCATGATTATACCTATAATAAGTAAAACAATGCCGGCCAGAACGAAACATCCGTCAACAAAAACAGTTTCAGTTGTAATTACTGCAGCCTTCTCCCAGTATGGGAAATTGAATATTGCATTCTTACGTGTGTTCTCTCCGAGAGGTATCATATAATCATATATCTCATACGGTGAGAATCTTCCGCTGTTGCGAACTACAAGAAATTGAGGATCGTTGGCATTATAAACAGGCAGAGCTGAAAGAACATCACTCGTCGCAACTCCCGCTAATGATTCAGGTAACAAAACTTCATAGCAGTTTACTGCTAACTTAGAATCAGTATACTCCAAATAAATTGAATAACTGTCCGAATTAAAATAATTACTGCGATCCAGTTCATCAAGTTCAATAAAATAAATGAAAACTCTCGGAATATCTGCTTTTGCCTTAGAATTAATCTTGTTGTCAGGCACTCGTACCACACCGATAACTGTGAATTTCTCTCCGAACAACTCAAGTTGTCTGCCTAATACATCATATGAACGAAATAGTTTCCATGCCAAAACATCATTGATTACAATCTGTTTTTTATCAATTGGTTTCTCCGGCAAAAATCCACCTGAAAGGTACTCCATCGGATGAAATGCTGAAAAATTTCCGCTTACTGCCACGACTTCAGCATCAGTTGTGGCGGACAAACTTGTACCTTCTTCATCATATATACCTACTGTACCGTTAAGAAAGGTTGAATAACAATCCTCCCAGCCTCTCGGTGAACCATCACGATCCAGCCCGGTTACTTTTCCTTTTGCAAAAGAATCCACAACTCCCTGCAATGAGAAGCGCATTGCAGATATATCAGCTACAGAAAGAGAATAATCTCTTCCGAGATTCAGAAGCGGAGATTCAGGACCTTGTGTTCTCATCCCCTGTGCGTATACAGACACTTGACCGAATAATTTATCTTCATCGCCGTTAATCCAATACTGAGAGGCATACTGATCGTTGCACGCCTTACACAGGAAATAGCCTCTTATACAAAAAACTGCAATCAACACCAAAGAAACAAAAATAATCCAAAACGGCGCAGCAAAAACTAATTTTTTCCATCGTTTGTTCTGATCCTCTTTGGCGCTCTTTATATAACTTTTAATTCTGTCGAAAATGAACATTTCTCTTTCTTCTCCAACTTAAATGAATTACTCCTTATCTGAGTAATCTTCACGTCTGACTCTGTCGCCGTTATTTAACGGTTTATCGCTTCTCACTACTATAAGAGCATCTTTATCAATGCCGTCACCTTTTATTGCTGTTCTTGAGCCGTCACTTTCTTCTTCTGTAACACTCACCTTGCGCACAACAAGTTTCTCACCGAGCGGAGTACTGGATTCATCTACGACATAAACAAACAATCCGGAATTATCTTCATATACCGCACTTGCAGGAACTACCATCTCATAATCCTTATTGGATTTACCGGCAACTGCTGTAATAGACATTTCAGGATACAAACCACCATCAATCTCACATATTACAGACATCTGCTCTCTAGGGTTCTCAGAATCCGGTACAATCTTTTTAATTACACATTTATCAACATAATACTCATTTACCTCAAGTTCCGAACCAACCTGCATTGTTCTTGCAACATCGGATGAGAACTTAAACTCAACTGTATAATCGGTAGCATTATCAACAATCTGTAATAATTCTGCTTTCTCCTGAAGTGCGTCACCGCTTCTTACGGTAATATTATAGGCAAATCCGTCAGCCGGTGCCTTTATCTCAATAATCTCGGCATTCTCCTTAATTGTATCAATCTTCTCCTGTAATTCTTCAATATCTTCGTCGAGATCTTTGCGTGAATCACTGTCTCTGAGATCTTGAACATTATCGCTTTGTTGCTGATTTGAAAGTGATTTACGCGCTTGTGACAAAGCTGTATTTGCACTGTTTACTGCTCGCTGAGCTTCTTCCAACGTAGGAAGTGCTTCCAGCTCGGCAAGTACAGTCTGTGCATCGTCAATCTTACCTTGAGCCTCGGCAAGATTCGAAGAAGCCGTTGCCAAACGTCCTTCGGCGCTCTCAAGCTGCGACTGCAAATTTCTGATTTCTTCTTCAAGCTCGCCACGCTTATTCACGTAATATTCCATCGTTCCCGGAATCAAAGAAGGATTACCGGTCGGTTCCGGTGTCGGAGTTGGCTCTTCCGTCGGCGTAACCTCAGGCGTAGGTACCGCCGTCGGAGTTACTTCAGGTGTAGGGTTTGCTGTAGGTGTTACCTCAGGCGTAGGCTCTGCTGTAGGTGTTACCTCAGGTGTAGGCTCTGTTGTAGGTGTCACCTCAGGTGTAGGATCAGTTGTAGGAGTTATCTCAGGTGTAGGTTCTTCACCACCCGCAGGATCACCAGTCACGTCATTCAAAATAACTTTTTCTCTTACTACAGAATACTCTGCCGAACCCGGAATAGGTGTAGGAATCGGTGTAGGCGTACCCATTGCCTCCAAATCATTTATATTATCATTTACTCTTTCCAACTGCTGATTCAAAGAATCAATATCTCTGTTTATCTCCTCTATAGTTGTAGATATCGAATCACTCTCTGACTGATACTGATTTACCAAAGGTGAATTCTCAGCTATGATTGCTTTCGCCTCATCTGCCGTTGCATCAGCATTTTGCACTTTAGTAAGCCGTGATTCAGCCTCTTTCAAATTTGCTTCGGCAAGATCAATGGAATCCTGAAGGCCTGAATAATCGTGATCTGCAGAAGGAGACATATCCTCATAATTACGATTCCTTATTTTCTCTTCAAGCTGATCCTCAAGCGCTTCCAATTCTTCACTTTCTTCAGCATCCTTTAAAGTAAAGAGCACTTGTCCTTTAGTAACATCTTCATACTGAAGAACCATTACTTCATCTACAACTCTGGTTTCTAATCCTTTCGGTGTTGTAACTTTCGTTACCTTGGTAGGCTTCGTCATTGCTGTATCACTGTTTGTAAATGCAAGATTACCGCGAGAAACCTTTTTTGCATCAACCTTAGGTATAGTTGCATTCATTATGGTATTTGAGAAAAAAGTCAAAACCGCAAGAATTGCAACAAAACCAACTATTGCTTTTACTACCCATCTACGTTTTTTAGAACCAGTTGCCATTTTTATTTTCCTTTCAACATTCCTTTATAAACCGAATAAAATTATTTAACTCCCGAACGAGATATTCCTTCAACAAGATATTCTTCTCCCAAAAGGAATATCAGCAAAGCAGGTATCATGTAAAGAGTAGACGCTGCAAATGCTATACCTATTTCCGCCTCGTTTATCTGTGACAAGAAGACAGACAACGGCTGTTTTCCTTCATCCTTCAACAGAATAAGCGGTTGTTCAACCATATTCCAATAATCAATAAACAACAATATCATCAGTGCATACACGGCACTTTTACACGAAGGCAGTGCTATATGCGTAAATATCTGCCATTCGTTGGCACCGTCAAGAAGCGCAGCTTCGATATACGCAGACGGTATTTGTCTCATATATTTCGTAAGAAGAAATGTACTGAAAGTTGAGAAAATACCAGGCAAAATAATTGACCAATTAGTATCAAGTATTCCGAGACTGTCAGCTATCATGTAATTCGGAACAAGAGTTACCTGAAACGGCATAAGCATAAGTATTACATATGAGAAGAACAAAATCTCTCTTCTTCTCCTTCTGTATCTTGCAAAGCTGTATGAGGCCATCAGTGACACAAGAAGCTGACCGAATACTATAGGTACAACAAGAATTATGGAATTCCAAAACTTCAAAAGATAAGCCGGGCTCATAAACAGAAGTGTTTTATACTGCTGTATTGTAACCAACTGCGGAACGAATTTCAGCGTCGGCGCTTCAGACAAATATGTTGCTCCGTCCTTAGCATGTCCTGAGAGACTCTGAAAAATCTTTCCGTAATTATCGGTAATTTCTGCAGAAGTCATAAATGAATTCAGGAAAGTAAAGAATATCGGAAAAATTGCGAGAATCGCAGCAATCACAGCTACAATTAAACCTAATGTCAAAAAGAATTTCCTAAATACCGCACGGCGCTTTAATACACCCGCAGTTCTCTTGCGTTCCTTTGTACAGAAGGCAAGCTTCTCCTCCTCAGTCATCGTATCGAATCTGCTTACATAATGCGGTGTCTCTATATAAACATGTCTTCTTGCATTACGTGCAGCCAAACGACGTGCTGCTCTTATTTCTTCGGGAGTACGCGTCTCACTGTTTGTCAGTGCGTTATTACCGCCGTCGCTCACTTCGGATATATAAGCCTTCATTTGTTCTTCGGCAGAAACAGCATTCGCTTCTTCAACCGCTTCAATGCCTTGTTCTGACAAAGACTTCAGCTTATTGAGTGCTTCACTCATCTTTTCGGAAGACGGAGTTAAATTATCTTTTTCCATATTCCCTCCTTAGTCTTCCACATCGGCATCGAACTTCGTCTCAAAAAAGAACAAAGCACCGACAATCAATATCATTGCGATACACATTACGATGGCGCCTGCCGAAAGCTTCGAATAATCAAGATGCGTAAAAGCATTGTTCATAAAATGCTGCAACATATACAAACTGTCGAACGGATAATTACCCGTAAGAAGATATATCTCTCTGAATATCTTAAATGAATTAATAAGTGACATTATTCCTACAAAGAACAACGTTGAATTCAAGTAGTGCATTTTAATGGCAAAGAATCTTTTAAAAGATCCTGCTCCGTCAAGCATTGAAGACTCAATGATTTCTTCCGGGATATTGCCGAGTGCTGCAAGAAAAAGAACCATGTTATAACCGAGATTCTTCCATAGAAATAATATGAGAATTACTATCTGCGCATACTCTGACTTCAGCCAATCTATTTTATCCAATCCGAAAAGTTGAGCTGTCCAACCGTTAATTACACCGTTATAACTGAACAAAACCTGCCAAATAAGTACAACGGAAGCAACCGGAACCATCATAGGATTAAGAAGAATGCTTCTGAATACACTCTTTCCCGGGAGTCCTGAATTCAAAAGGATTGCGAGTAAAAGAGACAAAAGAACCGCAAGCGGAACAGCCAAAAGAGCAAAAGTAAGAGTGTTGGCAGATGCAGCTTTAAAAGCATCATTGCTTAAAACCTTTGCATAGTTTTTAAAACCGACAAACTGAGTATTTGTTGCAGATTTTTGAAAAGATGTAATTAAAAGTTTAACTAAAGGCCAAAAGAAAAATACAGTAACTCCTGCGAGGCTCGGAAACAAATAGACCATAAAAGTGGTCCAATCTGTTAACTTCCTTTTAAGATGCATCCTTCTCTTCTTTTGATTAATGTCCTTTTTCTGAATTAAATCTGATTTATTCATAATTTCCTAATAACGAAATACCATATTTTTTTTTACGAATATAATCTAGCACTATAATTATTAATAGCCAATATGCTAAGTTATTAAGTTTTGTTTAAGAAGCATCAGATTTTGTCCTTTTAAATTTGTAAACTTTTTTAGAACAAGTAATAACAACGCGCGCCAATTGTTGAATAGTTTGATTTAAAGTTGTAAAATGCTTTTATGAAAAACAAAAAAAGGTTTGACCAAAGATGGTCAGAGTGAGGAGGTATTATATGAAGAAGTGTCCGGATTGTGGTATGGTCATTGCTAATCAGGCCATCAGATGCCCTAAGTGTAAATTTGATTTTGGTGAGAGCACATCTACTCCTACAGCAGTTGCAAGCGGTACAGTTGCTACAGTAGCTGCACCTGCAGCAGGCGTTGCTACAGGTATTCTTCCGATGACTGAGATAACAGCAGCCAATGTTGATTCGTTCTATGCAGAGCTTAAGGGCCAAATAAGCAAGCGTAGTACTGAGTTTAATCACTTTATTGATTTCCTTGAGAACAGAACCGCTTGGTTGTCTGCCCCTGCTGAGAAAGAAGGTCCTATGGCAATCGAGAAAGGTCTTCTTATCAGAAGCGTAGGTGTTGCAAAGCAGTTATTGAGAATTAAAGATACTTTGATGCCGCAGCTTGATGATGAGGCTGCTATCATTATCGGTTTGTTCCATGATGTAGGTAAGGTTGGTATTGAAGGAAAGCCTTTATATATTCTTGAAGAGAAGTCTCCGGTTACTTCTGCTTTGGGTTTATCACTCAACAGAACAACAACACCTACAGCAACTCCGACTTTTGCTGTAAATACAAATCTTGTTCCGATGGAGGTTGGTGTAAGAAGTCTCTTCCTCGTTTCCCAGTATATGCTGTTATCTGACGATGAGGCACAGGCTATTACATATGCTGCAAACACGTCAGCTCTTAATGGTGTTCCTTCACCATATACAACTGTTCTTGAGACAGCTATTAATCTTCAAAAGAATGTTTACGAGAACCATGAAGCTATTGCAAATTACAGTTTCTCGGTAATCGCTCCATAAGATTGTTTCTTTCTTATATACTCCATTTCTTTTCCCCGTTCGGTACTTTCCCTATAACCGGACGGGGTTTCATTTTGGTGTATTTTTATTTACTCGGTCTGTTGTCACCGTGCTTTACTCCCAACATAGTAAGTAATGACAGGAATACAAAGAAAGCAGCATAAATAAACAACGTTTTATAACCTACAAACTCAAGGAAGAAACCCGACAGGACAGGTGTTAAAATCTGAGCAGCCATCGAAAATGAATAATAATAACCGGTAAATTTTCCTATTTCATCACCGGTTGCCAATTCAACAACCATCGGAAGAGAATTTACATTGATTGCTGCCCACGCAAAGCCGAGAACAGCAAGAAAAACGTACATTATCCCACTGAACGAATCCATAAAAAAGGAACAAATTGCGAAAGCCACAAAAGCAGAGCAAAGCATTATTACTCCGATAACAATTGACTTTTTACGTCCGATTTTCGAAGAAAGTGCTCCGACAGGAATATAGGATACAACAGCAACGCCGGTAGCTATAGTAAGACAACGTGAAGCAGAGCCTAATTCCATTCCCCACTCCTGCTGTGCAAATTTTGTAAATGATGTGGTTACGGCATTATAACCCATATACCAAAAAGCAACAGACAAAAGAATGAGAATTAAACTCATTCGTACGGCAGGATTCATTGACTTAAGTAACTCAATCGTACTTCTGTCGGAATGTTCATTCTCTGAATCATCGTCTGTTTCTTCAGGCGGTAATGTTGCAGCTATCTTATTTTCGTTTATTGTAAAAAACAAAATAACAACAGACAAAACCATGAGGCCTACAACAATAGCAAATATCGGGAAATAATCGACATGGTCAAGATTCTTTACCTTCTCATCCGAGAAAAGAACTTGGGATACAATCAGAATCATTATTGCTCCCACGGCACCCATAAGGTTAATGATTGCATTTCCCTGACTTCTGAGCGGCTTTGGTGTTAAATCCGGCATAAGCGCTACGGCCGGTGAACGAAATATCCCCATAGAGAATAACAAAGCACCGAGTACCGCTACAAATGCTATATACTTACCGGCAGCGGCAGAATCATAGTATGAATTATCAATCAAAGGTATAGCTATGGAAAATACGGAAGCAAGTACCGTTCCGATAAGAATGTACGGCATTCTTTTCCCTATTTTACTGTGTGTTCTATCAGAAAGAGAACCAAACAAAGGAAGCAAAAACAATGCTAACACATTATCCATTGCCATAATTACTCCCTGAAGTGTATCACCGAGGTGAAAAGTATTCTTAAGAATCAATGGTATAACGTTATCATACATCTGCCAGAAAGCGGTCACGGCAAAAAATGCAAGTCCGATAAATATTGTTTGCTTTAAATTAAGTTTCATAAACAAATCCCTCCTGATAAGTCGATTTTATCGGCACCCGGAGGGATTGTCAAATCAAAATTATTTAAATCAAACAGTTGATTATTCTGCTTCTATATCATCGCTGTCAGTATCAGCTGTTTTATCATCTGTCTCATCATCACTTGACGAATAACTCTCTTTTACTGAGTTATTCTTACTGTTTTTTGTGCTCATAACTATCAGAATAACAATAGCTACAATTAACAAAACAGCTGTAATTATCAACACTATTATCAAAACATTATTATTGCTTTCAGGTTCGGTGTTTTCCTGAATCAAAGTCTCGGCAGGAACAAGCTGAGCACCGGAATTATTCGGGATTAAATCTCCGCTGCTTGTAATCATTTGATTGCCTTCTACTGCCGGCGGAGCAATAAATTCATCATCAGTATGGAAATCATACTTATTTTCATCAATTACAGCGCTGATCTCAGAACTTAACTGTCTCGCAGCCGCATCCTGTACTGCTGTCTTATCTACAACTAAACCTAAATAGCCGACTACAAAATATCCGTATTCTTCAGAATATATAACCTCTATATCGCCGACTTCTCTGTTCGGATCAAAACACCAAGCATCAAATGCAGGTACGGTTTGTCCTTCAGCAACACTGAAATTGGCTCCATACTCTTTACACTCGCCGTTCGCCTGTGCTTCGGTACCCAATTCGTCCAAAGTATCAAGACTGCCGTTGCATGCTTCAAATAATGCATCAGCCTTAGACTTTGCAGCTTCAAGAGCAGCTTCGTCGGATTCGGCAGCCGGTGCCCAATAAAGAACATATCTGACTGTGGTAGACATCGGTAATTCCTCATCACCCATATCAAAGTTCTCTGTATAGCTCTGTGTATAAACATCATTAAGATAATAATTATACAATACCTTTGTAAATGACTCTGAATTACATTCCGGACCGTAATAAAGTGCCAGATATTCGTCAAGAGTCATTCCTTCTTTAGAAGCGTTGTTGGTCTCTATTCCCTGAAGCAATGCCTGTATCTCCTGAACCGTAGTATCATCCAGAACTATATTCTCATCGTTGGCATATTTAAGCACAATATATGAACTGTGAAGCATCGTCTCGGCATAATCTCTGAAAAAGTCACCATATGTCTTGTACTTTGGGGCATTACCGTTACTGTCAGCAGGAACCTCGGCACACAAATCCATAAATCCTTCTGAGGTTACAGGATAATAACCATATAAATTAGCATATTGTGACAACTCAAGAAAAGCATTTACAAAATAGTAATTAGACTCAACTATCGGAATCGGTTCACCGTTAAAATAGTACTGATGATTCAGATAATTAATTACCTGTGAACCATAAACAGTCTCGAAAGTGTAGTCATTAATGTCAAAATCATCCGTAGTAACAGAAACCTCAGTTGTATCACTCACAACATCGGTAACTGCCGCTTCTGTTGTCTGTTCAGATACTGCCAACGATTCAGATTCTACTGCTTTCCTTGATGTACATGATGTCATCAGAGCAACCGTAAGCACCGTAATAACTGATTTTATTATGTATTTTTTCATTTGTCTGTCTCCGTTTACAAAATATCCGTAAAATTATATCATGATTCTTCTTCGTTTTCTTCTGTATTCTTATTACGCGAGTTAAGTCTAACAAAAAGAATTATAAGTAAAATGAGTATCATCAAACATAAAATAATTCCTATAATATATATCACATCATGTGTTGATGAATCTTCATCTGTTTCCTGAGAAGAAACCTCTGAAGCATCTGTCTCTGCAGGCTCAGCCAAACTCTCTGTTTCTTCTGTTACACTTACTTCTTCAGACTGAACCGCAGTTTCCTCACCGTTTATCGTTTCTGATTCAGCTGCAACTGTCGGCGGCGGTAAAAAACTATCATTTGTATGGAAGGCATATGTGTTATTTACTATATTGGCATTTACCTGTTTGGTCAAATTCTCAACGGCAATCTGCTCCATAGCTGCATAATTCTCAACAATATCCACAAAACCTACCACGACACTGCCGTATGACTCCACATCTATTACTGTCATGTCTCCGGAAACTCTCTCAGGATTTAAGCACCATTCGTCAACTACATCAGCTATTTGTACTTGTCCTTGAACCAAAGCAGTCTCGCCATATAATGAGCATTCTCCGTTTGCATATGCTTCTGAACCGAGGTCTTTAAGGGCATCTATGCTTCCGTCACACTGTTCAAGCATTGCCTGAGCTTTTGCATGAACATCGGCTTTTGCTTCATCTGACATCTCATCACCTGCTTCAGAATCATTTAATCTGAATGCTGCAAATCTGACTGTCGGGCTCATAATAGTTGCCATATCACCATAATCAAAATTCTCAAGATAGAATTTCGTAAAGGCATCATTTGTATAGAAATTTAAAAGAACTTGTCTGAAAGTCTCCACCGTACAATCAGGTCCGTAATATACTTTAAGATATTCTTCCAAAGACATTCCTGCAGGGAGAGCCTCATCATTCTCTATAGCATAAAGCGAATCTTCAACCTTTTGTATATCATCATCACTTAAAGTAACACCCAATGCTTTTGCATTATCCAAAATAATGTATGTACTGTATAAGGATGTCTCCGCATATGATCTGAACATATCACCATAAGTTTTATATAAAGGTGTCTCACCGTTATCACCTACAGGAATCTCAGCTGCCAAATCTATATATCCTTCAGAAGTAACCGGATAATAATTATGAGCCAAAGCATCTTCGGAAAGTTGAATAAATGCTTTTATAAAATAATAGTTTGACTCAGTAACCGGAATAGGTTGTTCAGCAAAATAATACTGGTGATTAAGGTAGCAATTTAACTGTGAACCGTGAATTGTATCAAAAGTGTAATTGTGAATATCAAATGCTTCTGTTGTTTCTGTTGCTTCTGTGTTCTCTGCAACAATTAATTCAGGCGATACCTCTTCAGACATCTCTGTTGCGGACATCTCAGTTGTATCAATAACTGTTTCAGACGACAAAGCCTCTGTTTCTTCAGTGGTTTCATTGGAGGCACAGGAAGAAAACATTAAAGCAACTGCAACAATCAAAGTTAAAACATTTCTTATACGCTTACACATAATTTACTCCAAATAATATAAATATCGTTTGAATTATAACATTTTTTGTAAATAATACAGCATTTACGCCAAAAAAACTTCCCTGCAACAAACTCGTTACAGGGAAGCCCCTACTTTTGTACCAAATCGTTAATTATTCTTGTTCAGCTTTGGCTGCATCTATAACCTTCTGAGCAACCTCAGGAGGTGCCATCTCATATCTGACATGTTCAATAGTAAACCAGCCTCGACCCTGAGTCATTGACTTAAGATCTGTAGCATATGATGCCATCTCAGCGGTCGGGACCTCACAGGAAACTACTGTTGCGCCGTCTTCATCAGTACCATAACCCATTATACGGCCACGACGTTTACTCATATCACCCATAATGTCACCCTGTTTATCTTCAGGAATATGAACACCTACTGTGCTGTATGGCTCAAGAATCATAGGATTACCCTGTTCCATACCTGCCTTAAATGCCAAGTTGGCAGCTATCTTAAATGCCATTTCTGATGAATCAACATCATGATAAGAACCATCCACCAAAGTAGCCTTGAGATTTACTACAGGATATCCTGCAAGAATACCTGACTTAACCGAATCCTGAAGTCCCTTCTCTACAGCCGGGAAGAAATTCTTAGGAACAGCTCCGCCGAATACATTCTCCTCGAAAATGAGTTCTTCACTGTCTGACGGTTCAAACTCAATCCATACATCGCCGTACTGACCGTGTCCTCCGGACTGTTTCTTATGCTTACCCTGAACCTTAACCTTCTTACGAATTGCTTCTCTGTATGGAACCTTAGGTTCGGTAAGATTTGCATCAACGTTATATTTTGCTTTAAGTTTACTTACAAGAACCTTTATCTGTGACTCGCCGAGACCTGCAATAACCATTTGTTTTGTTTCCGCATTGGTAGCAACAGTAAAACATCTGTCCTCATCTTTAAGCTTAAGGAGTCCTGCCATAATCTTATCTTCATCACCTTTGGCGATCGGCTTAATACCCATAGACAGACAAGGCGTCGGGAAATTAATCTTAGGCATCTCAAGAACACGTTTACGATCACAAAGAGTATCGTTGGTAGAAGTTCCGACAAGCTTAGCGGTACAACAAATATCACCTGCATAAGCTGCGTCTGTAGCAATCTGCTTCTTACCTACCATAAAGAACAAGGAACCGATTCTTTCCTCATTACCGGTTGTTGCATTATAAACCGTACTGTTTGCTTTAAGAACACCGCTGTTAATCTTCATGATTGAAATCTTTCCGACAAACGGGTCAGCTATTGTCTTAAACACAAATGCTGCAAGCGGATCCTCTCTGTTACAT
Source organism: Saccharofermentans sp. (assembly GCA_045616305.1). Lineage (GTDB taxonomy): Bacteria > Bacillota > Clostridia > Saccharofermentanales > Saccharofermentanaceae > Saccharofermentans. The sequence goes on along the minus strand of JAZLGO010000088.1, from coordinate 2,523 downwards.
GCAACCTCAATCTCACTGCCGTCAGGAAGTCTTCCCATAAGTACCGGCTTACGACCTGCAGGCGGCGTATCCTTTGAAATACAGTTCAACAGGAAGTCAACACCCCAATTCTTGTAAGCAGAACCGCAGTAAATAGGATGAAGCTTACCTTCTCTGAAGCCTGCGTGAACACCGTGACGGAATTCATCCTCCGTAAACGGTTCGCCGGCAAAATACTTCTCCAGAAGCTTATCATCTGCAACAGCAACTACCTCGTTAACGTTGTCCTGCAATTCATCAATTCTGTCATTAAATTCTTCCGGTACCGGAATCTCTGACAATGAACCGTTCTTACTGTCAATAGAGAAAGCCTTACGATTCATTACGTCAACAATACCTACCATATTACCGTCAGACATAATAGGAAGTGACAACGGAATAACGCCTTCACCTACACGTTCCTGCATACGTGCAACAACATGATCAAAATCTGCATTCGGCTCATCCATTCTGTTTACAAAGAATAGGAACGGAACATTCTTCTTACGAAGGAGTCTTATCGCCTTATCGGTACCTACAGACGTACCTCCCTTTGCCGAAATAAGAACTATACCACTGTCAGCAACTCTGATACCTGACATCTCCTCACCGAGAAAATCAAAATCACCCGGAGTATCAATAATGTTGATTTTGGAATTCTTATACTCACATGTTGCTACTGCAGCATTAATTGACATTTGTCTCTTAATCTCTTCGGCATCAAAATCCAAAACCGTATTACCGTCAGGAATCTTTCCCATTCTCTCAATGGTGCCCGTACATAAAAGCATCGCCTCTGCCAGCGTCGTCTTACCTGAACCGACATGACCTAACAGGGCGATATTACGAATCTTATCTGCGGAATAATCTTGCATTAATTCTTCCTCCTTAAAACATTATAAAGCTATTATAATATTTTACTTCTCAGATTTCTACTAAATACACAAAATAAATTGAATATTTTCTTCGCTGTATAGTGATTCTGCACAACCGACAGGCAATTTTGTAGTGCATTCTACTAATAACAAAATGTGCTATAATCTATCGGTACAAAAATTAAGCTTTTCGAGAATATAAAAAGCGGAGGATAGCATTATGCAAGCTGAATTTGGATTTAATAAAGACAAGATTACGGTAACGATTCCGGATAAAAACTACCTTACAACACTTGTTCCGAACAAGGTTGAACTTGACCTTACCGGCGAGGCAGAGGTAGTAAGAGCTCTTCAGAATCCTATCGGAAGTCCGCGCCTTAAGGACATTGTCAAAAAGGGCGAGAAAATTGCTATCATTACTTCTGACATCACACGACCGATGCCAAGCTATAAAGTAATTCCTCATGTATTGGATGAATTGAACGAAGCAGGCATATCGGACGAAGACATAATCGTTGTTTTCGCTTTGGGAAGTCACGGCGGTCACAGCGAAGAAAGAAAGCGTCAGATTGTAGGAGATAAGGTATATGATCGCGTTAAATGTATAGACTCCGATATGAATGACACCAAGCACTTGGGAGTAACCTCAAGAGGAACACCGGTTGACATCTTTACTCCTGTAGCAGAAGCAGACAGAAAGATTTGTCTCGGAAATATCGAATATCATTATTTTGCCGGATATTCAGGAGGCGCCAAAGCAATCATGCCGGGCGTATCCACCAGAGATGCAATACAAAATAACCACAGTGCCATGGTTCAGCCTGAAGCCTGCGCAGGAAGACTGGACGGAAATCCTGTAAGAGAAGACATCGAAGAATCAGGCTCAATTCTCGGAATTGATTTTATTGTAAACGTAGTGCTCAATGAGAAAAAAGAAATAATTAAATGTTTCTGCGGCGACAAAGTAAAAGCTCACAGAGAAGGATGTAAATTCCTTGATTCTTTCTATGCAATCAAGATTCCTTCTAAGGCTGATGTTGTTGTCGTAAGTGCGGGCGGCTTCCCTAAGGATATCAACATGTATCAGGCACAGAAGGCTTTGGACAATGCAAAGCACGCCGTAAAAAAGGACGGTATTATTGTATGGATTGCCGCATGTTCAGAAGGACTCGGCGAATCACATTTCAGCGATTGGATGACAGGACACGAGCAATCCTCTGATATGATTGCTCACATAAAGAAAGATTTTATTCTCGGCGGACACAAAGCTGCGGCTATCGCCATGGTTCTTGAGAATGCCAGAATATTCCTTGTATCTTCACTTGAACCTGATTTTGTTAAGTCTGTTTTCCTTGAACCTTATTCAGACATTCAGACAGCTATTGACGAAGCCATAAAAGCTAAGGGCGAAGACGCGTCTGTTCTTCTCATGCCTTACGGAGGATCAACATTACCGAGAGAGTAATTTATTACGGATTCATATTTAATATGATAAATTTCTCTGTTTAATACAAAAGCACCACCAGCTTAGCTGGTGGTTTCTATGTTTCGGGCATAGCCCTCATGTTACTAGCCGCGCTTCACGCGCTCAAGGTGCCTGCCAGCATGCGCAGGTTTACTTGCTACCCGT
>JAZLGO010000087.1:0-2184 GCA_045616305.1 Saccharofermentans sp. | reverse complement strand
AATTGAATTACTGAACGAATTCATATCATCCGTCAATCCTGTAATAATACAATCCGCCTTACCGTTTGCCGTCTCGATTGTCAACGTATCGCCTATACCGACATCAAAAGAGTCGGCGATAACACCTGTAATTGCTATCTCATCATCCTTTGTCGGAGCACTTCCTTTGTAACAGAAATATTCGGAAGCTGAGATTCCTATCGGTTTTTTCGCCATACAAGCCTTTGAAGTATCTCCGTATAAAAGATTGATATCAACGTTCGAAAAGGAATGACAAAAACATGGTATTCCGTTCTCGTTTAATTCATCTTCCACTCTGTTAACCGCTTCCTCTCCCGCCTTCAAGGAACCTTCTATGTATATAGCGTTCGCTTCAACGGCAGGAAGTACAACATATGAATCTGACTTAACAAAACCGCATGTAATAACAAGATCGTCGCTTCTGAGTGTCTTTACTGCATTTGCAAGAATCATGGTAAGTAATATGCAGAGCGAGAAAATAACTACCATGCTGATATACTTACGCGGTGAACTTAATAAATCATTCAAAGCCATAAACAATGACGAGCTGCCTTTACTATTGCTTATCTTTAATACGCTTTTCTGCTTATATCTCTCGCCGGTCTGTCCGTTTCTGATTGCATCTATAGGAGAACTCTTCTTAACAATTCCCGTGAATCTGTATGCAAACAAAATAATAAGCACGAATACAATAACTGCACCCGCTGCGTTAAGCACAGGTCCTATAAAATTGCCCGTAACCATATGGGAATTCAAAAGACTGTTCATAAGAGTCTGGAACGGGAAACTTAACCCCAATCCTATAACAGAACCGATAAGACCGATGCAAATAAATTTTGTGGTAAATATGCTTCTGATTCTGCGATTGCCTATTCCGATAGCTTTCATTACACCAATCTCTCTGTACTCTTCCTGTACCGAGAAAGCAATCGAGAATCTCAAAATAAGGAAAGAAACTATCATGAGAATGATTCCTGCAAGAAGGAAAATCCCCGAGATGATCATAGGAATCATATATGACATTGTAAGCTTCGATCTTTCCAGCTTATCCTGTATGTGACTGAAGTCCCTAATATAATCCTCCAATGCTTTCACATTATCGGTATCGACATAAATCATAGAGAATGAGTACACTTCAGTATCGTTTGTATCTTCAAGCATAAACTCAAAATCGTTGTTACTTACCAAAACTCTTCCCGAACCCATACCAGATCCGAAAATGGCATCCTTAAATCCGCCGGCAACCACAAATTCTTTACTCTTATCGCCGTATTTGACGGTAATTTTATCTCCGATTCTTGGTGCACCGGCAGAAAGCTGAGCTTCAGTAAAATAAATCTCGCCGTCCTTAATCGTATCTTTTGTAAGCACATTATCGTTGCCGTCAAAGAACTTAAAGCTGTCCGCTGTCGGCGTTTCCATAATCTGCGCATTATCGAGCGAGAAGTCTTTATTGTCTGACTCAAAATTATCACTGCTCAAAAACAACGACTGATTCTTCCTATATCCCTTAACGTCCTCACTGTTCTCCAAATAGTCCGTAAGCCTGTCGGTTTCTCCCTCATCTCCCGACAGGATTATGTAATCGCCTGTCTCGGAGATATCTGCAAAATAATCAACTCCCGCCAATATCGAGAAAAAATTACTGATGGCGCTTGCCGTAAACATGGCCGCAATAATAACAAACACCAACAAAATAGTGTTCATTACTTTTCTTCTTTTAATATCCCTTGCGAAAATATGTAAAAACATCATTTCCTCCCTGTCTTTCAGTCAGTATAACACAATTCTCATCGGGCTTAACGTGCACAATCTTGCCCTTACTGACTGCAGTATAACGGAGGAATTATTAAATAATCATTAAACGCCGTGCGCCCCTTGTCGAAAATTTTTTAAGGGTTTTCAGTGAATATCTGCGATTTAGCGGCGCGATTCACTGAATTAGGCGATTTTAGTCGCGGTAAAAGTGAAAAAAATGGCCGTTTACCGTGAATCCGGGTAGTTTGTGACTCAGATTCACGGTAAAACCCGATTTTAGTCGCGGTAAAAGTGAAAAAAACAGCTGTTTACCGTGAATCCGAGTGGTTGGTGGCACAGATTCACGGTAAATCCCGATTTTAGTCACGGTAAAAGTGAAAAAAACAGCCGTTTACCGTGAATCCG
>JAZLGO010000086.1:0-4420 GCA_045616305.1 Saccharofermentans sp. | reverse complement strand
ACCTCCGACGACACCTACACCTGCGCCTGAATTAAATGTAGGCGACTTCGTAAATCGTTGCTATGAAGTAGCACTCGGAAGAGAAGCAGATGAAGATGGTTATAACTATTGGAAGGATCAGCTTACAAACGGAGAAGCATGTGGCGCACAGGTAGGCTTTGGCTTTATCTTCAGCGCAGAGTATATAAATAAGAACACAACTAATGAGCAGTTCGTAACAGATATGTATTCAATGTTCTTCGGTCGTGAGGCAGATGAAGCAGGATATAACTACTGGTTAGAGCAGCTTAACAACGGAACAGCAACAAGAGAAGACGTATTTGCAGGCTTTGCAAATTCAGAAGAGTTCTTCAATTTGTGCAGTAAGTACGGTGTAGTAAGCGGAGCTTACTTAGTAGGCGTACCTAACGATCAGCAGGGCGGAGTTAACTGCTTCGTAGCCAGACTTTACAAGGTATGCTTGAATCGTCTCCCAGATATGGGCGGCCAGGCAGGCTGGGTAATGCTGCTTATGAATGGTGAAGTAACCGGTTCAACATGCGCATACGGATTTGTATTCAGCCCTGAGTTTGTTAATATGAATTTGGATAATGTAAACTTCGTAAATTACATGTACAAGGCATTCTTCGGTCGTGAGGCTGATGAGGCCGGCTTGAACTACTGGGTAGAGCAGCTTAACGCAGGTACAGCAACTCGTGAGGACGTTTTTGCAGGCTTCACAGGTTCAGCTGAGTTTGCTAACCTTTGTGCTTCATATGGTATCAACGCCTAAACAGAAGTTTGTGCTAGGCTTCGAACAGTGCTCGGCACTAAAGTGCCTGCGCAACCGAGTATTCGGTCGGTTTGTGTTGTAAAATTTAATTTCAAACAAATCTAAATTTAATTGATTTGACATGTAAAAATGATAATATAAATGCATTGTTTATATGAAGGAGGAATCATAGCTTATGAAGAAAAGATTATTGTCAATAATCCTCTGCATGACTATGTGTTGGTCACTTTTGCCGATGACGGCATTTGCTGATGCGACAGAGTATGATTTATGGGTAAACGGTGAACAGTTTACAAGTGAGAAATTAACAGTTAAGTGTGGTGACGGTACTGCAAAATTTGATCCGGAGTTGGGCGAATTAACGCTTACTGATGCAACAATTACTACTCCGTATTTCTATGGTGATGCTTTTGCTTCGGGGATTTTTACCGAAATGGAAAATGATTTATCTATTAACGTTAACGGTACCAATACCATCGATTTATCTAAAGCAGTTGTTAAAGACGACATTAATGTATTAGGCGTTACCGGTAAGAATGTTGGAATAGGGTTAGTAGGAGACGGCACCTTGAATATTGATTTAGGTATTGATCGTAAAAATACCACATGTCCGATTTACAGTGAAACTGAATTTAGGATAAACGGTGCCTCATTAAATTGTAAAGCTGCTGATTATGGTATATGCGCTGATGATTCTTTGCGTATTAAAGCGAAGCATTTAACAGTGGCTACAAGATCCAATAATAAACTGTTAAGTTCTGATTTTGTGAATTGTGATTACACTAACTATGAGATTTTAGTATCAGATAACGCAGAAGGAACCGGTGCCAAAAAAAGGGATGGAGCACGTTCTCTTTACGACTATCATTATATGTCAATGGAACTGGTTGCGTACTATGTATGGGTCAACGGTGAACAGTTTAAACGTGATGATAGAGAGATTAAGTGTGGTAACGGTACTGCGACATATAATCCTGACAAAAAAGAATTGGTACTTGAGAATGCAACAATAACTGATTGCCAATATTTTTGTGGAATATATGCCGAAGGCGCTTTGAATGTAGTAACAAAAGGAACCAATGTTATTAATTTGGTTGACAGTGAAGATATTTCCGGTATAGCTGTGAATTCTGACTTAACAATAAGCGGAGATGGAACGCTTGATATTTCAGTTTCCGATATTTATGCCTACAGTATCTCGAGTGGGGGTAATTTAACTATTGATATGACAGGTGACTTAACAGTTACTGACGGTCTGTATGTTAATTGTGATTTGAGTATCTTAGGCAGCGGGGATGTAAGTATTATTGATTACGACGCCGGCGATGCTATATATGCAAATAATGGTACTGTCAGTATTATAGGCAGCGGTGATGTGACAATTGATGTCAAAGGTAGGGCTATTGATTGTGAAAAAGTAATTATTGATATGTCGGGCAAGCTGAATATTACATCAGGATATGGAATTGATTCCGATAGTTCTATCGAGATTTCAGGCTCCGGTGATATTGAAATGAATTCCTCTACCGGATTATACAGCAGTGATATGTATGGCATTGCTGATATTAGCGGCAGTGGAAAAATGACTATTAATTCCGGTTCCTATGGAATTGATGTTAATGCCGGTAATGTCAAAATAAGCGGAAGCAGAGACATAAATATAACGGCTGCAGGTGGTTATGGAATCCGTGGCGGCGGCGGAATTATTTTGTCTACAGACGGTGATATAATCATAAATGCAGATTATGATGGTCTTTCAACATCGGGTAATGTTGATATTTCAGGCAACGGAACGGTTACAGTATCAAGTAATTGTGCTTCTGCTGTTGAAGTGGGTGAAGACGGAATAGTAGCACTTAACGGAAAGAATACTGAAGTATCATTTACAACGACGACTACATACTATACCGAGTGTGCTGTAAGCCATAGTATGTACACTGAAGAAAATTTGGTTGTAGTTGCCGGTAAGAATTTTGATAAGTATGATGTAAAAGGCGCTCCGTCAGAAAAATCGGTTGTATATTCACTCAGATATTCAGAAGTAACCTTTGACATGGGCGGCCATGGTAATGCTATTGATAAGCAGATAGTTATAGATGGCGAGAAGGTTGAGAAGCCTTCTGATCCGACAGCAGACAAATGGGCATTTGTAGGCTGGTATTCTGACAAGGAGTGCACAAAGGCATTTGATTTTAATACTGTTATCACAGAGAATACAACCCTTTATGCAAAGTGGACTTGCGCACATAAGAATACCGAGGTCAGAGGTGTTAAGGATGCTTCTCTTACCGCTGAGGGTTATACAGGCGATACATATTGTACGGATTGTGGTGAGAAAATTGCATCCGGTAAAGAAATCCCATCGTTGTCAACAAAACCTACTCCTACAATACCTCCAACGACACCTACACCGGCACCTGAACTTAATGTAGGTGACTTCGTAGATCGTTGTTATGAGGTAGCACTCGGACGTGAGGCTGACAAGGAAGGCTATGAGTACTGGGTATCTAATTTGAACAACGGTCAGGCATGCGGTGCACAGGTAGGCTTTGGCTTTATCTTCAGCGCAGAGTATGTAAACAAGAACACAACTAATGAGCAGTTTGTAACAGATATGTATTCAATGTTCTTCGGACGTGAGGCAGATGAAGCAGGATATAACTACTGGTTAGAGCAGCTTAACAACGGAACGGCAACAAGAGAGCAGGTATTTGCAGGCTTTGCAAATTCAGAAGAGTTCTATAATTTGTGTAACAGATACGGTGTAGTAAGCGGATATTATGCGGTTGGTGTACCGAACGAGCAGCAAGGCGGAGTGAATTGCTTCGTAGCCAGACTCTACAAGGTATGCTTGAACAGACTTCCTGATATGGGCGGCCAGGCAGGCTGGGTAATGAAGCTTATGAATGGTGAAGTTAGCGGAACGACTTGCGCATATGGTTTTGTATTCAGTCCTGAGTTCATTACTATGAATTTGGATAATGTAAATTTCGTAAACTACATGTACAAGGCATTCTTCGGACGTGAAGCTGATCAGGATGGTTTGAACTACTGGGTAGAGCAGCTTGATAACGGAACAGCAACAAGAGAAGATATTTTTGCAGGCTTCAGCGGTTCAGCTGAGTTTGCTAATTTGTGTGCTTCATATGGAATAAGCGCTTAACAGAAACTTGCGCTTGGCTGCAAACAAGTGCTCGGCACAAAAGTGCCTGCGCAACTTGCAGCGCAAGTTCTGTTAAGCTTGGTATGGACCTGAATGATGACGACGGCCGTCTCGCTTCTGTTGGATAACGGAGGCGGGACGGCTGTTTTTGTGCCTGTAATCAGAGTGGAGGCAGATTGTGGCGTCGAGATACCCCTTTTCGAGAAGAAGCTTGGAAGAAAAATAAAATTCAGGCTGTAAAGATGATATAATAGAAACGATTTATTTATACAGGAGGAAATTCAGTTAATGAAGAAACGATTATTATCAGCAATCCTTAGCATGACTATGTGCGTGTCGGTTTTGCCTATGACGGCATTCGCGGACGTAACAGAGTATGATTTGTGGGTTAACGGTGTGCGATTCACAAGCGAGAAATTAACAATTGAGTGTGGTGACGGTAATGCAAAATTTGATCCGGATAAGGATGAATTGACGCTTAAGGA
>JAZLGO010000085.1:0-35982 GCA_045616305.1 Saccharofermentans sp. | reverse complement strand
TTCCCCACTGCTGCCTCCCGTAGGAGTCTGGGCCGTGTCTCAGTCCCAATGTGGCCGATCAACCTCTCAGTTCGGCTACCGATCGTCGCCTTGGTGGGCCGTTACCTCACCAACTAGCTAATCGGACGCGAGTCCATCCTTAAGCGAATAAATCCTTTGGTCGGAAAGTCATGCGGCTCTCCGACATTATGCGGTATTAGCACCGATTTCTCGATGTTATTCCCCACTCAAGGGCAGGTTACTCACGCGTTACTCACCCGTCCGCCACTAAGCTAAAAGAAAAGCAAGCTTCTCAAGTAGCTTCGTTCGACTTGCATGTGTTAAGCACGCCGCCAGCGTTCATCCTGAGCCAGGATCAAACTCTCAAAAAAAATATTTGAGAGCCATTTGGCTCAATTACTTATTTAAAAATTAACTCTATAGAATTAACTTAGGCTCGTTATTTCAAGTTCTGCTTCTATTCAATTTTCAAGATCCGTTTGCCTTCGTTTGAGCTTTTGCTCTCTTGCGAAGTGCCTATAAAGAATACTCTTGTTATTCTCTTTTGTCAAGCACTTTTTTTAACTTCTTGAAACTTTTTTGTTTTTGTTTCTGTCCGTTTGCTTAAGGCTTGAACATAATACCACATCTATTTTCTTTTGCAATACCTTTTTGCAATTTTTTTGAATTTTTTTTTCAAATTAGTGTTTTCCTTTTTATTATTTTAAATATATACATATTTACTTTTAGCGGATCGTATTTGTCACTTCTTTTTGATACTGTTTACCTCATATTTCCATTTTCGAAAAGGTGTATAAAAAACACACAAAAACTTACCATTTTCTTTCATTTATGTTGTCATATTGTCATTTCTTTTCAAATGATATTGAAAGAGTAAGAGTATGTGTGTAAAATGACATTAATTTTCAAATTTTCGGGGGTTAATATGAGTATCAAGACCGGATCAAAAGTTGCAATTATCGGTGCCGGCTCAGTTGGAGCTACGATTGCGTTTTCTCTTTCCCTTCAGCAGAGATGTGCTGAATTAGTATTAATTGATGTTAATGAAGATAAGGCTCGTGGTGAGGTGCTTGATATTTCTCACGGTCTTCCTTTCCTCGGCCACATGAATATACACGTTGGTTCCTATGAGGATGTTAAGGATTGTGACCTTATCATTGTTACTGCAGGTATTCCTCGTAAGCCGGGTGAGACCAGACTCGACCTTGCTAAGAAGAATGTTACTCTTGCTCATAAGATTTGCGACAGCATTATGGCTAACTACACAACAGGTATTATTCTTGTTGTATCCAATCCTTGTGATGTAGTTACATATAAGATTCGCGAGTGGTCAGGTCTTCCTGCAAATAAGGTTATCGGTTCCGGTACAAACCTTGACAGTGCAAGATTCAGATATCTCCTTTCTCAGAAGCTCGGCGTTGATGTTCGTAACGTACATGGTTACATTCTCGGTGAGCACGGTGAGACTCAGTTCCCTGCTTGGAGTCAGACTCATATTGCAGGAATGCATATTGATGATTATTGCAAGAGCTGCGGTATCACCTTTACAGATGAAGATAAAGCTAAAATTGCTGCTGAGACAAAGGCAGCAGGTGCTGAGATTATTAAGCTCAAGGGCGCTACATATAACGGCATTGCAGTAAGTGTATCTGCACTTGCTCAGAGCTTCCTTAAGAATGAGCACACAATTCGTCCTGTTTGTTCTTATATTGACGGTCAGTACGGCCTTAAGGACGTTGCTCTCAATGTTCCTACAATGATCGGCGGTAACGGTGTAGATAAAGTTATTGAAGTTCCTTTGACTGATGAAGAGACAGAGCTTCTTAATATTGCTGCTAAGAGCATTCGTGAAGCACTCGACGGTGTAGAAGGTCTCTGATATATCTTTTTTGTAATCATAAGAGGTGTTGTCTTACTGTAATGACAACACCTCTTTTTATTTCTTATATTATTCACAACTTATCTTATATAATCACCGGCACTTCTCGAAGGGCGCATCTTAGGTTTTCTTGCTCTTCTTTTGCGTCTCATCTTATTAATCGAGCGTATTATAAGAAGAATGATACATAACAAAATCAGTATAAGTATAACCAGAATAAGTATTGTTGCTGTTTTATTCTCCTGAGCAAACTTCACAACAGGATGACTTAGAAATTTCTCCCTTCTTTCTTCCCACTTACTCTTCTCAGGTTCAGGTTCAGGAGTTACCACTTGTTGATTAAATTCCATTGTACTCTGCGTTGTTTCATCAGGATTGTCACCTGTCTGTTCTTTTTCCTTTTCTTCCCGCATTGCATCTGTAATAAAGTCCTCATCCAGTGTATCACCCGGTACCATAAGCGGATCATAAGCAGGAGCCTCGGCCTCGGTTATATTAAATCTCTGATAATCGCCGAGATTACCCGGAATAACAGTAACCGGATCACTCTGCCAACAAGCAAGATTACCGTAAGCTGTTACGGAAGCTACATATCTTGTCTGATAAGCATGATAATCACTCGGAATACCGCAAACTGCTATATATACCTCATGTCCGTTCTCATTAACAGTGCAGACAGTCATTCCTGTTCCCGCCATTGAAGTGGTACCCGTCTTACCGCCGACAAAAGCAGTAATATGCGTGTCGAGTCCCTCGGGTGTCTTTGCGCAAAGCCAAGGATCAGTAAGCAGACTGTTTGTATTTTTTACCATTGACCAGCCGTCTTCAGTATGAACATTCGTTGCCTGAAAAATATGCGTCGGCGAATTAATAACCTTCCTGAAATCATCATTTAAAGCCGCATTAGCCATAATCAACGTCAAATCCGATGCCGTTGTATAGTGATTATCATCATGAAGTCCGTTGGCATTAACAAAGTGTGTGCCTTTACATCCCAAATTCTCTGCTCTGACATTCATAAGAAGTGCAAATGCCGTAAGCTTATATCCGCTCAAAATCTCTGCGGAAGTCATATTTAATTCCTTCTCAAAATAGGAAGCATTTACACCGTCAGGTCCTACCTCATCACTTGTAGCAGGATACTTCTCGAAAAGCGCATCTATAACTCCCTCACCTACAACGTTGGCAGCATCATTTCCCGACGGAAGCATCATTCCGTAATACAGTTCGGACACTTCTACTATCTCACCGGTGTTTATGCCCATCATGGTTGAATCATATGTAGTTGCATCCATAGCATTTTGTGATACGGTCAGGTAATCATCGGAATCAAGATAATCAAGTCCCAACTGCATTGTCATAATCTTTGTCATTGACGCCGGATATACCTGAATATCTTCATCTCGGGACAGAATAATTTTATCTGCCGTCTTATCGTAAACACAGTATGCACGACAATTAATTTGATCCAAAGTCGGTATGGTTAATTCCGGCTGATCAACATCAGCACTGAGCATAAGTGACGGCAACATCAGTGACGATACCATAACTCCGCAAATGATAGTAATTATCTTCTTAAACATCAGTCTTCCCTCTTTTGCAAAAATTAAAGCAGGGCAGTACACCCTGCTTTAATCTATTGACTTAAAATAATATTATTCTTCGCTGTTACCTTCTTCAGGAGTTGTTACCGAATCAGTATCGTTCTCTTCGCCCTCAACCTCATCAAGTTCAGGCTCTTCCTCCTCATGCTCGGTAATAGTAAAATCAACTACTTTAGCATTACCGGACTTCATAAGCTTAACACCTGAAGTAGCACGGGAAAGTGTAGGTATCTCAGAAGCATCAACTCTGATTACAACACCGTTATCGGATATCATGAGAAGATCCATCTCATTATCCACAAGTGTACAACCGACAAGACGACCTGTACGCTCAGTAACCTTGTAAGTAATAAGTCCCTTACCGCCACGATTCTGTATTCTGTAATCGTCTACCGAGCTTCTTTTACCCATGCCGTTCTCAGTAATAACAAGAAGTTCACCATTATCTGTTACCGGAGCCATTCCGACAACCTTATCATCATCTGATACATTGATTCCGCGAACACCCGAAGTATTACGTCCGGTCTCTCGAACATCATCACTGTTAAAGCGAATTGCCTTACCGGCTGCAGTAACAAGAATAATCTCCTGTTCCTCGCGTGTAACACATACCCCTATAACACTGTCTCCGTCCTTAACACGAACAGCAATAAGACCGTTCTTGTTAATATTGGCATAACTTGATACAGGCGTTTTCTTAACAACACCGTTTGAAGTGGCAATTGTAAGATACTCACTGTCATCTTCAAAGGAAGATATCGGAATAATATTACGAATCTTCTCGCCGTCATTAAGCTTCAAAAGGTTAACTAGCGCTGTACCTCTGGCAGTTCTGGACTGAGTCTCGGGAATCTGATATCCCTTTATCTTAAATACTCGTCCTGTATTTGTAAAGCAGAGTAAGAAATCATGTGTAGACGTTGTAAGTATTCTTTCTACAAAGTCTTCCTCACGTGTTCCCTGAGCAGATATACCGCGACCGCCTCTGTGCTGACTCTTGTAATTGCTTACAAGCTGTCTCTTGATATAACCGAGATGCGTAAGTGTAACAACAATATTCTCTTCCTGGATAAGAGACTCATCATCAATATCTTCAAATGCACCGTGTACAATCTCAGTACGACGCGGGGTAGCAAACTTAGCTTTGATTGCAAGAATCTCTTCCTTTATCGTATCGTGGAGAAGCTTCTTATCACTCAAAATCATCTTATACTTCTCTATAAGCTGTCTGAAGCTTTCTGCCTCTGCCTCAAGCTTCTCTCTCTCAAGACCTGTAAGTCTTCCGAGTCGCATATCTACTATGTGCTGAGCCTGTTTATCAGAGAAACCGAATCTCTCACAGAGGTTTGCCTTAGCTTGATTTTCATCCTTGCTGGCTCTGATAATTGCAATAATCTCATCAATATGGTCAATTGCCAGCAACAAACCTTCATCAATATGAAGCTTAGCCATCGTCTTCTCAAGGTCATACTCTGTTCTTCTGGTAACAACACTCTCCTGATGAGCAACATAGTACTTAAGAGAATCAACAAGAGTAACAAGCTTAGGCTCGAGCTTACCGTCATTATCAGGAACAAGCGCAAGCATATTGGCACAGCAAGCATCCTGAATCTTACAATTCTTATAAAGCTGATTAAGAACAACCTCAGGATTGGCTTCCTTCTTAAGCTCAATAACGATTCTGACTACTTCCTCACGGTCAGACTCGTCTCTTATATTAGAGATTCCTTCAACCTTTTTATCCTTAACAAGTTCAGCCATCTTCTCAATGAGCATAGCCTTGTTAACAGCAAACGGCAAATCCTGAACAATAATTCTGTGTTTGCCTTCCTTCATATCCTCAATCTCTGTATGAGAACGTACAAGGATTCTGCCTCGCCCTGTCGTATATGCGTCACGTATTCCCTTAGTTCCGAGAATCATTCCGCCAAGCGGGAAATCAGGTCCCTTAATTACAGTCATAAGCTCATCAACCGTAACATCAGGATTATCAAGCATCATAACAACGCCGTCTATAACCTCACCGAGATTGTGCGGCGGAACATTGGTTGCCATACCTACGGCAATACCTACGCAACCGTTTACAAGAAAATTAGGGAATCTTGCCGGAAGTGTTACAGGCTCCATCTCATTCTCATCGAAGTTCGGACGGAATTCAACTGTGTGCTTCTCGATATCGCTCATCATCTCAAGAGCAATCTTCTCAAGTCTGGACTCTGTATATCGGTATGCAGCCGGCGGATCGCCGTCAATTGAACCGAAGTTTCCCTGACCGTCTACAAGCGGATGTCTCAAAGAGAAATCCTGTGCCAAACGTACGAGCGCATCATATACGGAAGCATCACCGTGCGGGTGAAACTTACCGAGAACGTCACCTACGGTAGTCGCACACTTACGATACGGCTTATCAGGGGTAACATGATTTATATACATAGAATAAAGAATTCTTCTGTGAACCGGCTTAAGACCGTCTCTGATATCCGGGAGTGCTCTGTCCGTAATTACCGACATAGCATAGTCAATAAAAGACTTCTTCATTTCTTTATCAAGGTCTACAGGGATAATTGTATTCTGCTCAGAACGAAATATGGCGTCCATTTCCTGCTCAGACTGCTTGATTTCTTCCTTGGATCTTTTCATGCTGATAAAACATCCTCCAATGCATAAACATACTCGAATATTATATCATAAAAATCCTTTTTCTTCTCGAAAATGCTTATATATTTTCTAATACATATTACACATCATGTATAATTTTCCTGGTAATATACTGTTAATCTTGAACATAGCGCGTCAACGATATCATCAATACTTTTTTCAGCAGTATAATACGATAACATTTCTTCCCTAATAATATTATACACTCCCCAATCAATACACTCCGACGCATCTATATTCCTTATAAAATCGCTAAATCCAGCAATCTCTTCATCCGTTAATTCGATATATCCTTCTCTCGATACAAGATGTCCATATTCGTCAAGATATGAATATGATGTGGTTGCCATTGATTTATATGTTAATTCATCATCAGGAATCTGTTCTGGATTTTTCATATAATTCATATATTGATTAAATGTGGTTTGTGATACTGGAAAATAGTTGTTTATAAAATTCTTAGACTGAACATTATCAGACAATAATACATGTATAAAATCCACACACGCTTCAATATTTTCAGAATTACTCGATATTGCTATATTGGATGCTGGGATTATAACATGACAAGCATCATTAGCAGAAGGAAAACCAACAAAAGATAAATCATCGCCAACAGTGTTACAATTATATACATAATCTTTAATACTAGCATTAATATAAGCTAAACAGAGAGAATAATCTCGGCTACCAATACCTGAATAATCTCCCCACAAACTTGCTTCTAAAGGCGAAATACCGGTATCAATGGCTCTTTTTACTATGGACATCATATTATCCTTCTCTAATAATCTTGTTACTCCCTTGTTAGATGTAATAGCATATCTAATCATTAAGTCCACCAAATCAACAGATGTCATTTCGGGGAAAAGTCGTTTATATCCCGTTAAATTAGGCAAGGAATCAAAACAATAATCTTCTAAAGGGTAATTCTCTTTTTCACCAACGTAACCAAATAAAATATAACCTGCAAACACATGATAGCATTCATTATTATTTACCAAAATATCCTTTATTCCCAAGGTTACATCATCAAACACATTAATGTCTGTATAATCCAATATATTCAAAACCAATCCGTTTTTTCCAAAATAGTCATAATCAAAATCATTTCCATAATAAATATCCGGTGCTCCATCGGATTCAAATGAAACAATAAGTTCTAATTTCTTTTGCTGAGCTTCTTCAGCTGTTTCATAATAGTAGCTTTCTCCATAATCCTCGGCACAAATCAAATACTCTGGCTGTGAAGAATTATATTCATATATTGCCCACATTAGTGTTATGTCTTGATTTATATCTTTTCCTTTAATTGTAATTTTTGTTCTATCAGATAAATCTATATCGTCTGCTTGCGAAATAATAACAACATCAGTGCGTTCTCCATCATACCTATAAACTTTGGCAAAGTTATAATCTGAAAGAATATGAGTATGTATATTAATCGAGACTACATGTTCTGGTGGAACAATAATACAATTCTCTAATAAAGCCAGTGTATCAACAGAACTATTATCAAAATTGAGTTTGCCAATCAAACCATTCACTTCATCATAAACATATCCACCATATCTATATGTTGTCATATCATCCTCTAGATTAAATGTTTTATTGTCAGCTACAAATGCAAAGACCGAATTTATAAAATCTAGCTCATAATACGCTGTTGTTCCATAATCACTTTCTATAGACAAATACTTTTTGTTATCAATTTCAAAATAACTTTTTTCTTCTGATAAATAATAATTATCATCGAATAATACATCACCAATCTTGTTTCCATCAAAATCAAATAACGTTGCCATGTTAGATGTAATTACAACAAAACCTTCGGATGAACTCTCTATATCAGAGATTCCTATGACACTACAATCATCACCATTATATTTAGCTAGAATATTGCCATTAAGATCAAATAAAACATACCCATTTATTTCATTTATACACGCAATACGATTGTCACCCACACCACAAAAAGCATTTGTTGTGTTGGCAGGTATTGGTACTTCTGCATTAATCCTGCCATCCTCAATCGAATATAAGAAATAATCATCATGGAAACTATCACCTGCATATTCTGTCGTTTGAACAACTAATCTAACAATATCATTTTGTTGAAAAATCCAATACCAACTAATATTTTTATCAATTGAATACACCGCCGATAAGAATGAACGTTCAGAACTAACTATATTATCCTTTCTCTCCATGCAAGCTATATTGTTAAACAAAAAAGCACCAAGTAATAATATAACTAATAATACTTTAACTATTCGTTTGTACATACAAATCTACCCTCATACATATATGGCCAAAAATTCAATTCTATTATCTTCCCATTCTCAATTCTTATATTGGCATAAATTGCTAACAAGGAATCTCCGATTTTTTCTTTTTGTGCTATTACGAAATCTTTAGTATCAAAAACTTCCAGCGTATTTTTTATGTATTGTTTGGATAATTCGTCATATGAATCGCATTTTATCAAACACGAATCTTGAATGCATATATTTGTTACATTCTGCAAGTCAAGTTGTCTTTCACTCTCACCATCAAAACATCTCACATAATTTAAGATCCAAAAATCCTTTACTAAATAATAATCATTGCTTCCATCATCTCCAGGATGACGCATAATAAAATTATCATTCAATCTAATTATTTCTTCACTGTAATAGCGATTTTTTACGAAAACATTACTTTCAACTTCTAGTGACTCAATTTCAAAACTCAACTCGCCATCTACTTCAAATACATCTCCAACACTGTAACGCTGTAAATCTTCGTTTGTATAATAATGTGTTTCATTGTTTTCTACACCAACAGTCATGATTAAACTATTGTCTGAATATGTAAAACATTCATCAACAGCATACACTCTAATAAAATAAAAACCATCGTCCAATTCAACATCAATTTGTTCCTGTGATATATCAGGCAACGAAGTAGCACTATCGCTGATAATACCAGCGATAGTGCAAGTTGTTACATCCACATAATCTGAATCAGTAATGCTGGATAATGTCTCCGTATGGCCTACATCATCAGCGCAAGCGCACAATAAAAACAACACTGAAAGTATTAAGGCAACGAGCTTTTGTAACCAAAATTCCATTTCACACCTACCGTATTACTTAGGCTATAATTACTATCCACACGTATTACAACACTACCATATCCACCGTTTCTATAGTCGCATACCTACGCTACTATAATAACTATCATGTTTTACAGTTGCATTTGCTACATGGGTACTATTATGATAGTTTCTTGGTGCCATTGCTGCATAACCTCTCTCGGCATCACAAGGTGTAAAATATATATTTGTAGAACTTGAAGGAAACTGTCCTGCTGGTAAACCGTTGAATCCAACGCCAGTTAACCTTGTAGAATATTGGGTTGCGTATTCGTTCTTGCTATTCGCAGAAGTGTATCCGTACCCACCAGCACCATACGATACAGTTTCATAATGGTCTGACATGGCAAAAATAGGAATCACATTAAATGAACAAACAACCAAACTGCTAAAAAATAATAAAGACAAGATTTTCTTTACATTCATTTACACATACCTCCTGATAAAATACTACTCCTTTAACAATTTCTTCGGCCGCTTTGGTTGATGAAAAAATGTCGGTGAACGAAACGCATTAGGATTGGCTAATTCTTTGATTTCTACCATCTTCTTTACCGCTGTTAAAAGAAGCTTTCTTGTTTCACTCATTGTATTCATTACCTCCTTTCCTTTGTAATAATTGAAATATAAGCATAATGGCTGTCAAAACAATCCCACTTCCAATATAAAATGAATATGTTTTTTTAGATGCGCATATACTGATTATTAAGAATGCAAAATAAAGCAGAATAGCAACGAATCTTGAACATCTTTTAGCCCGCAGATATTCATCTGCGGACCATTGCATATTGGGGTGATTAACTGCACCGATACATAAAATTGACAATAACGATACAAATACTAAAAAACAGAATATGTACCAAAAACGAACAGCAAATGGTTCAAGATTTATCAGTGTAAAAACTAGTATTACACTTAAAGAATTACAACATAAAGCAGTTTTACAATGAAAACCACCTGCAAAACTTCTTATACTTCCAAATGAAAAAATAAACACTATCACTTCTAACAATTCCCCCCAAAAAAATGCTGCACACAAAAGTAAACAATGAGACAGAAATGATTCAAAAATTACAAGTAAATTGTACGAATAAAAATCTATTTCTTCTGGAATAATCATTTTATTTTTTGCTAGACTACTAGCAATTTGATTACATAACTGTTCCAATTTCTTAACTCCTTTAAATAACAATTATTTTTTATTTATCAAATTAACTCGTGCAAAACAACAATACTGGCAAGTACGCTTTGTTTTTTGGCAAAGATTTGTTTACTATCGATAATTCAAAGCATAAAAATACAACTCATCGAGTATAATTAAATAGAGAGTATCGGTAAATGTTATGAGGTAATTATGTTTAACATTGCGTTTGTAGATGACAATACGGATTTTTTAAATACAGAAATTATTATTGCCAAAAATTATCTCTTAAGCAAAAATATTAATTTCAAAATTAGTGAATTTAAATCCGGAATTGATTTAATAAACCATCAAGAAATATCTTCATTTGACTTAATTTTATTAGACTACGAAATGGAAGGAATGACCGGATTTGAAACTGCACGTTTAATCCGTAAAAACAATTATAATGTTCCAATTGCGTTTGTTACAGTTTTTTATGAGTTTTCAAGGGAAGGTTATAGATTCGATGCAATACGATATCTTATTAAACATGAACCAAACTTTAATTTAGAATTGTGTGATTGCCTTAATAAAGCTATACAACTTAAGCAAATCAAAACAAAAAATATCAAATATTTTGATTTTATAGATAAACACATTCAGCTAAATGTTGAAAACATAGTGTATATTCAATCCGATAAACACTATTTACTCTATTACATACTTGTAAAAAACAATCTGGTATGTTTTAAAAAAAGGTCTAAGATGTCTGAAGCAATAGAAGATCTTTCTGATTATTGTTTTTTTTCACTTATTAGAACTGGATTACTAATAAATCTAAAATACGTAAAATCTATTAATAAGAGAGGAATCATTTGTATTGAAGCAGGTGAAAACATATCTAAGCTGTTCATCATCTCAGACTCAAACATCGATAAATTCTTATCGCACTATATGAAGTATTTAGGAGACTTATAATGCTAATCATTTATGACTTCATCAATACCATTGTTTATGTATTGTTAGCTTACTTATTCATACGTATTTTCATTTCACCTAGAATGTTAAAAAAACACTATACTTTTTTGTATCTTATTATTTGGTGTATATTGGAAATTTTAATTGTAAAGCTGTTTAATGACACCTTTCATGCTAAAGCATTTTTAAGTATATTGACAACATGTATTATCAGTTCTTTTATTTGGATGGAAAATAAAAGAAAGATATGCATTCTTGCCATTGCACATTATGTTTTGGCTTTAATTTTTGATTTTTTTGCATACCTAATAGCAATTAGATTTACAGGTTACATCCATTTATTCACTATAAATCAAAGCATAGCATTCATTTATGGTGGGGTTATCAGTCAGTTGTTATATTTAATTGCAATCGTCGCATTGTCGTTTCTTTTTCGAAAAGACAAATACAAACAAATCAATTTTCTGGATTTTCTTAAATTCACTATTGTGCCTATCATTTCTATAAGTATAATTATATCTTTTGCTTTTTACAGTAATGATAAAGAACTATCATCAGGAGATATAAAATTCTATACATATTTATCGATATGTTTTTTAGTTGCAAACCTATATATGTTTTGGGAAATGAAAATTGATGTGGATAATAAGATTCAAATAACTAAAAGTAAAGCTAGAATTGAACATGCCTCAGAATTACAGACTCTTTATAATCAAATCACTATTGAACATCAACAAATTGCCAGTATTGAACACGAATATAAGAATTTTATATCTTTAATCAACTATTTTATCTCAATAAAAGATTATTCGCAGATTGAACAGCTCGTTAAAAATAATAAACTCACACCAATATACACTGATATAGTAAATACTGGTAATACAATAACCTCGGCTGTAATCAATGCGAAATACGCTGAAGCCTTAAGGCAAAGTATAACAGTACGTTTGGATTTAGACAATCTCTCAAACATTAAAATTGATGATACAGATTTAATCATTATACTTTCTAATTTATTTAACAATGCAATTGAAGCATGTACAAAATGCAATAATTATAAATTAATAGAACTAAAAATCAAAAATCTTAATGAAAGCCTTTTTATTTCTTTCGGAAACTCAATTGATAATATTAACAGCATTTCTATTAAATCAACGAACAAATCCAATAAATTTCTACATGGTCATGGTATTAATAATATTACCAACATAATTGAACAATATAATGGAAATATTAGTTTTGAAATCAAAGAAAAAATGTTATACGTACGTATTATGTTGCCTTTGGATAATCAATAGGAAATCACAAAGGCTCTTTACTCGGCTTACCGGCCTGTCTCGGATATTGATTAGGTGTAGGCTTAAGCTTACGGATAATTATAACTGTTCTCTTTATGTCGGTATTAGGAAGACAGAACTCTTCCGTTCTCTCGATTTTACCTCCCAACAATGCTACAGCCTTCTGAGCATCCTCTATCTCCTCATCGGCATGACTTTTCATTGCAATAAAGCAACCGCCGACCTTTACAAAAGGCAGGCAATACTCAGCCAATGTAGGAAGTGAGGCTACGGCCCTTGCTGTTGCTATATCGTATTTCTCACGATACTGTTTATCATGTCCTGCGTCCTCTGCTCTTGAATGAACAGTCTTAACATTCTTAAGGCCCAATTCTTCAGTTACGGTATTGAGAAAATTTAAGCGTTTATTCAGAGAATCAAGGAGCGTTACATTAAGCTTTTCGAGAACTATTTTAAGAGGAATTCCCGGAAAACCTGCGCCGGTTCCGACATCTATAAGGCTTAAGTCCTTTCCGTCCGACTCCGCCTCGATAAAATTTACCAATGTAAGCGAATCAATGAAATGACGAAGCGCAATTCCGTTATCATCGACGATATTGGTAAGATTCATCACCTTGTTCCACTCACGCAAAAGCTCGGCATATCTGGCAAATGCCGTAATATGCTCACCGTTAAGCGGTACGGAAATCTTGCAGGCGCCTTCCGTAAGAACCGGAATTAATTCAGCACCGCCGTCTATATCAACGGGCTCTTTTGCTTCACCGAGTTCTACCTTCTTAGGAAGTTCCTTTTTCAGCTTCAACAAGTCGCTCTTGCTCAAGGTTACTCTGCCGGAAGCATCCACTTTTATCCTCGGTTTGTGCTCCGGATGAATCATTTTGCTGTCATCACTCTTCATATATTCCCTCCGTTAGTTTGCGAAGTCGCGCTTATGCGCCTCAAGATATACTATAAGAACATTTACGTCAGCAGGAGACACACCTGAGATTCTGTTTGCCTGCCCCACATTCACAGGACGAAGCTTGGAAAGCTTTTGTACGGCTTCTTTACGCAAACCGTGAATATTCTCATAATCAATAGCTTCAGGAATAATCTTCGACTCAAGCTCCTTAAAGCGCTCAATGTTTTCTAATTCGAGTTTTATATATCCCTCATACTTAATGTCTGTTTCTATTGCTCTTATCTCTGCTTCAGAACACTGCGGGCGATTCTTATCAACCGGAGCCAACAAAGCATAAGTTACTCTCGGACGTTTGATTAGCTCAGCCAGTGAAGCGCCGGACTTAGGTACCGTCGAATCTACTGAAGCCAGCAGTTCTTCAAGTTCCTTTGTAGGTGCTGTATAAGTTGAAGCAAGTCTTTCCTTCTCGCTTTCGACAATTCTGTATTTCTCCTCAAACGCAGCAAATCTGTCATCATCAATAAGTCCTATCTCGTGTCCGACAGGTGTAAGTCTTAAATCAGCATTATCCTGTCTGAGGAACAATCTGTATTCGGCACGGGATGTCATCATTCTGTACGGCTCATTGGTACCCTTTGTTACAAGATCGTCAATGAGAACACCTATATATGCTTTGGATCTGTCGAGAATAACAGGCGGCTCCTTTCTCAGGAAACGACCGGCATTTATTCCGGCAATTATTCCCTGACCGGCTGCCTCCTCATATCCTGAAGAACCGTTTATCTGTCCTGCAGTAAACAGACCTTCCGCTATCTTTGACTCAAGCGAAAGCTTAAGCGAAAGAGGATCCACCAAATCATACTCAATTGCATATGCGTTACGTTGAATAACAGCATCCTTCAAGCCCGGAAGGCTCTTAACCATTTGAGCCTGCACATCCTCAGGAAGAGAAGTGCTGAAGCCCTGAAGATACATCTCATTTGTTGAATTTCCCATAGGCTCTACGAAAATCTGATGCCTCGGCTTATCACTGAATCTGACAAATTTATCCTCTATAGAAGGACAGTATCTCGGTCCTATTCCGTCTATTATTCCGCTGTAGAGCGGTGATCTGTCCAAATTGGACGTAATTATCTCTTTTGTCTGTTCCGTCGTCCATATAGACCAACACGGAACCTGCTCTTCTGTAGGTGCTACGGTTTTGCCGTCCATCTCACGTTCAAACGAGAACGGCGGTATATCGTCCTCACCGTCCTGTCTTGTCATCTCGGAGAAATCGACACTCTTCTTGTTGACTCTTACCGGTGTTCCGGTCTTAAATCTGAGCATAGGTATGCCAAGCTCGCTTAAGGAAGCTGACAGTCCGACAGATCTCGGAAGACCGTCCGGTCCGCTCTCTGTAATAACCTCACCGAGAATTGTTCTGGATTCCATATATGTTCCCGAACAAATAACAACCGCATTACACTTATATATGGCTCCTGTAGAAGACAAAACTCCGGTTACACGGATTTTGCCGGCTTCACGCTCCTCCGTAAGAAGCTTTACTATATGTGCCTGTTTAATTACAAGATTATCGGTGTTCTCCAAAAGGTGCTTCATTGTATATGAATATTTGGTTCTGTCCATCTGAGCTCGCGGAGAGAAAACCGCCGGTCCCTTAGAACGATTAAGCATTCGCATTTGAATTGCGCATTCATCGGCAACCTTTCCCATTACTCCGCCCAAGGCATCAATCTCTCTTACAAGCTGTCCCTTAGCAGTACCGCCTATACTCGGATTACAGGGAAGATTTGCAAGCGCATCAAGGTGCAACGTGAACAGAATCGTCTTATTCTTCATCTTTGCAAGTGCATGGGCCGCCTCACAGCCTGCATGGCCTGCACCGACAACAGCCGCATCATATTCACCTGCTATATACGCATTTTTATTTTCTTCCAAAACTTTTTCTATCGTAAGCATTTTATTTTCCTATACAAAACCTTCCGAAAATATTGTCAGCCAGTTCAGCGGATACAGACTTGCCTGTTATTCGTCCTATAAGTTCAAGTGATGTTCTCATAACAGACGATGCCACATCGACACCGATTCCGTCCTTTATCGCATTGACTGCCATCTCAAGATCGTTTGAAGCCTCACTGATTAATTCGTAGTGTCTTCTGTTAAGAAGAATAACACTCTCGGAGCTGCTTCCGCCAAGTTTGTCGTAATAATCTGATATCACATCTTTGAGTTCATCTATATTTACAGAATCGCTTGAGGATATACTTATAAATGTCTCTATACCGGACTCCTCAGCAAATTCCCTCATGTCTTCTGCATTTATATTCTCACCTATATCAGACTTAGAGAATACTATTGCCATTCTGTGAGGAGGAACACTCTTAAGCATCTCATTCAGATAATACCTGAAGTTCTCATTCGTCTCACTCGGTGCAACCATATATAAAATTAAATCATCAGATAAAAGCTCCTGATAAGCTCTCTCTACGCCTATTGCTTCTATTCGGTCTTCGGTATCTCTGATTCCTGCCGTATCCACAAGTGTAACAGGAATACCGTTAATATTAAGATTCACTTCCAGTGTATCTCTTGTCGTTCCGGCAACCTCGGTTACAATAGCACGCTCATAACCGGTAAGCACATTGAGAAGTGTACTTTTGCCGCTGTTCGGCGCTCCGCAAATAGCGACACGCATTCTCTCAGACAAAATTCTTCCCTGTGCATAAGAAGCAGCCAGCCTATCAAGTCTGGTCTTAGCACCCTCAGCCAATTCAACAACCTTATCTTCATTAACCGGAGTATCATCATGTTCCGGGAACTCCACTATCATCTCGATAAGAGACAAAGCATGATAGATATCCTTCTCCGTATCCTCAAGTTCCCTGCTGAGCTTGCCGTTAAGCTGCATATTGGCTGCACGGAGAGCTCTCTCCGAATCGGCTGCTATAACGTCCATTACCGCCTCAGCTTCCGACAAATCCAGTTTTCCGTTAAGAAAGGCCGTCTTTGTAAACTCACCCGGTTCTGCCGCTCTGAACCCATTATCCAGCATAATACGCAAAATCTCCTGCTTAACGGCTTCACCGCCATGGCAAGAGATTTCAACCATCTCATCCCCCGTATATGAATGCGGGGCAACGAAATGTGTAATTATTACATTGTCGATCGGTTTTCCGTTATTCGGATCAAAAACAGTTGCATATGCTACACAGTAACCCGGCAGTTCACTCAACTTCTTTGCCTTAACATCGGCAACCGTTCTCAGAATTTTTGTGTACGAATCCATAAGCTCCGCCGAAGCAGAGCCTGAAGCGCGGATGATTGCTATTCCGCCCACGCCCTGTGGTGTGGAACATGCACAAAACGGCTTACTTGCAAAATTCGACATTACTGATTGCTTTTTTACTTATCACTGTTCAGGAGTAACTATTACTCTTCTGTTAGGCTCCTCACCCTCACTGTGAGTAGTAACACCCTTCACATCCTGAAGATGAGCATGAACGATTCTTCTCTCAGAAGGATTCATAGGCTCCATAACTGCCTTACGTCCTGTCTTCTTAACCTTAAAAGCAGCCTTATTAGCAAGATTAATGATAACCTGCTCTCTGTGCTTTTTGTATCCGCCTACATCGAGATGTACACGTACACGTGGTTCTGAATGCTTATTTGCAATCAAGTTGGTAAGATATGAGATAGACTCAAGTGTCTCACCGTGACGTCCGATAGCAGCACCGCAATCAGCACCGGAAACAGAAATATAGATGTCATCATCTTCTCTGTAAGAATCCATATTACCGTGAATGCCGATTCCTGAGAGAATCTCTGCAACAAACTGTACTGCTGCATCCTCGGCCTCACTTACGGCATCACCCTCAAATGATTCATCATCACCGTAATAAACATCGTCATCCTGATCCTCATCATTCTCATCAACGTCAACCGTAACTTTTACCTCGGCAAGCTTACTGCCCAAACCGAGAAAACCCTGTGAGTCCTCATTGATAACTTCAATCTTACACTCTTCCTTGCTTACACCTAACTCAGCAACTGCTGCTTCAATAGCTTCATCAACTGTTTTTGCACTTTTAGTAACTGTCTTTTCCATATGTAAAAGCCTCCATAGCTTATAGAATTCTTAGATTTAAATTACTCAACTTCAAGCTCAATTTTTTTCTTCTTCTTCTTTGGCTTATTCTCAGAGGAATCTGAGTCCGAGTTGCCTGACTTATCCTTCTTCTTAAAGGCATTTGCTTTCTTTATTTCCAATTCCTTCTTCTTAAGCTCATAAGGCTTGTTGAATAGCCAATAAACTAAGAACTGTGTAACAATAGCCATTACTGATGCAACTATCCAGTAAATACCGAAAGCGGCCGGCGTTGAGAACGTAGTTACAAGCATAAGTAACGGGAAAGTCCACATCATTATTTTTGTCGACTGCTCTGCAGGATTAACCTCCTGTACCGACTTTGCAGGATTCTTCTTGGCACGTTCCTTGGCAAGCTTCTCTTCCTTATATCCCGGCTTCAACCAATCGGTAAGCTTCATGGATAAAACCTGAGTTACAATAACCAACACAGGAATAATGAGAAGCGGAATATACTGAGACTTATTTGATGCAATAACATCAGGTCTGAATGACGGCTTAAGTCTTAAATCCAATCCGAAGAAATCAAAGTTCATCAACTGATTCATCTTAAGATAACCGTTTTGTACGCACTTCTTAAGAAGCTCTCCGTCGTTTGAAAGCTTAGTAATAAGAGTAACGTTATCTCTGATTACAGCCTTCTCATCTATACCGGCAAGCTTACCCATTGCTATGATGTTTTCCTCTGAGACATTGGAAATTCTGCTTAAAGGACGGCTTACAATTTGATAAATAGGCCACAAAATAAAAATCTGAAGAAACGGCAACAAACATCCGGCAAATCCACCGGCACCTGATTC
This sequence comes from Saccharofermentans sp., assembly GCA_045616305.1. Lineage (GTDB taxonomy): Bacteria > Bacillota > Clostridia > Saccharofermentanales > Saccharofermentanaceae > Saccharofermentans. Next base: position 17,458 of record JAZLGO010000085.1, on the reverse strand, counting down.
CTGCTGAAGCTTCATTACCTCCTGCTGATAAGTCTCCTTATCATTACCGTACTTACGCTGTAATTCCGCCATCTTGGAAGACAAAGCCTGTGTCTTAAGCATAGACTTCTGGCTCTTGATGTTCAAAGGAATCATAACCACACGAATCAACACTGTAAGTGCAATTATAGCAAGACCGTAATTCCCGAAAATGTGATAAAAGCATCTTGTTATCCAACCAAAGAACTTGGCAATAGGATCCATGATAGATAAAATCATTAACATATTTATATTCTCCGAATCTACTTTACAGGGTCATATCCGCCTTTTGAGAAAGGATTGCATCTGAGGATTCTCCAAATTCCCATCAGTACACCGCGTAAAGCACCATATTTTGTAATCGCGTCAATCATATACTGAGAACACGTCGGCTGATACTTGCAATGAGGTTTTGTATTTGGTGAGATGTATCTCTGATACCACTTAACTAATTTAATCAAAAAAGAAGCAATCATAACAAATCACCTCGTTAAGTGTCAATTTTGAGAATGCAAAACATCTGTGTCCAACAAATTAAGCTTCTTAAGAAGCTTTCCCATTTCATCTGCAATCTGCTGATATGAGGGAAGTTCATCTGAAGACCGTAACGTAAACACTATGTCATACCCGACAGGTATGAAACGGGCGAGACTTCTATAGGCTTCTCGCATTAGCCTCCTGGCCTTATTTCTCCCTACTGCACCGAGTTGTTTTTTGTTAGCACAAAAACCCAAACGGTTAATATCAGTCGGTATTCTTGTATTATTGTGTTTTAAACCTGAATATCGTTTAAAACAATGTATCGTCAGATATCTGCCGATAGCAAAGCTACCTCTTTTATATACTCTGGAGAACTCATAATTAAATCTCAACATTGTAGGTTTCAAGATAAATACCTCTTTAAAAGACTTTACTCATGTATCCCCGAATGATGGTATAAAAAGAAAGGACCACTCGGGTGATCCTTAAACAGCAAGATTCTTTCTGCCCTTTAATCTTCTTCTCTTAAGAACATCACGTCCGCCTGCTGTAGCCATTCTTGCGCGGAAGCCATGAACTGTTGCTCTCTGCTTCTTCTTAGGCTGATATGTCTGCTTCATGGTTATATACCTCCAAAAAAGTTCATTATATACAAATCGTTTACTTACAGTAGCCTGTAAAAAACACATTGTCACTCATAATCGGCTATAAAATTATATATGCGAAAGAAGTCAATGTCAAGACGATTTATGCTTAATATGAAGATACTTTTCGGCAAGCTCGCTTCCCGGTGTTCCGAGCCATTCATTATACAGCCTCTGAACGTCCTCATTCTCATGCGAGAAACGCACTTCGCTTGAAGCATCAATATTACGCAGAACCTGACCTCTTTGCATTCCGCGTTCCTCATCATCACAGTGTATAATCTGTCCGCCTCCGCCGGCGCATCCGCCCGGGCAAGCCATGATTTCAACAAAGTCATAAGAAACTTTTCCTGACTTAATTGCCTCTATAAGCTTTCTCGTATTGCCAAGACCGCTTGTAACTGCAACACGAAGCTTTGTTCCGTCCAAATCAAATGAAGCTTCGCGCCAGCTGCCGTTACCGTTGTCGATATAAGATACACCGGCATCATTAAAATCACATGCGCGAACATCTGAGAAAGCATCCACCTCCGGTTTTTTACCTGCTACAAGGTAATAGCCGGAACGTAAAGCTGCCTCAAGCACACCTCCCGTAGTACCGAAAATAACACCGGCACCGGTATAATCGGTAAATAAAGAATCAAACTGAACCTCATCAACATCCGTTAAATCAATTCTCTCTGCCTTAAACATTCTCATCAACTCTCTTGTTGTCAATACTGCATCAACATCAGGAGTATTATTATCGTTAACCATCTCAGGAAGAGCTGCTTCTGCCTTCTTTGCAACACAAGGCATAACAGATACACTGACAATCTTTGCCGGATCAATATTATGCTGCTCGGCAAAATAGGACTTAATCAAAGCACCGAACATCTGTTGCGGACTCTTTGCTGAAGAAAGCTGCGGAACCAGTTCCGGATACCGACTCTTCATGAAACGTACCCAACCCGGACAGCAACTGGTAAACATCGGATATTTTTCCAGTTCACCGTTCTTCAAGCGTCTGATTAATTCGCTTCCTTCCTCCATAATTGTAAGATCTGCAGTGAAACTGGTATCAAAAACATAATCAAATCCCATAAGCTTAAGGGCGCCTGCGAGGCGTTCAACAGTAGCCTCCTTAGGATTTATTCCCAATAATTCGGCATATCCGCTTCTTACTGCAGGTGCAATCTGAGCAACCGTAATAACATCCGGATTCTCTATTGCATCCAAAACTCTTTTTGTATCATCTCTCTCACTCAAAGCACCTACAGGACAATGAGTAATACACTGACCGCACAAGGAACAGTCTGTATTTATCAATTTTACATTCCCGGCAACACCAACACGAGTCCTGCTTCCCGTATTAAGTATATTCCAAATATGAAGATTCTGTACCTTATCACAAACTGAAACACATCTCATGCACTGAATACACTTGTATTCATCACGGATGAGCGGAAAATCAAAATCTGTCAGCTCACTTACGTTATCGATTTCTTTCTTAAAGTATGTCTTACTCGAGAGATTGTACTCATTGGCAAGATTTTGAAGTCGACAATTACCGCCGCGACTGCAAGTTGTACATTCACCCTGATGCTGACTCATTATCAACTCAAGATTCATTCTTGTTGCGTTCTTCACTCGCTGACTGTTGGTTGTTATCTCCATGCCTTCTTTAACTTTAAACTCACATGAAGGAATAAGATTCTCCTCGCCTTTAACTTCTACACAGCATAACCTGCAGGCTCCGACTTCATTTAACTCTTTCAGATAACATAAATGAGGTATGTTGATTTTTGCGATTTTGGCAGCCTCAAGAATCGTAATCCCGGAAGGCACCGTTATATTTTTTCCGTTTATTACAATATTTACCATTGCTCGATTCTGCCTCCTCTGAATTTACCTAAACCATTGTAGTCACAACGAAGACATCTTGAACATTCCTGTTTTGCCTCCTGCTCTGACATTCCTTCAGTAACAAGATTAAAATTACCTTTAATATCTTCAATACATTTTCCGGTAAGATCAACTCTTCCGCAAGGAGGAGTACATGAATGCTCCGGATCCGGAATATCGATATCGACAGAAATACTGTGCTCAAAACCAAGAAATTCATCTATATTTGCTGCTGCAACCTTTCCTGCAGCCACAGCACGAATAACTGTAACCGGACCGGATTCCGCATCACCGCCTGCAAATACATTGCCGCTTCCTTCAACAAAACTTGAAAGCTTAGCTTCCAATGTGCCTCTCTTAGTTCTGATTCCGCTTTCCTCAAAGTGCTTTATATCTACTGCCTGACCGATTGCAACTATTAAATAATCACACGGAATTCTTAATAACGGTTTATCTGCATTCTTAACAGAAGTACGACCATCCTTACCGATTGCACTTACCATCTGAGGTTGTGCCCAAAGGGCCGTTACCTCACCGTTATCATTTGACTCTATATGATCAGGCGCATGCAATATAATTATCTTTGCGCCCTCTGCCTGAGCATCCTGAATCTCTTCAGGAAGTGCAGTCATATCTTTTATTCTGCGTCGATACACACAGGTAACGCAGTCAGCGCCGAGTCTTAATGCGGTTCTTGTAGCATCCATGGCTACATTTCCGCCGCCTATTACAACAACACGTTTTCCGGCGAGTGATTCAGCAGTTCCCTCTCCTGCACTGCGAAGCATTTTAACTGCACTTACAACATTCTTGCTTTCTTCACCTTCTATTCCCAGTTTCTTGTCATTATGTGCACCGATTGCCAAATATACTGCATCATACTTTGATTTTATCTCATCTAAAGTAAGATCTTTACCTATGCTGAAATTACATTCAGCTGTTACACCGCTGTCAAGAATATACTGAATGTCCTTATCCAGAACATTCTGAGGAAGTCTGTAATCCGGGATTCCGTAACGAAGCATTCCTCCGAGCTTAGGTCTTTGTTCATAAACATGCGGTTCATGTCCCATTAAGGCAAGATAATAAGCCGTAGTAAGTCCCGCAGGGCCGCCGCCGACAATTGCTATTTTCTTTCCTGTTGCAGGAGCCTTTGCCGGAACGGCAATATCGCCGGCATTATCAACTGCATAACGCTTCAAGCCGCAAATATTAACCGCATCATCTATCATTTTTCTGCGGCAATAAGTCTCACATGAATGTTCACAAACATAACCGCACACAGAAGGAAACGGATTATCCTTACGGATAAGTCTGACTGCATCTTCATATCTTCCTTCAGCGATTAAAGCTATATAACCGGGAACATCTACATGAGCAGGACATATATCGGTACACGGAATTGCTCTCTCTATTCCGAATTTACAACAACCGTTATGAATATGACTCAAATAATCGTCTTTGAAAACATCAACACTTTTAAGTACTGTCTGTGCAGCTTCTGCACCTATAACACAATCAGCCGAATCGTATATGGATTTTGCCGTTCTTTGTATTACCTCAATAACGTTCTCGTCGGCTTTTCCATCCAGAACCGACTCCATCATATTAACCAATTGGCCTAAGCCGATACGGCAAGGATTACATTTACCGCAACTCTGCCCGTGGCTGAAGCGAACTGCGCTGATAACAACATCAATAGGACATATTCCTCTCGGGCTGCCGCTGATTCTTCTCTCAAGCATTGAATAGACATCTTTCAATGCTTTGTTTTCCTTACTTTGGAGTTCAATCTCTATACGACTCATTTCTACCCCTCCAATTTATTCGGTACAATACAGATAATATACAACTTAAGAAAACCATAGTAAATTGAACACACACCACAAAATAAACACTGCCGTTATCGTCATAATATATATGGGGGAATGGCTCCGAATCAAAACCAACCGACTGTCTTATATGCATCACCGAGATATTTGACAACATCCGTCGGAAGCATGAATCTTTTACCCAGCTTCTCGGCAGCAATAATACCGGCAGTTGAATGAAGATATACTGAAGCCAAAACTGCCTCACTGTTTTTATCGAGTTGAGCACATAATCCGGTAAGAAGACCGGCAAGAACATCACCGCTGCCGCCCTTGGCCATGCCGGAATTGTTTACGTCAATAACATAGTTCTCACCATCAGGCATTGATACAACAGTTTTACAGCTTTTTAAAACGAGAATACAATTATTGTCAACAGCAAAGCATCGAGCCTTTTGTTCAAGCTCGTCAGAATCACTTTCAAAGTCTTTAGTAAGTCTTCTGAATTCACCGATATGCGGAGTCAAAACAACAGGATTTAATGAGTTGTCACGTCTTGAAATCAATTTTCGGGAAAAGGAAGCAAAATCCGAAGCAAAAATATCCAGAGCACTTGCATCTATTACCAAAGAAGAAGCATTCTCAATAAAATAATCAAGAATGATTTTGTATATAGGATTTTTGCTGTTTATGCCCGGTCCGATGAGAACAGAATCTGCCCAAGTAACAGCCTCCTTAAGAGACTTCATAAACGAAGTAAGTTCTGGCTGGTTATCAGCAACTGCATCAACAGGAAAAGTCATTGCGCACGGTTCACTGCATTTTAAAGGAAACAAAGCATTTGTCGGTGCCATAGCCTTTACAAGACCTGCTCCGCTGTGAAGCGCCGACTCAACAGCCATAATAAGCGCTCCGGTCATAGTCTCACTTCCGGCGCAAATGAGAACATGACCAAAGTTATTCTTATGACCTTTGTCATCTCTCAAAAGATTTATGCGGCTGATAAGTTCCGAATTTATCTCAGTTGCTTTGTCCATATCAGTTACCGGTAAGCTCGTTACTGTTTGCTTCGAATTCGTCGTGACTTTTACTGTGGTCTATTTCCTTGAGCAAAGACAAATCAAAAGGTGTTTCCTGATAAACATAGTAATTAAGCCAGTTTGTATAAAGCAAAGTAGCCGATGAACGCCATCTCAATACAGGACCTTGTTCAGGATCATCGTTTTTGTAATAGTTTACAGGCATCTTTATAGGAAGCCCCTTCTCCAAATCACGCTTATACTCCTTATCAAGAGTATCGGCATCATATTCCGAGTGGCCGGTAATAAATATCTGTCTTCCGTGAAGATCTGATACGGCATATACGCCGCATTCCTCAGATTCAGACAAAATTCTTAAATCAGGACAAGCCGCAATATCCTCACGCCTTATCTCGGTGTGACGTGAATGAGGTACATAAAAAACATCATCAAACCCTCTGAACAGCTTAACCGGCTTAGAATATGTCATACTATGCTCGAATATACCGAATACTTTCTCAGACACATCATATTTAGGAATGCCGTAATGATAATAAAGCCCGGCCTGAGCGCCCCAACAAATATGAAGAGTTGAGTATACATGTGTTCTTGACCATTCCATTATCTCTGTAAGCTCTTCCCAGTACTTAACTTCTTCGAACTTCATCTGTTCAACAGGAGCACCGGTAATAATCATGCCGTCATAGTAACGATCCTTTATCTCATCGAAAGTCTCATAATACTTAATAAGATGCTCTTCATTTACATGTGTAGGTGTATATGAAGCAGTACACATAAGATCAATATCAACCTGTATAGGAGAATTCGAGAGCGAACGCAAAAGCTGAGTCTCCGTAGCAACCTTGTTAGGCATAAGATTCAGAATAATTATTCTTATCGGTCTTATGTCCTGATTAAGTGCACGTTCTTCCTCCATAACAAAGATTCTCTCCTTTTTAAGAGTTTCCTTTGCCGGCAGATTGTTTGGTATTCTAATAGGCATTTCCTATAACCTTCTTACTTAATTATTTACTGATAAATTCGTTCAATATAGATTCATCCGGAACGAACTTCGGATTTACAACAGGAATCCAATCCAACTTCTCAAGAAGTTCATTAGCCTGCTTAAGTGCATCCGCGAGATTGGCAAAAGCCTTGTTTGTATTAGAGTTTGCCATAAATACAGAAGGCACGATTCTCTTTGCCGCAAACTGTTCCAAGGCTTCTTTTATATCATGCTTTGCAAGCGGAGCGATAATCAAAGACTCATATGAGAGGAAAGAATTAATATGATAATCCGCATTTGCAAGATATTCATCATAGTATTTCTCTTCCGACTTCTTTATCAAAGGCCAATAATCTATTGTAGCCAAAGCATGTGCATTTCTGTGTCTGTAATCACGTACTATTCTTCTTAAAAGTCTTATATCATTACTGTCGAAAAGCTTGTTATCAGCATAAACGTTTCCGTACGGCATGATAAACACTTTCGCATAACTGTCGCGCTCAAGTGAATCAGTAAATCTCGATGATAAACCGTGAAGGCCTTCGATAACCAAAATTCCGTCGCTTTCAAGCTGTATTGCCTCGGAAGGATCTTTCTCCAAACTCTTACGTATATTAAAATCAAAATACGGGGTGCATACCTTCTCCCCCTTAAGAATACGACTTATATCATCGGCCGCTCTGTCAACATCAAGAGCATCTATGGTCTCAAAATCAGGTCTTCCGTTTCTGTCAAATCTCAAGTCTCTGATTACATAATAATCATCAAGAGAGATAAAATGAGCCTGTCTTCCGCGCTCTTTAAGATTATCGCTTAAATGCATAGTAAATGTCGTCTTACCGGAAGACGTAGGTCCCGATATGAATATTACTCTTTTCTTTGAATCAGACAAAACCTCTTCAACTATAGCATCCACTGCCGCTACAAAATTAGCTTCTGAAGCTTTTATAAACTCATGAAGCTTAGTCTCACCAAGATTTTCTTCCAATTCTTCAACATTTATATCTATTCTGTCCTGAAGTTCAGCCATACTAATTTCCTCCAACATCCCTTATTTTATCGCTTACTTGTGTTTAAATACTTTCTTTATTATCACTTTATCAATGACATAATCGTATCCGTATTGAAGTAATCTGAAAGCCAGATACAATAATGCAGGAACTACAATAAGCACAGCAAGATTACCTATAAAATACAACACAACATGGATACCGCCGGCCATTACACCGATAACCGTGGAGAAAGCTCCCGCTGAAGCCGAGAACTTACCGGTATACTCTTCAAGTGTATAATTGAGATAGTTAATAAGATAATCCTTGAGATTGCCTGATGATATTGTAATTCTTGGAATCAGCATTCCAACAACCAGACTGTAAATCAACAGATTCTTATAAATCTTCTCTATGAGAACCAATGTTTTTCCCCACCAAGGGAATTTGTAATATCTGAAATTAATAAAAGGACAAGCTAAAAATAACACTACCAACAGTACAAGCTGATATGAAGCAAATTGTCCCATTCCGAAAAGGTATTTATTTTTGATAAAGAAATACAATACCGAAGCATCAACAAGAAGCCCATACAAAATAAACAGAGAAACATGTTTCCTGTTCTCGAAGTCGGTGTCACTCCATATTCTGCCAAGTAATAAACCTTCTATATAATCAAGCATTAATTTATCCTTTTCGTTAAAATAAAACGATTATATTTTACCATATATTTCACGTTTTTTTGTCATCGTAACTTAAAATAGCAATCAGAAGTCTCTTCTATTATGTGTCTGAGTTCATTCCACTTGTACGGAAAATGCTGATTTGCTGCCGCCTTTACTGTTGTTCCGTCAAAAAAAGTAATATTTACATTCCAATTAGCAGGTGAAGGAACTCGTTTACCGAACTCATTATACTTACCTTCCGAATAACCCTGAACCCAATCAAGTAAGCCGCTCTGATTAAGGTGTTCTCTCATCAAATCATATTTGCGTTCACTCAAAGTCTTCATGAAATTATTGTTCCACATATATTCGTCAGTCCAATTAATTACACGTCTCTCCAGGTCATACTTCACCCGATAGCCACCGCCTGAGGAATTACTTATTCCTACTTCCAGTGTTTTTATTTGTTCATACTTTGCTTCTGACTCACTACTCATACACTACCTTCTTTAAACACAAATAATTAAAGAATCTTTATCGCAAAAACCGAACCGGATTTTGTACTTATTATTATTGTATTGTTATATACAACCGGTGATGCCTCAAATACTATTCCTGACTGTGTCTCGCCTGCAGTTCCCAACAAGCGCGAAGTCTGGATATGCACAAGTCTCTTTCCCGTTGTCGCATCAAAAAGATGTACCTGACCTATACTGTCTCCTATTACTATATATGCTCGTCCGTTCTCATCATAACAAGCTACAGGAGAGCTGTAGGAATAAATGTTCATTCCGTCAGGTTCAGTCCAAACCCTCGTACCTGTATCTTTGTTAAAGGCTACCAGCTTATTACCCGACAATACACCGTTTGTACAACTGAAAGAGAAAATAACCATGTTGGAAATGGATTTCTTTCCTACAATTATGTTACCGAAGCATCCGCCGCTCTGATCTGTATCCGAAGTCTCACCGTTATATGCAAAGCAGTTCTCAAAATTCTGCCAACATACCTCACCGGTTAAACCGTCAACCTTATAAATATATGCAGAACCGCAATCCTGCGTTCCTGTAGGGATAGTATTATCAACCTCGGTACCGACATATACAAACGGATGACCGTTTTCTACATCAATTACCGGAGTAATATCCGTATCATCACCGAGTCTTAAGGTCCATACAATATTCATGGAATTCAAATCAATGCAGTTAAGATTTTGATCGTTATCGGTAAAATATCCGTATTCATCGTAAACTGCGATTGAACTCTCCACACCCATATGTGAACCCTGCTCATCTACATATATATACTTCAACCCTACTACCTCAGGATTTACGGATATGCTTCCTGAACCCGGGGTATAATTTGTGTTGAGCGTAAATGTATATACAATTCCGTTCTCACACGGCCATATAAGAGTATCACTGTTACTGTCAACAATAGGTGAAGAATCAAAAGCACTCCAGTTGGTTCTGTAGCTGCTGTCATTCTTGGCATTATAGGAATATAATCTTGAACCGTCCAGAAGAGAATATACATACATTCCGAATTTCTTATCGTCTGCATTATCGTCTCCCTGACCCAAATAAAGAAGCGGATAACCTCGCGGATCAAGAGCAGGCGTTCCCTTAATCGAACAGCCGACATATATCGGAATACGTGATTGAGTTCCGTCATCTATATCAAAAAAATAAACATAACCGTCAAGTGCAGCAACTATTACTTCCGTAAAATCAGCTTTCGCCTTCTTCTCCGGATAAAGACCTGACATATCATTTCTGACTTTAGCATCCCATTTTATTACCAGAGCCTGACCTGTATAGGAGACACCTGTCCAATCGAAAGTCTGCGTAGAAGCAAGTCGTGTACCTATACCTGAGAATTCCCAAATCTGTTCAAGTCCCGGTTCTACTCCTACAGTCGTGTATCCGAAGCTGGCACAATTTCTGAAATTATTGCCGCGATAAGTAAATATACCCGGTACATCACCGTAATAAAGCGGATCTCCCATCGATATAGGATTAGATCTCGAATAACTCGTCAGGATACTCTCACCTGACACAATTGTCTGCGTAATTCCTCTTACCGACGGATTTACATCGCTTACCACCTCATCAATTGCTGCGTCCTCCAGAACCGAAGCAGGATACAAATTAGGATTCTGATAATCCGCAAGCGGAGGAATCGGAGTAGGGGTTGGCGTTGCTATTACTACAAAGCCTGAATTCTGCGGCGCATTAAGAAGATTCTCATCATGCTCCGAGCCTGTAAATTTATCCTTGAAAAACATGACAGCAAGTACTGTTGTCAGAATAAGAAGAAGCACCGTAACCAATACAACCAAAGTCAATGTTCCCTGCGAGGAATCATGAGACGGTTCATAATAAGTATTGTCAGGCTCTATATATTGATTTTCGCTGTTACGAATCATATTTCCTTCTGTTTGTCCTTTTATCACATTTTCGAAAAGAAAAGCACTCCTAATGATACCACGATGGAATTTGATTCTCAATTAATATTATTTGATAATCTTGCAAATACGCATTAACTATATTAATATATTCACGCAAGCAGTGCCATGAAGGCGCTTTAATCGTCCAAGACGATGATATCAGTCAAAGCGAGGAATACAGATGTCATCGACAAAATATACACTTAAAAAAATGATTCTTTCTGCCATGTTTTTGGCATTAGCACTTGTCCTTCCTTTTCTTACGGGACAAATTCCGCAAATAGGCAATAAATTGTGTCCGATGCACATTCCTGTTATTCTGTGCGGCTTCTTTTGCGGTCCTTTCTATGCATTAATCGTCGGAATATCTGCACCTTTACTCAGATTTTGTCTCTTCGGTGTACCGGTTCTTATACCGACAGGAATCGCAATGAGTTTTGAACTCGCAACCTATGGTCTTGTCTCAGCTCTGCTTTATAAAACTTTACCAAAGCGTAAGCCATACATATATGTATCGCTTATCTGTGCAATGATTATAGGCAGAATCGTATGGGGAATCGCCAGTGTAATTATCTGCGGAATCAAAAACACGGAATTCGGATGGACTGCCTTCATTACAGGCGGCTTTATTAATGCTGTTCCGGGAATGATAATCCAGATAATCCTGATTCCTATTCTTGTAATGACATTAAAGAAATACACGGCAAACAACCTCTGATCAGAGGCTGTTTGCTATTTCCATTATTTTCTGAAGACGGTGATTCATTCCTGATTTACTGATAGGCGGATCCATCAAGGCTCCCAACTGCGCTATCGAGAGTCCCGGGTTATCATTATGGAGTTTAACAACATTTTTGAGTTCCGGCGTAAGCTTTGCAAATTCTTCGGATTCCTCGAGTTTTTTGAATAACTCTCTTCTCTTCACTCCGGCTTCCGCCTGACGCTTTGTATTACCCAAATCACAATTCGTTTGTCTGTTGACCAGTGCATTCATTTCGTGCTGAACACGTACATTCTCAAAATCCAAAAGTCCTGAAGAAGAACCGATAATACTCAAAAAATCAGATATTTTGTCTCCGTCGGTAAGATAAACCACATCAGTATGCTCACGTTCCATTATCAACGGATCAATCTGCTGCATACGCATCATCATAACAACAAGATTGGTAATTCTTCTGTTACGTATGTGCAACTCTACTGAATACTTTTTCTTCGGATCGGAAAAATATCCGCAGCTTATAAATACACCTTTCAAAAAGCATCTGCCGAATCCGATATCGGAAGAAAGAGCATCAACGGCGGCTCCGTTAAAACAAATTCTGTAAAAATCCTTAAATTCCGAACCTTTTATCTCACCGGTCTCATTTATTGAAAGCTTATCTTCAGAGTAATCACAACCTATTTTTTCCATATTCAACAGCTTACGGATTCCTTCCGCAAGCGTCTCCTCAGTTCTGACACTGAGACCGGGCTCGGTTGCATTCACCTTTGCTGCAGAACAAAATATACCGGCAATGACTGCCTGTCTCTCGGACACGGAAATATTACGCGGCATATTACGAAGTGCTTCTGCTTTTATTTTTTTACTTATGCTGTCCATATATATCATGTTGATGATTTACTGTAACGCGGATCTTTATCTATATCACGGTGGTGAACAGTTGATTTATATCCGGCATCCAAAAATAATCGGTTAATATACTCTGCTATGTAAACCGATCTGTGCCTTCCGCCTGTACATCCTATACCGATATGAAGTCTTCCCTTTCCCTCTTTAACATAAAGAGGCGCTGAGAATAAAAGTAAATCCTTGATTTTCTGCTTATATTCCTCAGTCTCATCAAAGGTCTCAAGATAATCTTCTATCTCCTTATCCTTACCGCTGTGAAGCTTAAGCTCCTGAATATAAAACGGATTCGGAAGAAATCTGACATCAAATATATTGTCACAATCCTGCGGAAGTCCATACTTAAATCCGAAAGATTCGACGTATATAGACATACCGGATGTAATATCGTCACCTATAATATTCAAAATCTCTTCCTTAAGCGCAGGAATTACCATCATTGACGTATCAACAACATAATCAGCTCGTCCTCTTATACCCTGAAGAAGTTTGCGCTCCGTCTTTATAGCTTCAAGAAGCGAGATATCTTTGCTCAGAGGATGCTTACGTCTTGTCTGTCTGTATCTTGAAATAAGTACATCATCATTGGCTTCAAGAAAAATTACTTTATACGGACACGGTGTCTCTCTGTCAATCTTTTTTAATGCTTCACCGAAGCCCTTAAGTAATTCCTTGCTTCTGATATCCACAACAAAAGCAAGCTGCTCAATACCGTAGCCTTCGCCGCCCTGTCCGTTGGTAAAAGTTGATACAATACCCGGAAGCGCTACAGGCGGAAGATTATCTATACAAAAATATCCCTGATCTTCAAGAATGTGTACTGCCTGGCTTTTGCCGGCACCGGACATGCCGGTCAAAAAAATTATGTCCATATATTTAACACCTGTCTTTCGTCCCCAACTGTTATCGGTCAAAGCCTATCAATCTTACTTCAGGTTCAAGTCTTACACCGCTGTCCTCATACACCTTGTCGCTTACATAATTTATAAGCCTTAAAATGTCTTCCGCTGATGCTTTACCGTCATTATTTACAACAAAACCCGCATGCTTCGGAGATACTTGCGCTCCGGAGTCATCCAGCTTAAATCCCTTGAGATTACTGTCTTCAATAAGTTTCCCCGCAAAATAACCTGTCGGTCGTTTAAAGGTAGAACCTGCACTTGGTACATCAACAGGCTGACTTTTAATTCTCTTGGCTTTCAATTCATTTACCAAGGCCTCTGCCTCTTCTCTTTTACCACGATTAAGCTTTACTCTGCAACCTACCACTATCCATTCAGGATGTTCGGTAAATATACTGTGTCTGTATCCGAAATCCGCCTTGGTTCCCGATATAGTATTTAATTCAAGATTCTCATCAAGATAATCTATCGAATCAACTAATTGGCTCATCTCTCCGCCGTAAGCGCCTGCGTTCATGAACACGGCACCGCCGACACTGCCCGGAATTCCGCAGGCAAATTCTGCTCCTGTAAGACTTTCCTTAAGGCAGGTCATTCCAAGTGTTGCAAGCATAGTACCTGCATCAGCATACAAAGTCTCAGTATCTTCACTGCTGTCAACCACAGCGATGTTGCTGAATTTGCTTCCCAGCCTGATTACCATACCTTCATAACCGCTATCGGCAACGAGAATATTGGAACCGGCTCCGATAACCAATACATCGGCATTTATCGAACGAGCATAAGCTACTGCACCTTTAAGTTCATCAACCGATGAAGGTTCGCAAAACAACAAAGCCTCACCGCCTGCTTTAAAGGTCGTATAATTTTTGAGAGTAATATTTTCGAGAATAAAAGAAGGTTTGTCCATAATATCAGAAAGCACCCTCCCCGAAGAGGCGATTTGCAAGGTCCCTTGCGGTACTCGTTCCCATTTTCTTCATTCTGTAATTAATAGCGGCAACCTCTACAATAATAGCAAGGTTACGACCCGGCGCTACAGGGATGGTAATTGATGGAACTTCTATTCCGAGAATGTTGTTCGTTTCCTCGTTAAGACCGACTCTTTCATACATTTTCTTCTCATCCCAAGGCTCAAGATTGATAACAAAATCTATATTTTCCTGTACTTTAACGGCAGAAACTCCATAGAGTTCCTTAACATTAAGAATACCTATACCTCTGATTTCAATTAAATGTCTGATTACTTCCGGAGCACGTCCGAGAAGCGTTGTCTCAGATACTTTAAGAATCTCAACCTGATCGTCTGCTACAAGTCGATGTCCTCTTTTTACAAGCTCAAGAGCGGTCTCAGATTTACCTACACCGGAATCTCCGAGAATCAGTACGCCTTCACCCAATACCTCTACAAGAACTCCGTGAGTACTTATACGAGGAGCAAGCTCCATTTTGAGATATTTGATAAGAGCACTGTTAAAATCAGAAGTTGCCATATCTGTTCTTAAAATTGGTGTCTTATATTCTTCCGCTGCTTCTATAATCTCAGAATGAGCCTCGTGATTACGAGTCATAATCAAACACGGAATACTATGACTGAAAAGTTCTGATATAGATTTTTTGCGCCCCTGCGAAGTAAGCTGGTCAAGAAAAGCATGTTCCATGTTTCCTACCACCTGGATTCGGTCAGAACCGAAATGATCGTAATGGCCGGCGAGCTGAAGGCCCGGGCGGGTTACATCGGCTACGCAGATTCTTCGCTCATCTATATCACCTGAGTCATATACTTTCTCTAAGTCAAAGTGTTCGACAATCTTTGACAACATTATACTGGAATAAGGCATTCATATTTCTCCTTTGCACTTTTTACCAATATAATTCTATCACTAGATATGACGCAGTAATATTAAAAATAAATGTCATCTGAATTCATGAATTTGAAATTAAGTTAATAAACAAGGAATTTATCTCGAAATTATTAACTTCACTTATTATGTCTCCTAAACGGTACCATAGCTTCTTGTGAAAATGAGAAATTTCCATCGGTTGCAAGATAGAATTCATCTTTATTTGCCTTGGATTCTCGCGCTCCGCAACTCACGTACACATCAGCCGATGGTTCCGAACTATAAGTTCCCTTCTGAAAATCGTGTCTCATTATACGGCTGTAGTATGGCTCAAAAACATCAGACACAAAAGCAAGCTAACAGACACAAAATCGTCAAAAAACTGATTCTTAAATATAGCAATAATACCTGCAAAGGTAATTCCTATACATAGTAGGGCAGTAACAACTGCACCTAATCCAAACAGAGCTAATCTCGGTGCATAGTAAAGTCTCTTTTTTGCTACACTTATCGGCGCTTCGCCGGCAACTTTTCCGGTTTGTCCGTTTACAACAAACTGTACTTTTCTCCTCTGTAATCATAATTTATAAACCAAATAGGTGCCAAACAATAATAGAAATCCATTTTATCTACAAAAGCAGACACATTATTTATTTGGGTTCTATCATATTCGGATAATTCATTTATTAAACTTGGCGCTTTTTTATAGAATAACTATAGATTCTGTTATAAATCGTATTTGTCATTTGGTAATATGGTAAATCAAATCTTTCAGCCATAAAACCACTTAAATATGCCTGTGACTCACGATATAATTCCATTTCACAGTAATCAAACAGTTCAATCGACCGCATAAGCCAATCATCCCACTTAACTGATCCGTCAAACGGAATCATTCTGCAATGCATATCATATTCGCGGGTTATTCTATAGAGTCTTCCGGAATTTGAATCGGCAATTTTTAAGCCTTCTCCATCAACTGTAATTGAGCATTCAGCATCTGTTAGCCAAAACGGCACATATATTCCGGTAATCTTCTCGATATTTTCTTTAGAATAGAATGACTTCGGAATATTCTTATTAGTCTTAGCCCACTCGATTAATTTATTTACTGCTTCCGCCTTGTTAAGCTTAAACGGAATAATATAATCCGGCTCAAACTTACGTGACAAACGTCCGACAATAAGAGCCGGTGAACCGCAAAAAGCACAGGTGGCAGCACTGGTATTCTTATCCGCGACGATATGAGCGCCACAGTTATTGCAAGTTATCTCATTTTGATTATCATTTATGTCAGTTAATTCACCTTCATCATAAATACGACTCTCAGTAATCAAGGTGAAATCATTTGCATTATAAATTCCTCCGCAGGTATTACATATAAGTCCTTTGATATCAGGATTATAAACCATATTGCTGCTGCATCCAGGGCACTTAGTTGAATCGGCAGAAAAGCAGCTAATACTTCTGAATGGTGCTTGAACGTCAGCTGTTTTATTTTCTGTATCTTCTGCCGCTTCATTGTTTCCATTTGCCTTGAGCTTATCAGATACAGCTATTTTCTTATCATTTTTTATTTTTTTCAATGTTTTCGGATCATAAAAAGAACCGCATTTATCGAAGACATAATTAAGAAGAACAGAATCCATTCTTAGTAACACATTACAGTCGGGGCACTTTTTATCTCCTATACCGCTATCCCAAGATGCCTTAACTGCCGGGATATTGCTGTTAGTTCCATAAGCATTAGGATTATGTCTGTTATCTATCGTAGTTTGTTTCTCATTTCCCTCTTCTGCTTCAATAATCGGTAACGGCGTATCCTTAAATGTTGAGGCCCATATCGGGGTTGTCGGCTGTTCAGGTTTCTCCGTTTTGTATTCATTAGGATTACTATTTTTTGATATTCCCCCTATTAGCCATAACAGCCGCCTCCTACCTGATACTTATAATTATATAATGATTATCGTACAATTCATTTAATATTTGAAGTAAGGGGCTGTCTCAAAACTATAGGTAAAATAATTGCATTTCTAACGCAAATCAGGGTTGAAGCAGGCCGCCGCAGTACGTTGGAAGCACTTGCCGAGAACAAATTGCGTTAGAATCGTCAAAAAAAA
>JAZLGO010000084.1:0-14805 GCA_045616305.1 Saccharofermentans sp. | reverse complement strand
GACTTTTTACTATCTTTAAGGTTTCTGCTGTTAGTAAGAATAGACCATCTGGCATTTTTAATAGAACTGTATTTCTTGCGCTCTTCTTTGTATTCTTGCTTGAGTTTTCTTCGTAAGTCCGGATTATCTTCATCCTCGTACACTGCTTTAATATCAGATGCTTTATCCTGATGCTTTCTTGCTTCGTTAAGTCTTACAACGCCTAATACTTCTTTACCAAACTGAGCTTGCATATGGTATCTGTCGTAGACTATTTCTACCTCTGGCATATATTCTTCAACTAGCTTGTTGTAAGAAGCATTCATGTCCATTGCAAAAGCTTTTACTTCACTTAAGAAATCCATATCGTATTCCGAAAAGAACTTCCTGAAATCTTCAGTTGCTCGGCCTTTACCAACCCAGAGAACATCGCCTTCTTGTAAATCCATTACACAGGTCGCATATGTATGTCCCTTATGGATTGCGAACTCATCTACTGCAAGATATGTTGGCTTATAGCCTTGTTCTTTAAGATACTTCATTCTTGAATTTAAAGTATCTTCCATAACTGAAGTATGTATTTTTCTAATGGTATCCCAATGAATACCTGTGAGTTCAGATACGGCAGTTATCGTCAGACCGTGAGACAGAAGAGATTTTCTGGCGATTTGAATTCAATATCTTCGTTGAATGTCCTACAATGTGGAAATCTAATTTCATTTCGGATTTAATCCATCCGTTTATAGATTCCATCGCAGCATTGTCGGTTGGTGTTCCAGCGCGCGACATTGAGCGAGTAATGTTAAACAGTGGTAGCACTTCATTGAATTCTTTGGAAGAATAAACTGAACCTTGATCTGTGTGTAAAAGCATCTCAATATCTGGGTTCAATTTCTTTAGTTCAAGAAGGCTGTTCAAGCCCTTTATGTATGTCATTCTGTCGTCCTTTTTAGCTGATAAACCGTAGGTTAGAATCTCGTTATTCCACAAATCCATATAAAGCGTCAGCTCGTGATATCTGTTGTTTACTCTAAATGCTGTCATATCACTTACAACGCACTGTAATGGGCCATCTACGTTTACACCTGCAAGCATCAGGTTAGGGAACACTTTACTAGGAGTTCCACTCTTTTTGTATCTGTAGTGCTTAGCTTTGCTTTGTATACCTGCAAATTTGCAGCATCTGTGAGCTCTCTGATCGGACATAACAATTCCTTCATCCAGACGTATCTTATATGCTCATTTTTTATTTGTTTATTCCAAAATTTACCGTTAAAAAATGTATGTGTGTGAAATATATTATTGAAGTGACAATTTTTATATTAATAAGTTTGGTATTTTTTGTGTTTTTTTTCGTGTAAAAGCAAATAAAATTTTATTACTTTATGAATCAATAAGAGTATAATGTCTTTGTATGTTTATTAACAGAGTTAGGACGGATTGATATATGTATTGCTTTTTTGTGGCAGGCAGTTCGTGGTTTGCTGAATTTTGGCAAAGCTTTACGAGTCATTTCCTTGAGGAATTCAAGATAGGTGATATCGGTGAAGAGATAAACCACGGAATACTTCAGTGGAAGAATTATTTGGATGTAGGTAATACTCATTTCCTTATAACTGATGCAGTAATAGTAATGTGGATTGCGTTACTTGTGATTTTCTTGGTTTGTTTATGGGGCGTAAAGAAGTGTGACTATGTTCCGACCAAACGTCAAACGATTATGGAATTGGTTTACGGTCTCATTATCAGTTCTTCAATAGGCTTCGGTATGAGAGAAGATGAGGCTAAGAAGGTAGCGCCTATGATTGCTACATTCGGACTTGTAATTGCTTCATGTAATATTTTCTCGTATTTTAAGTTGCCTCCGCCGGCAAAAAACATTGCTTTTCCGGCAGCAATGGGACTTATTGCAATTGTATATGTAATAGGTATTTCAATTAAATTTGTCGGATTGAAAGGATTTTGGGGTTCGCTTGTTCAGCCAATGACACCTATGCTTCCGTTTAAAATCCTTGATTTGATTATTAAACCTGTATCGCTTGCATTGCGTTTATTCGGTAATGTATTCGGTTCATTTGTTTTCATGGAATTCTTGTTTATTATTGTTCCTGTTTTAATTCCGGCTGCTTTCGGACTATGGTTTGATGTTGCTGACGGAGTATTACAGGCGGTTGTGTTCTCATATCTTACAATGTCTTATATCGGTGAGATTACAGAGGTAGGTCATGAGTACATTGAGTCAGAGGAAGAACGTAAGAAAATGAAGAAAGCCAAGCTCGATGTCAAGAAGGCTGCCAAGGCCGCTAAGAAAAGTGCAAAAGCTGTAAAATCCGCAAATGTTGATTCAAAAGTTGTTGTTAAAGCTTAATAATATCTATTAATAAAGGAGATTGATTATGGGAATTTTATTAAATGTTATGCCAATGTTGTTAGAGGTTACTCCTAAGGCTATGGCCAGCCTTGGTGCAGGTATTGCTATAGGTATGGGTGCTTTGGGTGCTACTATTGCCATGGGTCTTGCTGCAGGTAAGGCTTTGGATGCAGGCTCACGTCAGCCTGAGATATTCAGCAAGATTCAGACCTTGCTTCTTACTTCTATAGTATTTATTGAGTCAATTGCTATTTACTCATTGGTTGTTGCTTTGCTTTTGATTTTCACAGTAAAGTGATTCTGAGTGATTCTGCTATAAATTGTTAAGTGGGTGAATTTAATTATGTATATGCTTAATTCATGTGTTTTTTTACTTGAAGCGGAGATTGCTGAAGAATCCGGTTTGTTTTCACCGGATCAGTTTGGCGGTTATGCGTCCACGGCTGTTTTCACAATAATTAATGTTCTGATTTTCTATATTTGCTATAAGCTTTTCGTACATAAGAAGCTTGTGTCGGTAATTGAGGGAAGACAGAAGATTATTACGGACAGTATGAATAATGCCAAGAAGTATGAGGAAGAAACTAAGGCAAATCTCGATAAGAGCAGTGTCAGTATCGAAGAGGCAAAGGAAAAGGCCAACACAATTATTGAAGATTCAAAGGTTGATGCTCAGAAAAATGCCGATTTCATAATTCAGAAGGCTAACGAAGAAGCAAGTGAGATTATTGCGAGAGCTGAAGAAGAAGCTAAGAGAATGAAGAAGGTTGCTCTTGAGGAAATGAAGGATGAGATATCAGACTTGGCAGTAGAGATTACCGAGAAGGTTATCGGTGATGTTGTATCAGAGCAGACTCTTAAGGAAATCAGTGACAGACATACAGCGAATATGCTGAAAGCAGAGGTGAATAAGCTTGAATAATCCAATTGACGATAAAATTGAATTACGTGTCTTGGTTGCCGATGATGTTACTGATGAGAGAATACCGTTAATTGTTCAGAGCTTTGCTGAGATAAAAAAAATAGCCGATTACACCTATGTGAGTGAGAGAGATTCTTCTCTTGTCGGCGGTGTTGTGATTTTTTGTCTTGATCAGCGTTATGATTACAGTGTTAAAGGACAGCTCGACAGAATAAAGAATTTTGTAAAGAGAACACGTTCTCAGTCGAATTTTGACGGGAATGAAGAGGAAATAACAGGTTTTTCTCCTGAAGAGATAAAA
This sequence comes from Saccharofermentans sp., assembly GCA_045616305.1. Lineage (GTDB taxonomy): Bacteria > Bacillota > Clostridia > Saccharofermentanales > Saccharofermentanaceae > Saccharofermentans. The sequence continues at coordinate 11,232 of JAZLGO010000084.1, read as the reverse complement.
AAGAGCATTCATGAAGCTTTGTCAGGATTTGATGAGACTCCGGCAGCCAGCCTTAATAACGATTATCTTTGGAGTGCAGATCCTAATAACGATATTGATGATGATGAAGAATTACTTCAGAATGTTCGCAAAAAAGTACAGGACGCATTTAAAAATATTACAACCATTGAGGAAGTTGGCGTTGTATACAGTTTAAGCGACGGTGTAGCCATCGTTAAGGGATTAGACCATTGTATGGCTTCCGAGCTTATTGTTTTTGCAGGCGGTGCAATCGGTATTGCTATGAACCTTGAACAAGAACAGGTAGGTGTTGTTTTGCTTACCGGGGAGAATATGGTTAATGAGGGAACTGTTTGTACACGTACTGAGACTACAGTATCTGTTCCTGTAGGACACGGCCTTCTTGGAAGAGTTGTTGATCCTTTGGGTAATCCGATTGACGGAAAGGGAATGATAAGGTACACAAAGAAGAGAACTATTGAGTATCCTGCTCCGACTATAGTAGAGCGTTCTCCTGTTAATCAACCGCTTCACACAGGTATAACTGCTATCGATGCACTTACACCTATCGGCCGTGGGCAGAGAGAGCTTATTATCGGTGACAGGCAGACCGGTAAGACGGCAATTGCTTTAGATACTATTATTAATCAGAGAGGCAAAGATGTTCTTTGTGTTTATGTGGCAATCGGACAGAAAATGTCTACAATTGTGTCTACGGTAAATCTTCTTGAGAAGAACGGAGCTTTGGATTATACGGTAGTTGTAGCCGCAAGTTCTTCACAGTCGGCTTCACTTCAGTATATTGCGCCTTTCTCAGGATGTGCTGTTGCTGAAGAATTTATGTATGAATATAATAAGGATGTTCTTATTGTTTATGATGATTTAAGTAAGCATGCTCAGGCATACAGAGCTATTTCTTTGTTGCTCAGAAGACCACCGGGACGTGAAGCGTATCCTGGTGACGTATTCTATTTGCATTCACGTCTCCTTGAGCGTTCTGCTAAATTATCTGAGAAGCTCGGCGGTGGTTCGATTACGGCTCTTCCTATAATTGAGACTCTCGGAGATGATATTTCTGCATATATTCCGACCAATGTAATCTCTATTACCGACGGACAGATTTATCTTGCTCCTGAGTTGTTTTTCTCAGGTCAGAGACCTGCTGTAAATGTCGGACTTTCTGTATCACGTGTAGGCGGTGCTGCTCAGTGTAAGGCTACCAAGAAGGTCGGCGGTCCGCTCCGTATTGCATTGGCACAGGCCAGAGAGATGGCTTCTTTTGCTCAATTTGGTTCTGATTTGGATGAGAATACGAGAACTCAACTTAAACGTGGAATAGTTTTAAATGAAGTTCTTAAACAGGAACAGTTTGCTCCGTATTCAATGGAGGAACAGGTAGTTCTTTTGTATATGGCTACCAGTGACAGCATGAATTTCCTTGAGAAGGAAGACATAAAGGATTATTTTACGGAATTCTTGGCTTATGTTCGAATGAAGAAACGTTCTGTTTATTCGACAATTGCTAACAGCGGAGAATTCAGTGATTCAGTAAAGAGTCAGCTTGATGTGTTGCTTCTTGAGTTTAAGAAGGAGTATATCAGTTTGCATCCTGAATATCAGGAACAGTTGTGATTTGGTTATATTAAATGGAAAACATTAATGCGATTAAAAAAAGAATAAAAAGTGTCAATGACATTACTCAGATGACTGCTGCTATGCAGCTGGTCAGTGCGGCCAAAATGCGTCGTTCAAGGGTAATGCTTGATAATTCTATTCCTTTTTTTGCTCTGGCAGCTAAGAGTATGTTTGATATTTGTAACAGCGATACCGATGTAAGCAATCCGTATTATAAGATTGTTCCGAAGAAGAAGGGCGAGGCCTGGAAAATTGCTTATTTTGTAATCAGCGGTAATCAGGGCTTGGCAGGTTCGTATAACAATAATATAGTACATGCTGCTGAAGAACATGTTCAGTCAAAGATTCTGGAGAATTCAGCCAAGAATGTTCTGACTGAGTACAAGCTTTATGTTTTCGGAAGTGTTGCTAAGGAGAAACTGCTAAGGGACGGCTATATTGTTGATACTGAGTTTTCATATAACATTTCCGAGCCGGATTACTCTGATGCTAAGCGTGTCAGTGCCATTGTGCGTGATAAGTTCATACATCAGGAATGTGATTTGGTATATCTTGTTTATACCAGAGTCGGAAAAGGCGGTGTCATGGTACCGGAGGTAAAGAGACTTTTACCTGTTGATTTAAAATCCGTATCGTCTCTTTTCGAGGATGACATAATAAATGATAATGACGGCGCGACTGATGATTTGTCGTGTTATCCTGATTCGGCACAGGTATTTGACTTCCTTGTAGATACATATATTAATGCCATTATTTACGGCGCAATGGTTGAGTCTTATTCAAGTGAACAGACGTCGAGACTTCAGGCTATGGATAATGCAACAGATAATGCAAGAGAAATGATGCGTAAACTTCAGCTTGAAAGTAACAGAGCACGTCAGGCAAAGATTACGAATGAATTGACTGAAATTATAAACGGTGCCGAACAGGCAAACAATATTTGATTTAGTAGGATAGAGGTGGCTTTATGGCTATTGGTAAAGTTGTAAGTGTAATAGGACCTGTAATAGATTGCAGATTTGATAAGGGCGATGTACCTCATATTAACGATGCTGTTAAGATTAAGACAGATAATGCGGTAGTTATGGCTGAGGTTTTACAGCAACGCGGTGAAGGTATAGTTCGTTGTGTTTCCTTTAATCCTACAGAAGGTTTGCGCAGAGGTATAGATGCGGAATCGATGGGTTCTCCTATAAAGGTTCCTGTCGGAGAGAATATAATGGGTCGTATTTTTAATGCAACAGGTGACACGGTTGACGGCTTAGGTCCTGTTGAAAGCGAAGACATGTGGTCTATTCACAGAGAGGCACCTTCTTTTACAAGTCAAGCCCCGAATGAGTCTGTTCTTGAGACCGGAATTAAAGTAATCGATTTGCTTGTTCCTTTTGCTAAGGGTGGTAAAATCGGACTTTTCGGCGGTGCAGGTGTAGGTAAGACGGTACTTATTCTTGAGCTCATAAGAAATATCGCATCTGAGCTTGGCGGTTATTCTGTTTTTACCGGTGTAGGTGAACGTTCGAGAGAGGGTAATGACCTTTGGAATGAGATGAAGGAATCCGGAGTTCTTGATAAAACTATAATGGTATTCGGACAGATGAACGAGACTTCCGGTTCAAGAATGAGAGCTCCTCTTACGGGACTTACGATGGCTGAATATTTGCGTGATGTTAAGAAGAAGGATGTTCTTTTGTTTATAGATAACATTTATCGTTTTGTTCAGGCCGGTTCAGAGGTATCTGCGCTTTTGGGAAGAATTCCTTCTGCCGTAGGTTATCAGCCGACTCTTGCCAATGAAGTAGGTCAGCTTCAGGAGAGAATTACTTCTACAAAAAATGGTTCTATTACTTCAATTCAAGCTGTATATGTACCTGCCGATGACTTGACTGATCCTGCTCCGGCTACGACTTTTGCGCATCTCGATGCAAATATTGTTTTGTCAAGAAGTGTTGTTGAGCTTGGTATATATCCGGCAGTTGATCCGTTGGAATCTTCTTCACGAATTCTTACCGAAAATGTAGTCGGAAGTGAACATTATCAGGTTGCACGAATGGTTCAGGAAACATTACAGAGATACAAGGAACTTCAGGATATCATTGCTATTCTCGGTATGGAAGAATTATCAGAGAAGGACAGACAGACTGTATCAAGGGCAAGAAAGGTACAGAAGTTTCTCTCACAGCCTTTCTTCGTTACTGCCGATTCGACAGGCTTTGCACCAAGATATGTACCGATTAAGAAAACGGTTCAGGCTTTCGGTGAGATAATGAGCGGTTCTTTGGATCATATTCCTGAGCAGCATTTCTTTATGAAGGGTGACATCGATGATGTTGTTAATTCATACAGAAGCGAGAATAATTAATATTGCGGGATAAATAAATGGCTGAAGTAAAAGGAAATAAAATTAGACTTGAGATAGTAACACCGTATTCAAAGGCGTTTGATGATATGGTGGATGTTTGTGTGCTTCCTACATCTGACGGTGAGATGGGTGTTATGGCAGGGCATCTTCCTATGATAGTCGGTTTAATCCCGGGTATAGGTCATTTAAAGATTGATAATGATATCAGATACTGTGTTTTCTCTGAAGGTTATGCCGAGATAAGCAAAAAATTTATACGTGTTATTTGTAATTCGTTTGAATTTCCTGAAGACGTTAATGCTACTATGGCTATAGATTCGTATATGTATTTTAATGAATTGTATAAAGCTGATAAGAATTCTCGTGATGCAGAGCTTGGAATAAAGAGAGCAAATGTGCGAATTGCAGCAATTGAACGCTTTGGTTCTGCTGAACGTAAGGAGAAATTGGCAGAGTTAAAAGCCGAGAAAAAGATAAATTAATTTGCTGTCTTAAATTCAAAATCATATTTTCCGAACGTTATAAGTTCTCCGTTTTTTATCTCGTAGGTTTTATTCGGAGTTATTTTTTTGTTTTCCAGGTAAGTAGTATTGTTTTGGGATAAATCGGTAAGAGTATATCCTGATTCGCTTATGCTTATTTTGGCATGAAGCGGAGATATGTCTTCAGAATCGATTACTATATCTGAAAGGAAGCAATCGGAACCGATTGTAACAGAGTCGGATATGAGCGACTTTTTTATGAATTCACCGTTTATTTTTGATACGGAAGAAATGGTTGCATATTTAAAGTCCGGAGTATCCGAACCTTTATCTTCAAATAGAATTTCAGTTCGCAGATTGGTTTTGTCTTCATTTTGAATTATATTTTTCTTCAATAACAAAAGGATTTTTTCTTTTTGCAAAATGCCAAAAGATATTAATGCAATAACTGCAATAATCAATCCTGTTATTTTGGATAATTTAATATAATTCAGGAAAGCAATTATAACGAGGATTGATATTGCAGCAATGCATGTAATGTTTTCTCTCTGATTGGCGTTGTTGTGTGATAATTTTGTTTGTGTTGTGAATTCCGCATCAGAGCACAGATTATTTGCAAGTTGAAGAAGCTTTTCTTCATTTTTCTCGCGAAAATAATATGAAATTGAGTTAATCTCATCCTCTGACAAATGAGTCTTAATCGTTTCAATATTTATAAGTTTTTCAACCTGATTCTGACAATCGGATGATAACTTCATCTCATTACTTCCTTTTGCTGTCGGAATATAAATGAATTTAAAAGTGTCATTATTTTCATCAAAATAGATATTATCTATGTCAATAATCCAGTTGATCGGAACAAGCAAATAATCCAAACCGTTTATTATGCCGGTTATAAGGGAACCTATCATTTTACGAACATATAATCTTTGCTTCTTTAAGTTTTTTTGCTTATTTATGAGTTTATCAAAGGCGGTAAGAGTACTGATGTCGTAAGATAATTCAATATGGTTTAGATATTCATAAGCATAAACGGTTACAGTGACGTGATTAACAAAAGAATTAATTATTTCAAAGGCATATTTGCTGAAATCTTCAGCAGACACTGATTCAGTTATGAATATTCCATACGGTCCCTTTTTAACCTGCATATTTTCTACCTTTCTTATTTAAAACAATATTTAATAATATTAATTAATGACCAAATGCACTTTGGATTTTTGAAGTATCAAAGCAGAACTGCATTACGGTTTTTCCGTAATTCATCAATCCTTCTCTGAAAATCAGTGCAAGTCCTACTAAGACAGCAATAATTATTACTATCTCGACTGTACCCATTCCGTTTTTTGCTTTGAATGTTTTCATATGTCTATCTCCTTTCGATTTATCTAAATGCCTAATGAAATAATTGCGGGTGTAATAGCAACGAGAAGCACGGCAACAAAGTCTAAAGTCATAGGAAGAAGCAAAGCCAAAGCTTCGCGTTCCTGCTTTTTGCGTGCAGCATTGCGACAAAGATTCCAGCATGAGGAGGACTGTATTGACAACAGATTTAATACTTCTGATGTTCCCAGTCTTCCGTAGCGTGCTATAAGAAGGAAAGCAGCCTGAGCCTCCGGAATCTGAATGTGAATTGACATGCGTTCCACAGCTTCGGAAGCAGATGCACCGCTGATTATCATCGCTCGAAGATTGTCGATTTCTTCATTCAATGATGAATCTTTACTGAATGCTCTGGAACATATATTGATTGCTTTGGGAAGTTGTAATCCGGCTTCCAAAAGCGTAGTTATCAGACAAATAAATAGAGGAATATCCTTCATCAAGTTTTCTCTTTTAAGTTCAAGTTCGCTTGTAAGATCATGATTCAGCAGAAATATAAATAGCGGTATAACAAAAAGTGAAAGCCATAACGGATTACCTGATAGTCTTAAAATCAAAGCAGTTATGGTGAATCCGACAGACACAACAACAGTAAGTTTTCTGAGATAAAGCTCGTATCCTGTTTTGGAATCAAAATACAACTCGCTGAAAGTATTATGTCTGCTTGATATGAAACTGTTTGGCATTACTCTTTGGATTATATTTGTTAAATAGTATTTCTTGGGTTTCTTAGTATTGCTATTGAAGGTTTTGTTATGATTGGGTTTCTTTTCGGAATGTGACATATATCTCAGAAGAAGTGCTGTCGTAATGATACATACCACAAAAGCAATTCCCAAAAGAACAGAACCTTTAAAAGTATTTTGTGCTTCGTTTATATATTCCTTACTCATCTGATTAAGTGAGAAGGTTATAGCAAACGGCATAAGACAGAGTATAACTGCTTCTGCATTTTTACCGGCATTGGCGGCATTTATTTCTGTTTGGACTGCATTTAAGTCAGACAGCATCTGACAGCTGCTTCTGAGAATCGCAAGAGTGCTGTTGCCGATTTTCTCGGACAGTCCCAATGCGTGAAAAATCGGAATAGTCTGAGGAAATTTTATGCTGTGAGAGAAATTATCCAAAGCTTTCTCCAAGCCGAGATGAATACTGATATCGTTCTCAAGTGCTATAAGCGGCTTTATAAGCGGACATTTTTTTCCGAATGTGTGTTCCATAACAGGTCTTATTAAGCATAGGGATTTCTCGAGAGAATATCCGCTGCTCACACCGGTACACAAAACTTGTAGGAGTACGAGTAATTGAGTACGTAAGTGCTTGTTTCTTCCTTCATAAAGTTTACTTAGAAATTCTTTCCAAGGAAAAAAACTTAACGGTAAGCATATTATCAGTCGAATGGTTTTACTCAGGATAAACATCGATGAAAGTAAATAGATAATAAATGCGAATATCGGAAGCAGCCAAATATTGATTGTAAGAAAATAACTTAGAGAACCTGAAGCTTTGAATGATTTAACCGCGGTACTCAGCGATTTCTTTAAGTTCTTCAATTGATGCTTTGCGTTCAAGTATATCGCCTCCTCGATTGATATAGAGATTTTTGAGTTTAAACTCAAGTCCGTTGTTCGGAAGTACAGATGATATCTCATCAATATATCTTTTTCCTTCACGACTTCTGGTAATGTGAATAATTAAATCGATACCCATTGATATTTGTGATATTACTGCTTCGTAGGGCAGTGAAGAGCCAGCTATTACCATGCCGGTAAGACGTTCCAGCATTTCGAAGCAGGAGTTAGCATGCCCCGTACACATAGATCCCGGATGTCCGGTATTAAGTGCATGCATCATATCGGCGCTTTCTTTGCCTCTTACTTCGCCTACGATAATTCTGTCAGGGCGCATTCTTAATGCCGCCTTAATCATATCGCCTATATTTATTTCACCGCTTCCGTCAGGTCCGGGAAGACGAGCTTCCATGCGAACAAGGTTTTTAATTCCCTGAAGATTAAGCTCGGCAGAATCTTCGATTGTTATTACACGTTCATCCTGCGGTATAAAAGAAGAAAGAGTATTAAGAAACGTTGTCTTTCCGCTTCCGGTACCTCCGCACAGAAATATTGTTTTTTTGTTTTTTACACATTCACTCAGGAATCTGGCAGCCTCCTCAGAGATAAACCCTGAACGTATCATTGTAACTATATCGTGCGAGATTCCGGTGAATTTACGAACGGTAAGAATGGGACCGTCCGGTGCAATCGGAGGAAGAACGGCATTTGCTCTCGAACCGTCCGGAAGTCTTAAATCGGATATCGGATTTGCTTCGTTTAATGGTCGGTTACGATTGGCAAAGAAACACGATATAATCGTTTGAAGGGACTCGCTGTCTCTGAACTTCAATTCAGATTGATAGAGTTTTCCGTTTTTCTCATAGAAAATGTTCTTAGGTCCGTTTACCATAATCTCAGTAACTGAAGGGTCCTCCATAAGCGGTTCAATGCAATCAAGTCTTCTCAGACTGTTGAATATATTTCCTGCCATTTGGATTTTTTGTTCAAGAGGCAGGTTATATTCGCCTAATTCCTCACTTACAATATCTGAGATTATCTCTTTAAGCCTGTCATCATCAGGCTCACATTCTGTTTTTATGGCATTCAAAACAAAATAAGTAAGTTTTTCCTTTATCTTATCTAATTCATCTTTATTCATTTTTTATTGTTCCTGTTTATATGCTGAATTGTCTGTATGTTGTGGTTGAAGGAAGCGATTTTTGCAAAAGTGCTAATTCCTCTGTCAGAAATCTCTGATTTACAGAACTGTTTTGAGAAAGCAGAACTATAATGTTATCGGCTTTCTGAGCAATCATTCTAGCTTCATTCCTTCTGTAGTCCTGAACTACTATTAAAAGATTTGTTATTATCGATGTGTCATCTAATAAATCTTTAGCTGAGTCGATAAGTCTTAATACAGAATCAAAGTGATAATTAAATATTTCATCTCCTTCATTGAACGGCCCGGGATTCATGTATCCGAAGTTATCCATACTGCAATAATCAAGAATTTTTATGTTGTTTTCATAATTGTTTTCAATTGTCTGCATGAGCCGCGTAAAACTTCCGATTTCTGTCTCACTTCGATTCTTCAGTTCCGTTGAGGGAGAACAAAAAGTAAATGCAGGCCACTTATAATCCGGCATAAGGTTGAGTCTTATCGTGATATCAGCATTAGATAACAATTCGGAGGTTAATTCTTTAATGTACTTCTCACGATTCTCTACGGAAGTAAAAACAAACACTATATTTGTTCTGCCGAAAGCATTGTTAATGAAACCCGGCGCGTCTGAATACGAGTTGATTAATGTCTTTTCTGATGCCAAAACAGAGTCAACTATATCGGGAAAGTAAATACAATCTGCAGATTCTTTTGTTCTCAGCTTGTGGAAGATTATATGTGCTTTATTCCCGAAAATATTATTAACCGAATCTTCAATCTCGGATTTATCGTATCTTGTATTGTCGAAAATAATATGTATTGATGTCGGAATTTTTATAGTCTCGGAATCGATAAATCCATTATCGTCAAACAAATGTAAAGCAAAAATATAATGATTCGGGAATAATACCTTCAGACGGTCAACAGCGGTTTTCTCTATATATCTATCTTCTATAATTGTTACAATTGCCGAAGCCATTTACGTGCGTCTCCTTTCGTGTTGATTTTTGTTCTCCTTCGTGGAACTGAATTTATTCTAGACCAGTTACTAAGCAAAAAAATACTGCTAAAATTCGACAATTTAAGCCGAAAATCGACAATTTAGTAGTTTTTTGACATTGATGAAATTGAATGATAAAATAGCAGTTTGAAAGTTTGGCATGTTTGCCGTATTCATTTAAGGAGGAACAGGTATGAGAAACAGAGACGGTAAGTGGTTGTTTACTTCAGAGTCTGTTACTGAAGGTCATCCTGACAAAGTGTGTGATCAGATTTCTGATTCAATTCTTGATGCTATTATTGCTCAGGATCCAAAAGCAAGAGTTGCATGTGAGACCTGTTGTACAACCGGTATGGTTTTGGTTATGGGAGAGATTACAACCTCTGCCTATGTTGACATTCCTACGATTGTAAGAGAGAAAATAAAAGATATCGGTTATGACGGAAAGGATTCAGGCTTTGATTATAAGACTTGTGCGGTATTGACTTCGATTGATGAGCAGTCACCTGATATTGCCATGGGTGTTGATAAATCTTATGAAGCCAAGAAGGGCGATACCGATCCGTATGAGTTAGGTGCAGGAGATCAGGGTATGATGTTCGGTTATGCCAATGATGATACTGAAGAATTTATGCCTCTTCCGATAAGTCTTGCGCATAAGCTTACCAAGAAACTTGCTGATGTCAGAAAGAGCGGAAATGCAGATTTTCTCAGACCGGACGGTAAGAGCCAGGTTACTGTAGAATACGACGGTAATAAGGTTAAGAGAATTGACGCAGTAGTAATTTCAACTCAGCACAGTCCGAATATTGAAGCTGATGAGTTGGAGAAGTTCGTTAAAGAGAATGTGATTTATCCGATTATACCTACAGAGCTTATTGATGAGAATACGAAGATTTATGTAAATCCTACAGGAAGATTTGTTGTAGGCGGACCTCAGGGTGATTCAGGACTTACAGGAAGAAAGATTATTGTAGATACTTACGGCGGCTTCGGTCGTCACGGCGGCGGTGCATTCTCAGGAAAGGATCCGACGAAGGTTGACCGTTCTGCTGCTTATGCGGCAAGATATCTTGCAAAGAATGTAGTCGCTTCTGGACTTGCAAAGGAGTGTGAGATTCAGCTTGCATATGCCATCGGTGTTGCAAAGCCGGTTTCTGTAATGGTTGATACTTTTGGAACAGGAATTATTGATGATGTTAAGATATCAGAAATCTTAAATTCTGTATTTGATTTACGACCGTTGGCTATTATTTCCAATTTGAATTTGAGAACTCCTATTTATGGTAAAACTGCTGCTTACGGTCACTTCGGTCGTAACGATTGCGGTTTCCCGTGGGAGAAGCTCGATCTTGTTGATAAGATTAAAGCAGCTGCCAAAATCTGATTTTAACTGAAAAAATATTTGTTTTACAGGGGGGGCTGTCTCAAAAGTGATTAATTCACAGAGAGGCAGGCCCCGTTTATTATGGCTTTCTATATTCAAACCAGAGACAACAAGAATCACTGAAAACCCTGTTTTCAGTCACACCTTGCGAAATTGTTGTTTCCAACTGTAAATTCCGCAAGAATTAACGTTTTTTCTTCAAATTTTATGGACACACCTTGCGGAATTGCAGTGTGTTGGAGGCGCTCGCCGAGAACAAATTGCGTTAGAA
>JAZLGO010000083.1:0-10890 GCA_045616305.1 Saccharofermentans sp. | reverse complement strand
AGAATCTCACCAAAAACAGCCATTTTTCTCACCCAAGGGTGAGATTTTTCCTCGATTTTGGTGAGATTTGGTTCACAGGAGGCGCCGCGTGCGGACGGCTGACAGAATCTCACCAAAAACAGCCATTTTTCTCACCCAAAGGTGAGATTTTTCCTTGATTTTGGTGAGATTTGATTCATGGGAGGCGCCGCGTGCGGACGGCCAACAGAATCTCACCAAAAACAGCCATTTTTCTCACCCAAGGGTGAGATTTTTCCTCGATTTTGGTGAGATTTGCATTGCGGCTCCGATCGCCGCAAGTTGTCTGATTGCTTATTTCTTTTTGGATGTTTGGGAAGGGGATAAGTGGATAGGACGATTCTTTTTTTGGAATTGAGCATTTTGATGATTTTAACAGAAATAACCAATATCAGAACATCATTGGAAGATGCAATTTCGTTTTGTGTTTTTATCGGTATATGTATTTTCATTGATATTCTCTTGATGAGGCGTAGTTATTTTCATAAAAAATGGATTGGGATATTTACGGACTATGATTTTATTCTTGCGGATACTCCTGTTCATTCCATAAAGATGATAGCTGACAAATGCGGTCAAACTGAGAGTGAAGTAACGGATATCTTTTGTAACTTATAGATAAGAGATTTTTCTACAAGGCCAGAATTGATTTTAAGCGTAAATGTCTCATTTTGAACGGAGAAGAAAACTGATGCCTCACATCTGCTCCGCCTCGCGTCCGTACTGCCGCTTATCCCAGCCGCTCCGCCTCGCGTGCGTACTGCCGGTTATCCCAGCCGCTCCGCCTCGCGTCCGTACTGCCGCCTATCCCAGCCGCTCCGCCTCGCGTCCGTACTGCCGCCTATCCCTGCCGCTCCGCCCCGCGTCCGTACTGCCTGCCTACGATAATATTTAAACTCTGACAAATAGTTTATCGTATAAAATAATGCAAATTGTCTTGTTTTTTTTACTTTAACGCTTTGCTACACTAGTAATGTATTGTGGGATTAGCGAGGTTTTTTATGAGAATTTTCAAGGGAAGAAAGCCATTCTATAAGAGTGTCTTTTTGTTAGGGTATCCGATTGCACTTCAGACATTTATTACTGTAGCGGTAGGACTTCTTGATAATGTAATGATAAGCAGAGTCAGTGAGAGCGCTTTCGCGGCTACTTCACTCGCTTCTGCATTTATATCTTTTTTTCAGATATTCTGTATGGGACTCGGAATGGGGGCATCTGTTTTGATTTCCAGATATCTGGGTATGATTAAAATTCACGAGGATGAAGAGAATGCAGACAGATCACTTAAGCAGACTGTCAGCATAGCGCTCAGATTGACGCTTCTCATTGCGTTGGTTTTTGCATTGTTTACTTTTTTTGCACCGAGTTTGGTTATGAAAATGTATACGGATGATGCACTTCTAATCGGCTTGGGCAGCAGATATCTTAAGTATTCGGTTTTGACGTTCTTCTTTTTGGGACTGTCGTTGGTGGCTACGATTATTTTGCGCTGTACCGGACAGTCACGTTATCCGATGTTTGTTTCAATCGGGGCATTTTTTGTTAATTTGCTTTTTAACTATATGTTTATTTTCGGGCACTTCGGTGCACCGAGACTCGGTATTGAGGGCGCGGCAATAGCAACACTTATAGCCAGAATAGTTGAGTCGGCGGCGGTTATTTTTTACCTTTTGGTTGTCGATAAGAAGATTTCATTTAAATTTAAGCACTTCTTTATGAAGACAAAATCAATTATCGGTGAGTATATGCATTTTTGCATTCCTGTTCTGATAAGCGATGCTATGGTAGCTTTGGGTAATAATGCAATCGTTATGGTAATAGGGCATCTCGGTGCTGTGTTTGTAGCTGCCAACTCAATTACAACTACGACTCAGCAGTTGAGTACGGTAGTTATACAGGGAGTTTGTCAGGCAGGCGCAATCATTACCGGACAGACACTCGGTAAAGGCAAAAAGGATGAAGCTGAAGAACAGGGATGGCTGTTTCTCCTGTTGGGATTGGTATTGGGAGCACTGTCTGCTTTGTTTATTATTTTGACAAGAACCCCTATGGTAAATCTGTTCGGTGAGAAGGCTTCTCCTGAGACGATACAGACTGCATATTCATTACTTAATTCCATAAGCCTTATTATTATTTTCCAAGCTACGAACAGCATTATGACCAAAGGCGTTTTGCGCGGCGGCGGTGACACCCTGATGCTGATGCTCACAGATAATATTTTTCTTTGGGTTATAGCGCTTCCGCTCGGAATAATAGCGGGCTTTTATTGGAAAATGTCGCCGTTCTGGGTTTATTTCTTCCTTAAGTCGGATCAGATCATTAAGACATTGTGGTGTATTTACAGGCTTAAGACGCGAAAATGGATTAAGAGGATCTCAACCGGCGGCAATCAGCAGGCCGGTTGACAGTTTAGCCGAGTCGCCGAACACTTGAAAGTTAAGCTTTTCGAAAATATAAATAAAACAAACGAAAGAAGGATAAGTTAGCATGGCAGGTAAAGCACGTATTACAGTACATCCTAAGTTTGAGACAGGTGAGATATCACCGAGGCTTTTCTCGGCTTTTCTGGAGCCGATAGGTACTATGGTAAACGGTACCATGTTTAATCCGAAGCATCCGACTGCGGATGAACAGGGCTTCAGAACGGATTTTATAAATGCACTTAAGAAAACCAATCTTCCGGCAGTGAGACTTCCGGGCGGAAATTTTGTTTCCGCGTGGCAGTGGAAGGATTCAATAGGACCTATGGAACAGCGCAAGACTCACCTTGATCCGGCATGGTATCAGTATATTAAGAATGATGTAGGACATGATGAATATCTTACATGGGCTGAGAAGGTAGGAACTAATCCGCTTTATACCGTAAATCTGGGTACGGGCTCGATGCAGGATGCAATGGATATCGTTGAATATACAAACCATGAGGGCGGTACCTATTGGTCGGATTTGCGTCGTAAGTACGGACACGAGAAGCCATACGGAGTAAAGACATGGTATCTCGGAAATGAGATGGACGGCCATTGGCAGTTGGGGTCACATGAGAAGGATCCTCGCGGCTACGGCATTTTGTGTCATGAAACTTCCAAAGCAATGAAATGGATTGATCCGACAATCGAGACTGCTGCGTGCGGTTCCTCGGCTATGTTTATGGACCATTTCCCAGAATGGGAAGCAACCGTACTTGATCAGTGCTATGACACGGTTGATTATCTCTCGCTTCATCACTATCACAGTGCTCCTCCGGGAGATATAAAGGCTCTTCTCGGCGGTTCGCTTTTCTATGAGGATTTTATTAATTTTGAGATTGCTGCATGTGATTACATACAAGCGAAGCATCGTTCACCGAAGAAAATGATGATTTCCTTTGATGAATACGGCGCAATGATGCGTGACAATCAGCCGTTAAATCCGGGTAACGGTGTCTATAATATGGCTCGTGTACATTATGCAGTTAATCCTGAGCGTAAGTATATTCTTCATGATCCGGATAAGATGCCTGAGCGTGAATTTCCGGGCGGAGATATGCTCCAAATGTTGTCTATGGTTTCAATTCAGCTTGCATTCCTTCGTCATGCTGACAGAGTTAAGATTGCTTGTATGACGGGCGGACTCGGCGCATTGTGCTCAGCTAATCACGATAATGTTTGGAGAAGCGCATCTCATTATGCATTAATGCAGCTTATTACTTATGCACGCGGTACATCAATGCGTGTAAGCTGCGAGTCGGAAACCTTCGATATACCGGGCTATGCCATAGATGATACTTCACAGTATCGCACAAAAGAAGGCGTTCCGTATGTAGATTCAGCTTCTGCGTATGATAAAGAGAACGGAAGATTGACCATATTTGCCATAAATAAAAATGAGACAGACGGTTATCCGCTTTCACTTGATGTCAGAGGCTTTGAAGGCTTTACAACCTGCCGTCATACGGAGATTTGCGCTAACGGTCATGATGAGAAGAGCGCCTACGGCAATGATGAGATTTATGCACCTCGTGAATTAAATGACTGCAAATTGGATAACGGCATTTGTGAGACTCACGTAAATCCTCTTTCTTGGAATGTATTTATCTTCGAGTAATAACATTCGTGAGATTTCTGTCTCTTCTATGTGACTTCGATATAGTATAAATTTTCCCCTTTTCGAGAAGAAAAAATTTATATATAATGAATTGATTTTTCATGGGGGGATTAATGTTATGTGGTTATTTTTTACTGTTGCGACAACGATTATTTGGGGTCTTGCCGAGCTTTTTTACAAAAAAGGCGCACGCCCCGACGAGAGATATGCGCATCTTAAGATATGCGTTCTTGTCGGTGCGGTCATGGGTATTCATGCAATTTTTACGATTCTTTGCATGGATATAAACTATGATCCGATTAATCTTATCAGATACCTTCCGGTGTCGATGCTTTATATTATATCGATGGCTTTTTCCTTTTTCGGAATGCGCTTTATAGAGGAATCAATATCAGATCCGATTGAGAATACTTCAGGAGCGCTTTGCTCGTTATTGTGTGTTATTTTCCTTAAAGAATCGATATCCGCGCCTTCAGTGGCAGCTATTCTTGTAATAGTTGCGGGAATTGTCGGAATCGGTTTTCTTGAGAACCATGGTGCTACTGCGCGTCACAGGAAGCTTGGCCGTAAAATGGCAATAATAGCATTTATTATGCCGTTTATGTACGCAATTTTGGATGCTGTGGGAAGTTTTCTTGATGTTTTCTATCTCGAAGACGTATCTTCTACGCCGCTTGTTAATGTAACTGAAGAAACGATAGAGAATGTAGCCAACACATCGTATGAGATTACGTTTGCGATTTTCGGCCTCATTCTGTTCATTTATATGTGCGTTCGCGGAGTTAAATTTAATATAAAAACTCAGCGAGACAAGACGATTGCTGCTGTTTGTGAGACTGCAGGTCAGCTGACATATGTTTATGCCATGAGCGGAAACGGAGCCATTGCTGCCCCGATTATATCGTCTGTATGTGTAGTTTCACTGCTTTTATCTCGTATTTTCCTTCGCGAAAAGCTGACTCGAAAGCAATACATCTTTATAACAATGGTTATTGTCGGTATCCTGGCACTTGCGGTAATAGAAGGCGATTAACGCGCCCAATGTACGGCAAGAACAATTTTTAATGCTGTCTCAATTATTTTTAATAGCAGTTATATGTATTTTTTGTTATAATGTCTGAACACTTGTGAGTATATTAAACTTGTAAGTTTATTCTGATGACTCAAAAAAGAAGTAATGAGCAAAAAAAAGATATTTTGGATAATAATTTCAATATTGATTTCAGGTTTGAGCATTTGGGCGGTAATAGCTCAGAGTGCGTCTTTCTCCTTGGAAGAATTTAAAACCTTTGTCGTAGAATCCGACAAAAGATGGGTTGCCGGTGCAGCTCTTTGCATGCTTGGATATATTGGCTTTGAAGGTGCGGCCGTAAGACGAATTGCTGCTGCAATCGGATATAAAAGAAGTCGTATACAGGGCACGGTTTACGGTGCAGCCGATGTGTATTTCTCTGCAATTACCCCTTCTGCATCGGGAGGCCAGCCTGCCAGTGCATATTTTATGTTGCAGGATGATATCCCGGGCACGGCAGTAACGGTTACTCTTCTTGTCAATTTAATAATGTATACTCTTGCGTTACTTTTCCTTGGATTTATATGTTCAATATTCAGATTGGACATTGTTTTGAAGATGAAAACATTATCGAAGCTTCTCATTGTTATCGGTTCTGTTGTTCTTGTAGCGTTGGCTGTTGCATTTTTCCTTTTGCTTAAAAAGGCAGAGGTTTTCTATAAGATTTGTAACGGTTTTCTTCGTTTCTTTGAGAGAATTCACCTTCTGACACATCACCGATGTGAGAAGTTGTGTGAGAAGCTGAATGAGACTATGGCGGAGTATAAAGAATGTGCTGAGACCATCTATGGTAAAAAACGAATGCTTGTTGATGCTTTTGTTCTCAATGTTTTCCAGAGATTATCACAGTTCTTTGTAGCTTTTTTTGTATTTCTGGCACATGATTGCGGAATAAAAAACGCCTTTGATGTATTGATTACTCAATGTTTTGTATCTTTGGGTTCCAACTGTATTCCTATTCCGGGTTCAATCGGAGTGGCTGATTATATCATGCTTGACGGATATGAGAATATTGTCGGTGAGGAACTCGCCACATATCTTGAACTTCTGGCACGCGGAATATCGTTCTATGGTTGTGTTATTATCAGTGCTATAATTATTATCATAGCATTTGTTTATAAGAGAATAAGGAGGAAAAAATGTTAGGCTTCTTTGATTATACCGTTTGGCTCACATATTTATCTTTGCTGTCAGCAAGCCTTGGCATAATGGTTACGCTTAACGGCGGCGGACATCCGTATATGGGAGTTATTTTTCTCTTGATTTGCGGTCTTTGCGATGCTTTTGACGGGCGTGTTGCCAGAACAAAAGCAGACAGAACCGATATTCAGAAGAAATTCGGTATTCAGATAGATTCTCTTTCGGATTTGGCTGCATTCGGTATTCTTCCTGCATGTATCGGAAATGCAATGATAAGAGTGTGTCCTACTATTTACGAGATACCACCGGTAAAGGGCGGACGTAAGCTTGATATTTATACTTCAGTCTTATTTTATACAATTATTCTTGTATACATTTTGGCTGCCATGGTTCGCCTTGCTTATTTTAATGTTTTGGAAGAGGAAAGACAGAAAACCGAGACAGGCAGTCGCAAGTATTATCAGGGTGTCCCTGTAACATCGGCAGCACTTGTTTTTCCTACCGTAATGCTTTGCCAATTCTTAACTTCAGCCGACATCACACCTTTGTATTTTGTATTCCTTCTTGTAATGGCAATAGCATTTGTGGCCAATATTAAAATCCCTAAGCCTGGATTAAAGGGTATATTTATCATGTGCGGTATAGGCTTGGCAGAACTGGTAGTTCTGATACTTTGCTTTTTGAAAATCATACGATAAGGACTGATTAAGTTTATGTCACTTGAGTATTTATACAATACCCGAAGCGGTCGCAGAATTCTAAAGGTTCTGGTTAAGCCGGGATTATCAAATTTGTGCGGTAAATTTCTGGATACAGGGCTGTCCAAACCGCTGATAAAGCCGTTTATAAAGAATAATAATATCGATATGTCTGAGTATGAGGCTGAGAAGTATACATGCTTTAATGATTGCTTTTGTCGACGAATCAGACCTGAATGCCGTCCGTTCGATATGAATCCCGAACATCTTCCGAGTCCGTGTGACGGTCTTTTATCTGCCTATCACATAAAGGAAGATATGGTCATTCCGGTTAAGGGAAGCAAATACAGCATAAAGAGTCTTCTTCGCGATGAGGAACTGGCTAAGGAATTTAACGACGGAATATGTCTTGTATTCAGACTCTGTGTTAATCATTATCACAGATACAGTTACCCTGACAGCGGAAGTAAAGGACCTAATATCTTTATTCCGGGTGTTTTACATACTGTCAGACCGGTTGCTCTTTACAGTGAACCTGTGTTTATTGAGAATTCGCGTGAGTATACTGTCCTTAACACTCAAAACTTCGGCAAAGTCGTCCAGATGGAAGTCGGTGCCATGCTTGTAGGAAAGATATCCAATAACCAGGGTGAAGGAACTTTTGTCAGAGGACGTGAGAAAGGTAAATTTCTTTACGGCGGATCGACAATTATCCTTCTTTTGACCAAGGATGCTGCCGCAATAAGACCTGATTTTTTTGAAGTTTCTTCCGAAGGAAAAGAGACTCCTGTGAAATTAGGTGAATCTTTGTCCTGATATGTGATATAATTAAGGCGAATTCAGGAAAAAGAGGTTGGATTTATGGGCTTAGGTTCTGCACTTTATCACAGCAATTATATTAAGAGAACTATTAAAAATTATCAGAGTGTTCAGGATGACCGCAGATACGGAAGTCCGAGCGATACGGAAGCAGATGATTGGGACATTATTAAAAGGGAAGTTGAAGACCTTGAAGTAATGACTGTAGCTATGTTGCAATATCTTGAAGACACCGATATTACACATGAAGACATTCTTGCCAAGTTCGATGGTACAGAAGTAATTGATATCAGTTGTGAAGAAAACAAGAATGCTTTATGCCCGGAATGCGGTAATACCATTCAGGTAAGTAATGCTTTTATTCGAAAATGTTTGTATTGCGGTTATAAAAAAATCACCAATCCGTTCGAAGAAGCAGAATTAAATAAGTAAAAAGCAAAGGGCTGTTTTAATCGACAGTCCTTTTTTTATGCAAATGTATCATGAATAATGCTTGATAGAAAGGCTCATATAAACTAAACTATACAAGTTATATTGCATAATATTATTACGGAGGAAAATATATGAAGCTTTACGATTCCGGAGTTTATCTTGTAAACGGTACCGAGATAGTAGCTGAGGCAGAGGCTGCTAAGGTTCAGGCACTTACCGGTAAAACCGCAGACAAGGAACAGGCAAAGAAGGGTACCATCTCTTACGGTATTCTTGAGAAACACAATACAAACAGCAATATGGATGCACTTAAGATTAAGTTCGATGCAATGGCATCCCACGATATTACGTATGTCGGTATTATTCAGACTTCAAGAGCATCCGGAATGGAGCAGTTCCCTCTTCCTTATGTTTTGACATGCTGTCACAATTCGCTTTGTGCAGTAGGCGGTACGATTAATGATGATGACCATTTATTCGGTCTGTCAGCAGCAAAGAAATACGGTGGAATTTATGTTCCGCCTCATATCGCAGTTATTCATCAGTATATGCGTGAGATGTTTGCAGGCTGCGGTAAGATGATACTCGGCTCTGACTCTCATACCCGTTACGGTGCACTCGGTACAATGGCTATCGGTGAAGGCGGCGGTGAGCTCTCGAAGCAGCTCCTTAAGCAGACATATGATGTTGCTTATCCGGGAGTTGTTGCTATTTACCTCAAAGGTAAGCCAAGTGCCTGTGTAGGACCTCACGATATTGCTCTTGCAATTATCAAGGAAGTCTTTAAGAACGGATATGTAAAGAACAAGGTTATGGAGTTTGTAGGTCCGGGTGTATCAGAGATGACAACCGATTACAGAATCGGAATTGATGTAATGACAACAGAGACTACATGTCTTTCTTCAATTTGGAGAACTGATGATGATGTTAAGTCATATCTTACAGTTCACGGCAGAGCTGATGACTATAAGCCTCTTGAGCCTGCAGATATAGCTTATTATGATGGTTGTGTTGAGATTGACTTGTCTGAGATTAAGCCGATGATTGCACTTCCGTTCCATCCGTCCAATGCTTATACAATAAATGAGCTCTATGAGAATCTTGAGGATATTCTCCGTGAGACAGAGAAGGCAGCTGATCAGGTTGCCGGCGGAAGAGCAGAATTTAAGCTCCTCGACAAAGTTGTTGACGGTAAGCTCATGGTTCAGCAGGGTGTTATCGGAGGATGTGCCGGCGGTTCTTATACAAACATTGTTGAGGCGGCACATGCAATAAAGGGTAAATCAATCGGAAACGGTGAATTCTATCTTTCTGTTTATCCGTCATCTCAGCCTGTATTTACTAATCTTGATCGTCAGGGTTATCTTGCCGATCTTATGGATTCGGGTGCAATTATCAGAACTGCTTTCTGCGGACCTTGCTTCGGTGCCGGCGATACACCTGCAAACAATGCTCTTTCAGTACGTCATACAACACGTAACTTCCCTAACAGAGAAGGTTCAAAGCCGGGTAACGGACAGCTTGCTGCAGTTGCACTTATGGATGCACGTTCTATTGCTGCTACTGCTGCTAACGGCGGTGTACTTACTTCAGCCGAAGAACTTGATTGCTGGGGAGACGTACCTGAATACACATTTGATGACAAATCATATAAGGCTCGTGTATATAACGGTTACGGTAAAGCAAATCTTGATTCTGATTTGAGATTCGGCCCTAATATTAAGGATTGGCCGGAGATGGAGGCACTTTCAGATAATATTCTTCTTAAGGTCGCTTCTAAGATACTTGATGAGGTAACTACTACTGATGAGCTTATTCCGTCAGGTGAGACTTCATCATTCAGATCTAATCCTTTGGGACTTGCTGAGTTCACACTTTCGAGAAGAGATCCTGATTATGTTGCAAAATCTAAGGCTGTAAGAGATCTCGAGGATATGAGACTTAAAGGCAACACAGATGCTTCTGTTACGGAAGCTTTCAAGGTTATTAATACTATTCCGGGTCAGGAAGGTGTTAAGGCTTCTGATGTTGAGATTGGTTCTGTAGTATATGCTAACAAGCCGGGTGACGGATCTGCTCGTGAGCAGGCTGCTTCATGTCAGAGAGTTCTCGGTGCTCTTGCTAACATTACAAAGGAATATGCAACAAAGAGATACAGATCTAACTGCATGAACTGGGGTATGGTTCCTTTCCACCTTAAGGGTGAGCCTACTATGTTTGAGGTAGATGATTTTATCTATGTTCCGGGTATACGTAAGTTCCTTGATGATAATAAGCTTGATTCAATTCCGGCTTACGTAATCAAGAACGGCAAGGCTGTTGAGATAGAGCTTTATATTCAGCCTATGACTGAGAATGAGCGTAAGATTGTTAAGGCAGGTTGTCTTATTAACTATAATAAGAACGGTCAGCAGTAATATCTTTGCTTTTATATAGTAATATTAAAACCGCCGCTTCCGTTGTTTGGAGGCGGCGGTTTTGTTTTTTTTTTGGCTCTTCACATTTTTTGTGGGATTACAATAAAGTTAGCAGGAAGTGATATGTAACGAACCAAGGTGAAAAAGTAATTGTCATCTCTGTAGCCGTAGCCAACTCTCTTAGCAACTTTAATCTTATTGTTCAGGCCTT
>JAZLGO010000082.1:0-24821 GCA_045616305.1 Saccharofermentans sp. | reverse complement strand
CCCGTTTTTGCTATAGTCGGACTGTAACGTTAGAGTATGGTTCACACAATTATTCTAACAATAAACGGGCCCTTCGGGACCCGTTTTCTTTTGCAAAAAGATAGGGGCTATCTCATTTTGTTTTGAGACAGCCCCTTTTTTTGATATATGGCTTTATTACCCATTTTCGAGAAAGACAATTCAGTATAGACGTGATAAAATAAGCATGAATGGGGATATAGTGATATATAATCATCGGAGGAAAAGAAATGGAAAATTCAAAGATTCAGAAGGTGTTGGTTTTTAATGACAAGACCGCAAAAAGCAATGGCTTTATTATGTATAATGATGTTTTTCTTATATCATTATTAGTCACGATAATTCTTGTAGCAACAATTGTCACAATAGTTCTTGCTCTTTGCGTTGGTGACGTAGCGATGGTAATTTGTGTATTAGCAATGTTGGTTTTTTTGCCAGTATTTTCTATAGGTGTCGCAACTCGTTTTTGGGAACGACGCCGTATTTATTGCTTTGAAGGAAATCGAATATATACTATGCGTTTGAATTCTGAGTATGTTTTTGAGAAGGATAAAGAGGATAGGAAAGTAGATGATCTTGCGTATTTTTCTATGTATGTGAAGAAAATTATTAGCAGGATTAATGAGAATCCTAATTGCCGTAGTTTTAACAACAGTGAAGTATCTGCAATAAAGGTTTATGATGATGTTGAGTTAATAAAGGAAACTTCCCGATATGATTTATATCAAGGTGCTGATTCCAATGGCAGACTAAAGAAATTTAAAATTGTACATATATATAAGGCCTATACGCTTGTTGAGAGCGATGAGTTCAGCCTAGATATGCCAGAGTATGACTATGTTCTTGAGTCTACAGATGAACCTAGAGATTCAAAGCAGTGTTGGATTATGACTGGGGTAGCAGTGCTTTTTCTAATATTTTTACTGACAACAGGTTCAATAATTATGGGTGAGTTTGCAGCAGCACTTTCAGTAGTTGGAATAATGTGGGGAACGTCACGTAAGAAGGAGCTTTCTGCTGAGGAGATTACTACCAAGGATACACTTCAAATTGTTGTTTCATGGATTGCATTGGTTATAACAGCGGTGCTACTTTTATATGCAATCGCACAAAATAATGACTTGTTCGAGATATCCAGACTTAGAGAGCTTTCTAAGAGTTATGACGAAATAGAACAGGAGTTTGATGATTATGATGAGAAAAACAAACTCTCTGTAAAGTATAATGAAGAGGTTGCTGAATGGGTGAATTCAAGCAGTGATATGGAGTTTGAATTCTTAAGCACGCTTGAGAATCCTTCATCATATACTCCAGATGAGAATGGTGTTATTCAGGTGTATAGCGAGAATGAGGAGATGTATGCCTTATATGATCACTATCCAGATGAGGATGATGAGTATAGACTGGTAGCTATTTATGTCACTCCTGAGACTTCTGGAAATGTTTTTGGCTTTATGAAGGGTGATTCATTTGATGATTGCATTGACTTCTTACTTGATAATGGTTTCTCTGTATATTTAGATGTGGATCAGTTTGGAAGAATTCATCTGGAAAATGGCGATGTTCTGGTTAGAGTCTATGGCGGTGATAACGGAAAAATTAATACAATTCTTATAACCTCGGCTCATTGGTACTATGGGTCATTACAAAGATATAAAGAATATTAAATATTACTTCATCTCGAAAGGCTTAACTGCCAGCGTGTCCAATACCTGTAGTTAGCAAAAGTAGTAGTATGATTCCCAATAGAATAGTAGATATGATGGTTATAGTTTTTATTCTGCTTTCTTTTAGCTTTTCTTCGACTGAGATTTTGTCGGCTAGTGCTTTTTGAGTCAAACCTTTACTTTTACGTTGTTCTTCAATAAACTTACCAAAAACTTCTGCATCCATATATTCATATCCTTTTTATGTAGATGTGAATAATAATCTATGAATCGTAGAGACGCCTAATTAACGGTATTTTGCTTATTTAGAGGGGATGATTTGATGGATACATTTGGTAAAAGATTACAGCAATTAAGGAAAAGTAAAAATCTTTCTCAGGAGGATTTTGCTGATATTATGGATGTCTCACGTCAATCTATATCAAAGTGAGAAAATGACAATGCATATCCCGAGATGAATAAATTGATCTTTATGAGTAAATACTTTGATGTTTCTCTTGATAATTTGGTTTTGGGTAATCAGATGGAAGAGATTTCAGAAACAGAAGATTGTTTTCGCTCTTTTATTTTTTGTATTGATTGCGATTTGTTTGATTGGTTTTTATGTAATTGGTTACTTTTTTGGACGTTTTTTATTCCTGATAACGCACTAGAACTGGGATGCAACTGCAACTTTACATACGGTAAAACCTAGATTTTTCATATTTGCAACCCAAAGTTGGTGTAAGAGTATTGCTTCCTCTGCTAAAGTTTGTTCATCAAACCAATTCGGAGGATTACAAAAATGAGAAAAGCGATTAAGGAAATAATAGACACACTTACAAATAATGTCACACACAATGAGACTTTATCTAAAATCATATTTGTTCTATTGATTGTGATAGTAGTTAATGAGGTTTATAGATGTGGGTACAACTTTGGGGAGTGGTTATATTATGTGTTTGCTAATTAATTTTATCGCCACTTTTTCTGTTGTGCACATAAAAAAGCGTACTGTCATTAATCAGACTGTACGCTCTTATTGCCTTATATAACAATACGATTGTTTCTCTTATTTACCACCCAGAAGCTGACCTGCAATATCTACAAGTCCCTCTTTGGCCTTCTTCTTATCGCCCGATACAAGCGAACCGATTACATCAATAACATCCGTATCTTTCTTCTTTGAAGTTGTTTTCTTAGTTGTAGATTTCTTTGTCGAAGAAGTTTTCTTAGTCGAAGCAGACTTCTTTGCTGTTGATTTCTTAGAGGCAGTCGTACTCTTCTTAGTTGTGCTCTTCTTAGTGCTGCTTCCGGTATCAGAAGTAACGGACTTAAATGAAGTATATACCTTTGCCTCTGAGGTAATCTTTGACGGCAACTTGTCCTTATCCTTAGTAACAACAAATACACTGTGCTTTGCAGCTACATGATATCCCATAAGATATGCCGCATACATCCATAAATCCTGCGTATCCGCAACATCATCAAATTCGATCTCTGCTTTTAATGCATCAAATTCTTCCTGAACAGCAGCTGTTATATTCTTCTTACCCTTTACATACAAACAGATAATGTGGTCTGTCTTGGCAAGCTTATCGGCGCCGGAAAAATCCAATTTCGATGCTTCAGAAAGAGCAATTATTACATATTTCATATATTCAACCCTCCCAATAATTTATATTTCTCATTATACCAAAATTCTTTACTACAAACAAAAAACGGGGGGCTCAGAACTACTGGTTAAATAATTGCGTTAGAATCGTCAAAAAAATGTCATTACGAATTATGCAATGATTCCGTATGAGGCACACAGATTAATAAATTCAGCCGAACCGGTGAATCCGTTAAATACATCCTCATATGCACCACCGTTATTCAAAACCTCAACCCAAGAATTAAAGCCGGCTTCATCTGCCTCACGTCCGAAGAATGCCGCATACATATAATTCACAAATTCGTCATTTGAAGGATTCTTTCCGAGAAATTCAGGACTGAATACAAAACCCCATGCACAGGTTGTTCCGTTCTTCTCTCCGCTCAATAACATCTGAACCCAACCGGCCTGGCTTTCCATATCAGGAAGTCTTCCGAGACATACCTTGTACAAACGTGCAACAAAGCAGTTTACTCCGCCCTGCTGATCATTCAAAACTCCTACTGCATAGTATCCGGCAACCACACCGTATTTATTACACAAATTATAGAATTCCAGTGAATTGGCAAAGCCTGCAAAAACCATCTCACGGGTTGCTGTTCCGTCCTTAAGCATACCAAGCCAATAGTTATATCCCGCCTCGTCTACTTCACGGCCAAAGAACATTGAATACAAATCATTTACATATTGCTCGTCAGATACATTCTTTGCAAGATACTCACCGCTGAAGATAAAACCGTAGCCTACCTGAGCGCCGCATGCCTGACCGTTTGTAAGCTGACTTACCCAATAAGCATAACCCTCCGAATCTGCTGTTCTTGAAAGCGCTACCTCATAACAACGATCTACAAAATCCCCTACATCAAGTTCCGGAGCAACAGAAGGAGTAGGTATCGGTGCAGAAGGCGTCGGTGAAGAAGGTGCGTTTGTAGGCATCGGATCCTCAGTCGGATCAGGTTCATTCGTCGGTTCCGGTTTCTTTGCCGTAGCATCAAACTTATAAATAATTCCGTATAATTCTTCAGTGTCTGAAAGTTTAACAACTGCTACACTCTTACCGTTAAGAGTACACGCAGTATCAGAATTAAGCCACTTACCTTCTGCCGGCTTCAACTCAATTGTTGCTGTATAAACAGTATCATAATCAGCTTTGCCGGAATCACCCGCGCTTCCGTTCCATTTTACTTCTGCAACCGCTGAATCAGGGCAATCAGACTTAACAGAATTATCAAGTGATTCCAAAGCAACAGGAGTTTCAAGATCGGTTATGTTTAAAGAAGGAATATATCCGCATACACTGCAATCATGCTCGCCTTCCTTATATTGATGTCCCGAAGCAGCTCTTTCATAACCACAACCCTCAAAATTACATTCGGTATCAAGACAATCTGAATAAATATGATTGGTTGTATATTTAACACTCGTATTCTCAGAAATCTTATCGCTGTCAGGAATTAACTCAATAATACCGTCAAAATCTTTAACAGCATCTATCTGACAATTTGCACCGGATTCACAAAATCCTTTCTCTGCATTTGCAATAAAATCAGAATGTTCACCAACCAATATCAATCCGTCGTAGTTTGCTGCATAGCCATCACTTTCGAGATTAATCTTAGATAAACTGTTTAAGACTAATTCACTGAACATATCACCTATGCTTAATGCTACCGCCTGTTCAGGATAATTATCGGAAAAGGCTTTGGCATCAAGTACAACTCTGTCAATACTGACAGGAGCATCATCAAAGCAAACAGCAACGCATTTGTTTTCTGATAAGCAAGTAACCTCAGAACTTAATTTGCTGTTCACAACAGAAGAACCGTTAATTAATATACCGTAGCATTCATCTTTAGTTGAACCGGATGCTGCAACTTCTATAGTACTGTTTTCGCATATAAAATTATCTGTACCGACAGCAATGTCAACAGCAGCGGAAGCAGCTGTTTCTCCACTTCCGGCAGTACCTATATCTGCTTTTATCTGCGAATCTTTAGCACTGATTTGTACATTACTCTCACCATCACAGAAAACTCCGTAATTGTGCCCTGCTGCATCACCTGTTTTAACATCAACAACCGAATTATCATTAAGTATAAGTTTTGTTGCATTGATTCCTGTAATTTCCAAAGAAGAACCTGCTGTAACTTTCATGCTTGAATCAGTAAGATTAATTGTATCTCCCTTAACACCGAGAGAATTTAAATCACCTTCAGGCAGATTAATCTCGAACTCAGAATCAATAATATCAAACACATAATTATTCTTATTGTAGTCTACGCTGTTGGTTTTAATGGCACATCTGTCAAATTTGCTGTCATTCATATCTATCTTAACAACTGAACCATCGCAAATCATGTTGCCGCATATTATTCCGTATTCCTGTACACTGCCGCGGGCATCTTCTGAACATTCGCGCTTAATGTTTATACTGCTGTCTTTCAAAGACAATGTTCCGTTTCCTGTACTAAGCGCAGCATACGGTGAATATGCAAAACGCATGTCATGATTAATCTCTATATCAGAATTTATAATCGATACACTGTCAGCATTTTGGAAATCCGCAATATTCATACTTGCTGTCATGCCGAGTTCCAAATCGATGTCACTGATTTCTATGTCTCCCGAACCCGATATATATGGAATACTCAATTTGGCATCTTCGCCTTTTCCGACGAGTTTAATATTACTGATATCGTTCACTAACGCTGAGTTACTGCCTATGCTGTTCTCTCCGTAACACTCGATAGTAAAATCAACATCTGCAGGCTTTGTAACAACTAAAAGGCTGACGTACGGTGTACATTCCAAATTATTAATTATCGCTTTATACTCACCGTCAACATTGTTATATACGATAGCTATATCCCAATCATCAGCTGTTCCTATTACAGTTCCGACACCATATGTAGTTTGTGTACACTTGTATCTGTAGGTTACATTGGAAGTAGGATTTGAGGAATTAGTCACTGTAGCTCCGCTGTCAATTTTCACCGTTACTGACGGTGGTGTGTCAGCAGCCAATGCCGTAAAATGAGAAAAACTAAATACAAAAAACACTGCAAGCAGCGCAGTTGCCAACTTACGTTTCATAAACACACTCCTCCAAAAATACTCTCGTATTATTTTGCTATTTAATTTTACGAAAATGAAATTTTGCTATCAATTAGAAAACTCTACAAAAAATATCACGTTTTTTTGTTAGTTAAACACATCGCTTTTCATAACGTTTATCCGATATCCGTCTTTGTTTCTTAAAGTTACTGTATCCTTATCATCCCACAACAAAATAATCTCATCATATATGGACTCTGTAAGACCGGCATTAACCACATCGGATAATCGCAATACGTAATCTTCACAAGTATTCTCGAAAAGAGGCAACTCAGATATTACAACCACAGGACACGCACAGCGTTCGGATAATTCAAACAGCATTTGTTCTGCCTCGAATATGGATTTATCCCCTTTAAAAAATAATTGAATATAATCTACAACAATAAAATCAGCATCTTGCCGTACCTCAGGCATAGTTGCCGGAAGGCCCAATATATTCATGTCAAAAACAACAGGGTTTCTTATAAGATTGGCTTTGGTTGCATATCGTATAATGCGTGATACAAAACCTGTTTTACCCACACCGGGTCTGCCTCCGATAAGAACAAGCTGTGAATTATTCCAATTAAATGTTCGCTCTATAAATTTTTCCAAGACAACATCATCCTGAATAACAAAATCCGGCTCATGTTTATTATCATTAGAACATGTATTAAACTCTTCCAATGTAGGTCCGCAAATTCCGAATCTTATTATTCCGGTTGACGCCCGTGAATATAATTCATCCAAATTCATTATAAACCCCTCCGCCGTTCTTAATACTATGTCAGCATTGTACAACATGCAGAGAGAAAATAAACGGACAAAACGAAAATATTTTCGTTTTACATATAATGATATTTGCTTCTTTTTGCAAACAGAAAGGATACAGACAAAACAAATGCAGCTATCTCGGCTACCACCTCAGCCCACCATATTCCGCCTATACCGAAAATAATCGGCAACAATAAAACCGCAGAGAGCTTAAATACGAACGTTCTCAGGAAAGATATCAAAGCCGATATTAAACCGTTATTGAGTGCAGTAAAAAACGAGGAAGAGAAAATGTTAAATCCGGTTATTACATAAGCAAGAACCGATATTCTGAAGCAACTTACCGTCAGCTTTAGCAATTCTTCATCATATCCTACAAAGAGCTTAGCCAACGGAACAGCAAGAAGCTCAGCAAGAATAAACAGTGCAAAACCTGTTGTAAACATTAAAAACACACTCTTTTTAAGCATGTTTTTAAGCTCGTCATAATTTGCTGCACCGTAATTAAAACCGACAACAGGCGCACTTCCTATTGAATAACCGATAAACACAGCAATAAAGATAAAGCCCACATACATAAGCACTCCGTATGCGGCTACACCGTTCTCTCCGGCATATTTCAAAAGCTGAACATTATAAAGCATTCCCACGATTGACATAGTAATATTTGATACCATCTCAGAAGCACCGTTAGCTACTGCACTGAGTACCGGCTTAATTTGTATTTTAGTTTTGGTAAGACGAAGTATACTGCTGTTAGGTCTCAAAAAGTATATAAACGGTATTAATCCTCCGATTAATTGACTTAATCCTGTTGCCAGAGCTGCGCCTACAACACCCCACTTAAATACAGCTACAAACAAAGCATCCATTACCATGTTTGCGCATCCGGCAGCTATTGTAGTATATAAACCCAGCTTAGGCTTCTCTGCAGTGACACAGAAACTGTGAAATACGCTTTGAAGCATGAAACATACATTAAAACATATTGTTACTCTTCCGTACAATACACTGCTCGGCAGCATCTCCTCAGTAGCGCCCAAGAGTATACATATGCGCCTCATAAAAATAAATCCTACAGCTGAAGCAATTATACCCACAATTATCGTTACCATAATCATCATGGTAAAATACTTCTTTGCAAGTTCCTTTTTACCCTCTCCCAAGGTTTTGGCAACAAGAGCGGTACCGCCGGTTCCGAACATAAAACCGATTCCGCCGAAAATCATAATAAAAGGCATTATCAGGTTAATTGCCGCGAACGGAGTTTTTCCAACGTAGTTAGATACAAAAAGGCCGTCCACTACACCGTATATTGATGTAAAAATCATCATGATAATTGAAGGATAGACAAACTTAATCAGCTTTCCGAATGTAAAATGATCAGAAAGCTGAATAGACTTTTTCTGAGGTGACATAAAAATATTCCTTTACTGATTTTTGTTTAGTCGGATAATCGGAAAATCACATTTTCGACAACGCAAAAATCAAGCTTTAGTAATCCGATTATCTTTCCATATGCTGACAACAGCATCTCTTTTTGAGGGACGTATGAGATATATTGCCGCAATCAGAAGAATGACGCTTGCCACTGTATCATAGACGATACTTGCATCAAGGCCGTTTGAAACCATTACTCCTGTATCTGAAACAATATTTCCGTTCATAAAAGAAATTACATCATGAACGAAATGCCATATCATACAAGGAAATATATTACCACATCTTAGATAAATTGCACAGACTATCATACCGCAGCAAAATGCATTAAAAACCTGAAATAATGTTATACCGATTGCAGCACCGGCTGAAAGATTAATAATATGAATACCGCCGAATACCGCCGAAGAGAAAACAACCGCAGGAAGAACACTCTTTTTTGAGTATTCATTTAACTTCATAAAAACATTAACTATTATAAATCTGAAGCACGTTTCCTCAACAACTCCGGCGCCGAGGGACGTCGCTACCGAATTAAGTGTAGGCGGCATCGTAGCAAAAAAACAATAACCGATACTGTATATTCCCGGAATCAGTATAAGTAACATACCCTGCTTAAAGTTTCCGCAATTCCACGGCATTTTTATGTATAATTTTGTTTTCGTAAAAAACAACAACAGAATAATTGCAACTAAGACATAGACAAAGCTCTGGGCAGGATAGACAGGAAAAGAATCATTTATCAGTTGATCAACAGCGGCCCCTATACCGCACAGAATAAAGCACAGTAATCCGCTGAATAACGCGGAAAGAAAAGACGAAATCTTTATACTTTCGTTATTCATACCCATTACCAATTAATCACAAACATAAGTCCAGCATTTATGTGCTGTGCCAGGATTAACTCCCTTTCTCTTAAAAATCTCGCTTACTGTAACAAATTCATAATTCTCGGCTCTTAACTTTGAGATAATAATCGGAAGAGCCTCAAGTGTTCTTACATTATCCGTAAAATCGTGCATGAGAATTATCGCACCGTCTTTAACAAGGTTCATAACATTGCTTATACGTTCTTCAACAGAAACGCTACCGTCCCAGTCTTTACTGTCTGCACCGTGTATAAACGGCATATCAATACTGTCAAACATAACATCGTTCTGAGCAAGATACGGAGGTCTGAAGAACTTCGGTTTGCTTCCGGTAAGCTTCTCTATACGTGAAGAGGTCTCTTCTATCTCAGCCTTAATTCTTTCAGCTGACAGTTCAGTCATATTGGAATGAGTAAGAGAATGATTGCCTATCTCGCAGCCAAGCTTCAGCTGTCTCTCTATCAACTCGGCCGAAGCATCGGATATGTTGTTACCTATTAAAAAAAACGTTCCCTTGGCTTGGTTTGCTTCAAGTATATCAAGCACCTTGGAAGTAATATTCGAATGACCGTCATCAAATGTCAACGCTACCAATTTTTTGTTCATCTGAATGCCCCCATTACATTTTATTATATTAAGATTTTACAGCATATTTTTACTAAATGCTACGAAGTGCATCAATTGTTTCTGTTGCAGTCGACAGAAAATCTCACAAAGCACGATTAAATATTTTTATTTTGCTTTTTTTACTGAGAAAACAAGTCACTTCATTGTAGTATAATAGCAGTCGAGGTGAATATTATGCGCAAAAAAATAAGTATTTTACTGTTTTGTATAATGACAGCCGTGGCTATGCTTACCGCATTCACAGGCTGTTCCGAAGAATTTTTTAACGAAGTGGGTGCTATTGCATCCGAAGTTCTTGAGACAGAAAATGAGCCAACGACAGAAGCGACTGTTGCAGAAACAACGGCAACTGAAACAGCAGTTGCAGAATCAACAAAAGCAAACGTTTCTGACGATACGGATATCTCTGTCACTGAATCTGAACAGAAAGCAACAAGTGAAGAGACAGTCGATGTTTCCGAATCAGCAGAAAATCAGGAAACACTGCTCGATAAAAACGGTGTATATACAACCAAAGATGATGTAGCTCTCTTCATCTACCAGTACGGTTCACTTCCTGATAACTTTATTACAAAAAAAGAAGCCCGCGCATTAGGATGGGAAGGCGGTTCTCTTGAAGACTACGCGCCGGGCAAATGCATCGGCGGTGATTACTTCGGTAACTACGAAGGCCTTCTGCCTGAGGTTTCCGGTCGCAACTATTACGAATGTGATATAGACACTTTAGGTGCTTCATCGAGAGGCGCCAAAAGAATAATATTTTCCAATGACGGTTTGATTTATTACACGGCCGATCATTACGAATCTTTCACTCTTCTTTACGGAGAAGAATAATTAAAGGAGAAAAACACTATGGACACTTATGTTATTGACGTGAGCAATGCACAAAACAGAAATGACCTGCATGACATTTTATCAAAATCACTTGATTTGCCTTCATACTACGGTCGTAATCTGGATGCTCTTTATGATTGTATGTCTGATTTATTCTCCGGTAACCAAACTCTTCTTTGTATCAAGGGCTTCAGTCAGCTTCCTGATGATATTAAAACTTACGGAAAACGCATTTTATCCATCATCGGACTTGTTGAAGCAGAGACTAACAGCAACAGTGATTCCGTTCTTTTGATTCAATATATTTGAACCGCAATTCATTATGATTCTGCGGTTCCTTTCTTGTTATCTATTATATTGTAATTACGTGCTGCCTCAACGATATCCAACCGCATTAATTTTACGAATTCTTTAGGTTCGGTTACTATCATATAATCCATATGTTGACGCGCAAACAATTGCATATCAAGAAGATTTACCTGCACTTTTATCTCACATTCCTTATCAATACTTCTGCCCCATGAATATGAATTCTCACTTATCCAGTTCAGATATTCTTTAGAATGACATTCAGGATTTTCTGAAGCAAACTTCTTATCGTAATATGCTTGTCTCCAAAGGCTGCCCCATAACCCGCATTCGTCTTTTGGTAAATCACGTATTTGAATATCATCTCCGAACCAGTCTATTACTTCTGACAGAAATCTCTTCTTAATTCTGAAAGTAACTCTTCCTATCTCACCCGGTGTCATATAGATGTTTCTATTCATATACTGAGCTAAATTGAACCCGTCTGCATATCCGTCACATTCATTAACAGAGGCACTTTTCTCTTTTAACAGTACAACATTTTCCATTCTGTCCAAACGATACACAGTAAGTTTCTTACTCATTGTTCCGCAAATAATAAAATATCTTCCGTTACGAACTGTCATATAGTACGGAGAAACCTTATATTCTTTAGGATTGCCGTCTGCATCGGTATGTTTTACCAAACTGAAATCCGAATCAAAGCCGGAATAGTTGAACTTAATCATTTTCGCCTCCAGAATTGCTCTGTCGACAATATCATAAACAGCAGCAAACGCTTTATTGGTTGCCTTGTTATCTTTCATATTTGCAGTGTGCTTCGTATGAGATTTAAAGTAAACGCTGGAGAGATTCTCCAGTTTTGCAACTAAGTCTTTGCTCTGTTTATAAGGAAGATTACCGGCAAACAGCAAACTGTCAATCAACATTCTGAGTTCTGCAACAACAAACTCGTGTTCATAATATATATTGGTAATTACCGTATTATTTTTACGCTCAACCTCGTCATATTCTATAGGATAACCCAGTTCCTTCAAATCACGTATTATACTGCTCAAAGTTTTACGATTGATTTTTATTCCTCTGTTCTCGAGCTTCTGTCTAATTTGTTCCTGTTTGAATTTATGTTCTTCATCAGATTCACGTTGCAAAAGCTGCAATACAACAACAATAATACCTCTTTTTCCGTCTATCATCTGTATCACCCCGTAACAATAGAATGTTTTTACATACCTTGATACTAGCAGAAAAGATGTTACTTTTTTTACTCATCTGCGTTAACAAAATGTATATTCTAAATATCTCGGTGACAATATGACGGACCGACAATAAGTCTTCGGTTGTATTTTCGGGAACAAATATCAGAATCCCAATGTGGCATCATAAGATTCAGCGGAAGTCAAAAAATCCTCGCCTTTTTGAACCTCAGTAAAAGATAACCCCGGATAATCAAGCTGGCGCATACATTCATATACAGCAACTGCGGCAGCATTGGATACATTAAGACATCTGCAGCTTTCCTCCATAGGTATTCTGAAGCACCTGTCAAGATTCTCTCTCAGAATATCATACGGTATACCTGTACTTTCCTTACCGAGAATAATATATATTTTTGTCGATTCCGGAATTGCAGCATAATCGAAGCTTGAATGTGCCCTTTTACCGTATCTGGTCATATAAAAATACTCGCCCGGATTTTTGGAAACAAAATCTGCATAATTATCATAAAGCGTATAATCCGCCCATGTAATATGATTAGTTGAAAAGCGTTTAAACTTAGGATTATCTATATCAAAGCCGAGAGGCTTTATAATATGGAGTTCACAACCCGTTGCAACGCAGGTTCTCATAATATTACCGGTATTCTGAGGAATCTCCGGTTCAAACAAAACTACATTTACTTTTGCCATTTAATAGACCTTACTTCATTTCTTGAGATTTCTTCTGCAATATTCAGCAGATGATCACCCAAACGTTCAAAATCTGTCAGCATCTCCGAATAAATAACGCATGTCTCACCGGAACATGAACCGCTGGCCATACGTTGCAATTGGTTTGCACGATACTCATATGTCATATCATCAATCAACTGCTCATCAGCAGCAACTTCAGACAACACATCCTCTACGGATAAATCAAGGATTTTATCGGACGATGCTGTTACTACTCTTATCATCTCACGCACTTCGTTAAGAGCCATATCCGAGAAAT
The DNA here is from genome assembly GCA_045616305.1 of Saccharofermentans sp. Classification (GTDB taxonomy): domain Bacteria; phylum Bacillota; class Clostridia; order Saccharofermentanales; family Saccharofermentanaceae; genus Saccharofermentans. The sequence continues at coordinate 11,340 of JAZLGO010000082.1, read as the reverse complement.
GATAACCCTTCTCCTGCATCATATTTGCATAGCCTGCAATATTGATTGCGTGATCACCCATACGTTCAATATTACCGGTTATCTTAAACATCGAATTCAATTTCAAAATGTCATCTTCCTCAAGATCAGCGCCGAGACCGTGAGATATATAAAAAGAAATTTCCTTATTCAGATAATCGATGTATTCTTCACGATTGTTTATATCAGCCTGCAGCTCTTCCGTATTTTCAAGAACCGCATTCAAGCTCTTTGATACATTAACAAGAGCCATCTCATACATTCTCAATACTTCCCCATAGCATGCGTTCACAAGCGTAGAAGATAATCCTTTATGGAAATCGTTCTTAAGGAAAGACGCTTCCAGATAAACAAGCTTCTTTGCACCATCATCCTCGGAAGCCTTGTCAGGGAATATACGAACTACAAGTTTTACAAGCAAACCGCCGAGCGGTAAAAGAATAATTGTTGTACCTACATTAAAGAACAAGTGCGCATTGGCTATTTGTCTTGCAACATCATCAGGTGATAATTTGCTGATAAAATCAGTAAACGGCAACAACAATACGCACGGAGTAAATATAATTGTTCCGATAACATTGAAAAGCATATGAAGCATTGATGCTCTTAATGCTTCTCTCTTTCCGCCTATTGCAGAAAGCAATGCATGGAAGCAAGTTCCTATATTAAGACCGAACAAAATGAAAATAGCCTGATTGAGAGTTATTGAATTAGCTGAAACTGCAGAACCTGCCACAGAAGCCATTGCCATTGCCTGAAGAAGTCCGACGCCTGCTGCAGAGCTTTGAGTGATAAATACAAGAATAATTCCGCAAAGAATGCCCAAAAACGGATTTTCCATCTTTACTACCAATTCTTTTACAAACGGAAGCTCAATAAGCGGAGTCATTGATGAAGTCATCATCTCCATACCGATAAAAATAAAACCTATTCCGGTAATTACATCTCCCAAAGAACGAACTCTCTTATTCTTTGCAGCGAAAATAAAAATAATACCTGCCACTGCAATTAACGGTGCAAATGCACTGACATCAAAAGCAATGAGCTGAGATGTAATATTCGTACCGATATTACTTCCCATGATAATCCAAAGTGCCTGGTACAAATCCATGAGTTTTGCGTTAACAAAGCCTACTACCATTACCGTAGTAGTTGTGGATGACTGAACGAGCGCCGTAATAAGCGCACCCATAAACACGCCCAAAAATCTGTTGCTTGTTAACTTCTGAAGAATTGATTTTAATTGATTTCCTGCTACAGTCTCAAGACCGCCGCTGATCATCTTCATTGCATATAAGAACAATGCAATTCCGCCCATAAGGCCCATAATACTTGTGACAATTTCCATTTTCTCACCGCCGTGCTGTCATTCCCCGACAGCTTTCATTTCTGAATCATACATCTGCTCATTCATTCTATATCCAAAGGAAACGCAAGTCAAAGGCATTTTACGATACATTGATGTATTTCTATATTTAGTTTTTCATTTTTTCAAAACATTGGTAACACAAATATTTTTTCTATCAACGTACGGCTCAACATAAAAACTCACAGACTCCGCCTTCTGTGCATCGTCTCATATGTTTACAAACAAAACATAGATTAACATCCATGTTTTCAATCAAACATTTTTGTGCGTTATTTTCTTAAAAATTTACAATTGGGAAAACAGTATACTTATTTTGTCACTTCAAGCAGAGCAAATACAAAAACCGTCAGTATAACAGCTGCAGATGTAATAACTTTCCCCTTGGACGAGTTATAACTCTTCTCTACCGCCGGCTTTATAAGCAGAAAAAACACAACCGCCATTAAACCGAAGACAGCGCTGCTCAACAAGGATATTCTCCCCTCATAGTTTAACGGCCACTCACTGTAATTCCATAATTCGGTATTAAAAAACTTCTCAGCCGCATAAGACGTGATCAACTCAATTATTGTTGTGATCAATGCACTCTCCCCGAAGATAAGCAACGGATTCTTTGTCCTTCTCAAAAGGGGATACAACACCAACATTCCCACACCGTATATCGGACAAATAGGACTTTTGAGCACTCCTCTTTCCGCATACCTTCCCCAGACAATCGAAGTGCAGATAACTTCATATGCCCACCCCATAAATGAGGCAAGCAAGAACATCATTAAATATTTTGTTATAAAGTAATATGTTTTCTTAATCATATACTGAATTATAGCACAATCTCATTTTCTGTCTTCAGTTTACACATCGAGCTGAAAATATGATTACTCTTTTATATGTCCTTCATCTACATGTCTTCTGATAATATCATCTGTATACTCAAACAAGACCTCTGACCCGAGTTTATTCTTGCCCTGTCGTCCTCTGATTTGTGTCGCTGATACACCGTGTTCTATCCAATCCGCACCGCCGTTGCTGTCATTAAGCATAAGCGGCTGAACATTATCCATGCAGTGTGCAAACTTCGACTCAGCAGTCTCAAAATTGTTAAATTCATCTACCAATGCCGTAACTTCTTTCTTCTGGTCTTCAGGTAAAAGTGAGAAAATTCTTTCCTTTGCTTTCTCCTCACGAGCCGCCTGTGTCTTTAATTCTACGCTGTCATATGCGTACGTGTCTCCTGCATCTATCTCAACAATATCATGTATAAGACACATAATCATAACCTTCTTTATATCAATAGGCGTATTGGAATATTCCTGCATAATATATGCCATAATTGCCATATGCCATGCATGTTCGGAATCATTCTCACGTCTTCCGTGGTTACTTAAATGCGTTTGTCTGTAAATCTCTTTTTCCTTATCTATTTCAAGTGCGAACGCTAATTGTTTTTTCAGTCTGTCAGGATCATTCTCCGTCTTCACATCGACCGACACATTCTCCTTAAGTTTATTAAGAACAGTTTCAGAACATTCAAACTTCCCCTTCGGATATGTATACCCAAAGCCATCGTTTTTATATCTTGGAAATATATGAAGATGAAAATGTCCGAAGTCGCAGAATTCACCGCCGTTTTGCATAATACTGTATCCGGGTGCCGAATATGTTCTCTTTATGATTCGTGTTACTTTTTGTGCTTCCGTAAATAATTCAGTAAGTACTTCCTGCGGAATCCTATCAATTGAATCAGCATGATACTTCGGAACAACCAAAACATGCCCCTCGTTTATAGGGTCTATATCCAAAAATGATATTGTTTTATCCGTCTCGCTTAGAATAAATGCCTTCTGTTTTCTGTCAATAATATCGCAAAAAACGCACATAAAGCTTTGCCTCCGGTAATTTTTTCAACCATTATAGCAAATTTTATTCTTCTCGAAAATGTACAAATCAGCCCTTAAGCGACTGGATGAAATCCATTTGCAGGCTGCTCTCTCCGATTTGCATCAACTCCAATTTAACGCCGTCCGGGTCGTGAGTCCAGCATTGCCAATTTCCGTCACCGCCCTGCTTCGGCGCATCATCCTGAGGTGCGCCGGTATCAACAATTCTTTTCCATGCCTCATTGATATCATCCACCTCCAGGCACAGATGAAAAAATCCTGCATTCCTATCCGAATAAGGGACATCGTCGGTTGCACCGTAGAATAGTTCCACAAACTGCGTTCCGCCTGCATACATATATACAATCCACGGTTCATCATTATCATTATGAATGTCAAAGGCCTTCTTAAAGCCTAATGATTCTTCATAAAACTTTATGGATTTCTCCATATCTTTTACATTAAATGCTGTATGTCCGATTCCTCTAATCATGGCTTCATGCCTCCCTATCTTATTGCTTTGTTATATATTTCTCAAATACCGCTGTCCTGCTGTTTGCTGTTCACTGTTCGCGTATGCATTCTCATCAACTCTCAAGCTGCGATATATCCGTTCCGTCAAGTTCTTCCAACTTACACTTGTATCTTACTGTTATATCTTCAATCTTTAAGCCCTTGCCGCCGAATTCAACACGTATAATCGAATTACGTGTATAAAGTCTGGCCAAGCACGATTTACTTACCGTCTCACCGTTTGTTCCGTTCCAGGTAAACACCTTAACCGGTATACTCGTATAGAAGATTGTCATAGGAATCTGAGCTAAAGGATTAAGTTCTGAAGATGCTTTGATTACGCATTCATAATAGCCGGGCTTATCGGAAATAATACCGAAAGCAAATGTTGAACCGTCTCTGGTATCCTTCTCCATTTTAATTACCGGATTCGCGTCAATGTCATGATATGTATCAACATCCATTGCTCTGTTTTCCTCAGCAAACGGACAATTAATATGTTCAACTTCTGCGCCTTCTCCGCACATACGATCCATAGCAGGTGTATTCATGGCAAAATTAAGTATATTTCTTGCATTACGCTGAAGTTCTGCTCTTGTAATTTCTGATGTTCGTCCGTTACGCAAATTGTCAAAGGTATCAGTTTCCTCTAAGAATTCACGTTCAACCGTTGAGCAAACCATGTATATATCATTTTGTGCTCTGGCCATCATTGAATGCTCTGTAACATATACCTTTGCTATCGGCATTTTCTCAACATAAGCCCACCAGTCAGTCATAACAATTCCTTTATAACCCCACTGTTTACGCAAAATCACCGTATTCAAATCATAGTTGCCTGCGCCGTACGTACCGTTAAGCATATTATATACAGTCATGATGCTCTTTGTCTTACCCTCACGTACAGCTATTTCAAAAGGACGTAAATATATCTCACGAGCAGCACGTTCGGATACTGTCGCACTCATCTCACGACGTTTAAATTCTCTGTTATTAAATGCAAAGTGCTTAATTGTTGCCGATACGCCATTCGTATCAAGAGCCTTAATCTGTGCGCAAGCCATATGTCCCGTAAGATACGGATCTTCCGAGAAATACTCAAAATTGCGGCCGTTCAACGGGAAACGATGTATGTTAATTCCCGGACCGAGTATATTATCGATTTTATTGCCGATCATCTCCTTACCGACATAATCATAAAGCTCCTCTACAAGTGCAGTATTGAATGATGAGGCCATAAGAGTTCCGTTAGGAAGTGAGAAAGCCTTCTTGCCGCTGTCTATACGCATACCTGAAGGTCCGTCGGAACAGCACAAAACCGGAATTCCCATAGCATTCAATTCTTTTGTTACTCCGCCGAAAGCAGCTGCCGTACCGATAGTAACCTTTGGGCTGCTCATTCCCTCACCGCGTATAATCAGGCAAAGCTCTTCATCATCAAGCTGCGCTATGAATTCATCCATTGTATTTTTGCCGTTTTTAACATCAGCAAGCTTTATCCCTCGATTGCCGGTCTGAACAATCTCTTCAAGACCTTCAAGGCGTTTACTTTCATGATCAATCTCACAAAGCGGAACATCTTCAAAAGCCACGTTTCCCTTATCATCGGCAATCATTCGTTTAAAGGCTTCTCGCGGCTTAAGTGCCGATTCCTGAGCTTCAACCATGATGTCATTGTAATAGGTTACCAATCCTGCTTCGATATCTGTTGTTATATCATTTCCGACAAAAAACTTATAATCACCCTTTTCGAGAATAAAACCGGTTCCGAGTCCGAGCCTGTTATCATCATCGAATGAAGCAAAATCTCTTGCGCCTGCTTTCAATGTGAGAATCTCATTCTCTCCCGGATTTAATTCTCTTGTCTTTGAGAACGCACACATTACACGGCTCGGTTTGGACAACTTACCTTTCGGTGCACATGCAACAAGCATAACTGCATTTTTTCCTCTGACTGAACCGATATTGGTTACCTTGACAGAAGCAGTTACACCCAGACTGTCTGCTTTGAACGATTCCGCCTCAATTTTAAAATTCGTATAGGAAAGGCCGTAACCGAACGGATACATTACTCTGTCAGAAGCAAACGTAGTAAAATATCTGTATCCGACAAATATATCCTCTTCATAGAAATCCTTGTAAGGGTCCTTGTTGCCGAAATTCCTGCTTGCAGGATAATCTTCGGTATCATATGCAATTGTATCAGGAAGTCTTCCGGAAGGATTGCTTCTTCCCGTAATCAAGTTAAGTGCAGGTATTCCTCCTACCATGCCGGCCTGCCACAAATATAGAACCGCATCCGGATTATATTGTGTGACAAAGTTCATATCGATTATTGCACCGACATTAAGGAGCACTATGCTTTTCCTAAAATATTTACATACATATTCTACGAGCTTCTCTTCATTATCAGATAACTTATATGCACCCTTTGAGTTGCTGTTATCACAGTCTTCACCGGCAGTTCTGGCAATTACAATCACTGCTGTATCATTAATCTGCGCGAAATGCTTAACCATTTCCTCATCAACCGGCATTTCCGCCTGGGACCATGGTTCATTACCCCAACCGACACCCAAATCAACGGGATTATCTGACGTCCACTTGTCATAAATCTCGGCAAGCTCTCTGTTTACACTGAGATTACTGTCATTCTCAAAGGCTTCACGTATCGTGGTAACATGATGAACATTTACCATTCCGCCTGAACCGGTTCCGCTTTTGTAGTAATGATTCTGCATTCTTCCCCAAAGAGCAACTTCTGTATTATTTGAAAGCGGCAATGCCTCGTTATCGTTCTTTATAAGTACAGAACCCTCCTCGGCAAGCTTTATCGCCGTTTGTGTGTATTTATTCCAGTCAAGTACAATTTTTCTGCCCATTTGCCATTCTCCTTTATGTTCGAAAAGCTATTTTACGTCTGTCTTGATTTTACAACAAATATTATTGATACTATTGCAAATTTTAGGCTAAATTAATCATTTTCATTGCATACAAAATATCGGTAGGACATAATCTTTATATCCTCCGATATCCTGCTGTATAATCACTTTTCCCCAAAAGTAATTTGACTGTTTAACTGTTTGCAGCGGCCGATGAAGCCATTGCTATATATGTTACTTCCGCGGCACAAACCTGTTCTATCATCATGTTTGCCGCTATTTCCTGAATTATCTGTGTCTTACTTGCAACCGATTCTTCAACCTTATGAAGTCTTGATGTCAATACAACAGATATTGCCAACATATATCTCTGCTGCTGGTTAAGGCAGAACATTTTAAATCCCTTATGTCTCTTAATATATTGTTCAACCTCTTTAATTCCGTCTATAAAGTTATCATCAGCTACGCCGCACAATGCCGGTAAAGCAATAATCGGTTGTATTACCGGTGAAGTTAATTTTATCTTTTCTTCTTTCAGCTTTCTGTGAAAGTTAATAATATCATTACACTTAACTTCATTTGCACTGTCAAACACATTAGATATAAAAGACATACTCTGAACCGAATCGGCTTTACGAATGTTTCTTTTCAGCAACTTATAGCACTCTTCGTTGCTTCTGAATATATCTTCGGCTGACATTGGATTTGTGGCCTGAAGTACACACTCAGAAATATCTCTTCTGTTTGTAATCAGGAAATGAGCGCGTTTACTAAGCTTGTATATATCTCTTGCCTTAGAAGCTATCGAATCAAATTCACTTACTTTACAACTCGTTGCCAAGGTATAGGCGGCATTACCCAAGTATTCACTTCTTGTGAAGTATTTACACAACACTCCCCATGCACAGTTAACATTATCAAGAAATTCCTCAGGATCTGTACTTTGTGCCATCTTACATGCAATTATGCATTTCAGATATGTACTTGAACCTATAGCCTTACTTCCGGAGAAAAATCTCAACTTCTCCTTCATTATTCTTTTACATTCTTCTAAAGTCTCTCCATCAGCTGCAGCACCCGAATTCAAATAAGTAAATGCTCCTCCAAGAGCCATTATCCTATAATCCAACTTGTACTTTTTGGCAACCAATGACGCATTCTCCGCAAGTATGTCACTTCTTACCTTAAGTTCCCCGTCCATTTGTATTCCCCTTACTACAAACTACGTGTTGTATGTTATTATACAGAAGTTCAGCAAATGCAAACAAAATGTTAAGAAATGTTTAAGATGCTTTCATCTCACTTCACATTTTTAACATAATCATGTGTTTTTGATTTTCTAAAATCGGAAATTGAAACAGCACTCAATGGAGGAGGAAGGGGGGACCTTCATTACTGAGTGCTGTATTTATTCAAGATGGCACATATGCCTATTCTTGCAATTTTATTAAATTATGTCCAGGAACAGTTGTCTTGTATTAAAATCCAGCCAAGCCAGATATCTTACACCGTCTTCTGCAACATAGTATGTATTTCCGTCAGTTGAATCTGTCGGGATATAGAAGGTTCCGTTTCCTGCGCTTACTTCCACGCAATCACCGAAATCCATATCGTCCAAGTAATCAAAATGACTGAAATCACTTTCATTCAATATTGATATGATGTCTTCTGCATTCACATCTTCAGGAAGTGTCAGATTGTTTCCGTTGTAACTGATTACCAATTCGCTGTCGGCAGGGTTAGATGAGAAGTCATTGTCTCCCATTTCAGCTTTTTTTGCCAAATATTCATCTATTGACTTCTGCATTTCTCCGATTTTCTCGAAAGTAATATAGTATTCAAAACCGTTTTGAACGTAGAATGCATCGCCGACACCTTCAAATATCATCAATACCGAATTATCTTCAAACATGAAGTTATCCGTTATGTCTCCGTAAATGTTTGGATCTATCGAACATTCAAATGAGTAATACTTAATATTTTTAAGTTCCGGGAAGTTCTCAATATCAAACGCATACTCTACTGAATTGTTCTGTTCATTTCTCCAGTAATTCGTTACTTTTTTATTGAACATCCCGCTCTTGGCATTTTCTTCTTCATACTGTTCTATAGCATCATAAACAATATCAGTAAAATCCTTATCCGCAAAATAATACTCCTCATCCTTTATAAATGCACAAGTATCACTTCTTTCTGACATATATATTTCCATATCGTCATTTATACGCAACTTGCAATAATCTGTCAGCGGATACAAAACTCCTTCGTCAGGTGTTGCATACTCTTCTATTTCTTCGAAAGCTTTCTCCAACTCCTTAATTTGACTCTCGTTAAGTGTAATTTCAGTCGGCTTAACTGTCTCAAACAACTCCATGTTCAAACAGCTGTGTCCGTAATAATATAAGATTACTGCATTGTCTATCTTCTCAAAATACGGATTTTCATGTTCTCTGTTAATATTTCCTATACCGAATGATTCTCCGTTACCGTTATTAGTTTCATTTGTCTCTTCACTTCTTCTCTCAGAAGCTCTGCCCTTATGCTTATTGGAACTGCTTTTTGTATTTGAACTGCACCCTGACACAATCATAGTAAGTGCCAAAGCAAGTGCTGCTGCTTTTTTTGTTTTCATTTTAATTTCCCCTCTGATGTAATTTACCGGTTCACAAAGTAGTGTTGTCGGTAATAGATTTTAGTATCACTTTTGCCTTCGTCTTATTCACTCAGTGATAATATCACAAAGTAAATATCTTGTAGTGGCATAAGTGTGTTTGTTTTTTTACTAATTTGTTAACATTATCATTGCTTCATGTTTTACACATCCCTTCTTTTGAGTACACATATAATCTCGTTTTCTGTTTGTAAAGGTTACAATTTTATACAGCATAAATTTTCCGTAATGCACGGACATCAAAAAACAAACGGCACAGCTCTGTTACTGCGCCGTCGTTTTTATTTGAATTTTAATCAATTACAAAAGAATCAATTTGAGTTGCCTGTTCCCGGAGTTGTATCGTACTTCTCTTTAAGATAGTCCATTGCCTCCATATATCCTTCGAGGCCATGGCCTTTAATCACCTTTTCGGCATATAAAGAAATATAAGAGAACTTTCTGAAATCCTCACGCTCATCTATATCAGTGATGTGAACCTCAACCGTAGGAATCATTACTGATTTAAGCGCATCAAGAAGTGCCACTGAAGTGTGCGTATATCCGCCCGGATTAAAAACTATACCGTCAAGCTTGTCAAAATATGCTCTCTGAATAATGTCAATGAGTTCGCCTTCGCTGTTAGACTGCTTACAAGTAACCTCTATATCTATTGCATTAGCGTGATTGTTAATCATATCCTTAAGATTATTATAGGATATGGTTCCGTATTTACCCGGCTCGCGTATCCCGAGCATATTCAAGTTCGGTCCGTTCAATACCAGTACATGCATATCTGTCTGTGCTCCTTCCTTATCTCTTCGAAAAAAAACAACTCAACCATATGTTTTTATATTATGTCATATTTTAAAGATAATTTCCACGACACGCAGGCAAAAAAGGCGTAAAGAGCGTGTAAAAAGTCTTCTGCGCCCCAATCGGTAAAAAAAGCAACTCATAGCTCGAGCATAAGTTTTCGCATTGTCTCACTCAGAAATTCCTTCTCCGAGTCCGTCTTATCCACAACAAGTCTTATATCACAGGCCTCCTCATAAAGCTTATGGCGTCTGTTATATAATTCTTCAACACCGTAACGTGCCGACAAAGGCCTGTCATCCGAAGCCAGAATCTCAAGCGGTCTGTCAAGATATACAACTGTGCTGTTAGCTCTCAGAATATCTATATTCTCAGGACGCGTTACAATTCCGCCGCCGCAGGAAATCACTTTGCCTGACAAATATGCAATGCCTCTCAAAAGCTCCGTTTCCTTTTGCCTGAATGTTTCCTCTCCGTTTGTTGTAATCTCTGTCGCAGGTGAAATTCCGTAAGAATCTTCATAAGCCTCATCCAAGTCAATTATTTCTCTTTGAAAACGTTCTGCCGCATACTTTGCCAATGTACTCTTTCCGCATCCCGGCATACCTATAAAAGCAATGTTTTTCATTTTGAATTCGAGTTCTTTATAAGCCTTATCTATAACGGAAGCAGCAACGTCATCTGCCAATTCGTCATCCTGATGTCTGAAAATCAGCGAAGCCTTATAGCCCTGCGCTACCAGCATTTTCAATCCGCCGATAACATTAGGCACACCGCATGAAGAAGCCAAAGTCATGAGCTTGGTTTTTCCCGGATTATAAACAATATCAACTACGGCATAAAGCTTAACAAATCCCGAAGGTTCAATCGGTGATTCATCGGCATGCGGGAACATTCCGACCGGTGTGGTATTAACAATAATGTCGGTATCACCGCAAAGCTCGTAGACATTACTGTAATTTATCTCACCTGTACGTGAACAAAATTTAACAGAATCGGCATTAAGCTTTTTGAGCGCATACTCAACTGCAGTTGAAGCTCCGCCGGTACCCAAAATAAGGCACTTTTTATTATTTACGTCAATTCCGTTCGATGTCAAAAGATACGTAAAACCGTATATATCGGTATTATAACCGTGAGCCTTATTATTCTCATCAAACACCACAGTATTAACACTTTCGAAAGTCGGATCGTAGCCATGTCGTTCTGTGAGCC
>JAZLGO010000081.1:0-4580 GCA_045616305.1 Saccharofermentans sp. | reverse complement strand
TGTAACAGTCGTCTTAAAATCTGTCTTCTTACCTGCTTTCTTGTATATCCGGTATGTAGAATCATCTATCTTTATACCGTTTACCGAAGCATACAGTGTACTGATAGTAGGCAATACGGTAATATCCAATGTATACTCACTAAGCATTATTGTATCGCCAACCTTCGGGTTGACTTTAACCTTATACTTGCCGGGCATTGCTGCGGGAGACAAAGTCAGATATATACCCGTATCGGTTGTGGAATATCCAGGATGCATTTGTATATCAGTAGAACTATCATTACCATTCTCATCAACGATTGAGGTTACTGTCCAATAATCTGTCGTATTAAATGTTGTATTTGCACCGAGATTAACATCTGCAACCTTAACACAGCCCTGTCCTGCATACAATTTGGAGGCTGCTGCAGTTTTCTTAATTGTGATTTTGTCTGCATAGTAAGGAGACTTTGTCTTTACCGTCAGTTTCTTATGGGCAGTTGATGCAAGGATAGTACTGTCTGAAGGAGCATCTCCATTTTTCGTCAGAACAACATATACCTCCGCATCCAGCGATGTAGCGCATCCTTCGCCAAGGACCTCTGCCTCTTTAAATGCACAAAGCGATATCTGGGGGAAGGTTCCATCATTGCCAATTTGGAAATATTCTACCGCATCATTTACTGATAATCCTTCTTTAAGGTCCTTTGCTGTATTCTTATTAGAACTCAGTTTAACCGCAACATAATATTTATTATCAAATTTAACACCTGAAGGTGCTGTAACCTTAAAATCAAGCTGATAGTCGTTTGCCGACAAAAGTGAAGCATTCGGCGTCTTCTTTGCCCAAGCAGGAGCCTGTATAGTAATAGAATACTTATTGTCTTTGATTGCCTGCTCATTCCAAGATACCGCTGTATTCTCTTTATCGTAGAAAACAATATCGATAGTTCTGCCCACCTCGCAATCTTCCAGCGGTTTAATTGTTAATACGCCGTTTTCAAGGGTTACTTCAACAAAGTCAGAAGTTGAATATCCAGTGCCTTCTACGTCAACATACTTAAATCCAAGATTGTTAATATCTGCGCCCGCATTAACAGTTACGACCGAAGTAAGCTCCGCGCTGTCTATAGCAGGCTTAAATACATTCTTGTTCTTAATTGCAACAGAAGTAATAGGTGTGGATACCTGCACGTTAAACGTGGTAACTGCTTTTCCGTTTCCTGCCTCGTAAAGTTCAACCGTGACTTTCTTGCCATATGCAGCGCTTATTGATGCGAAGGAAAACTTATTGTTGTTCTCAGGGAGTCCCTCAACAGACTTGCTGCCTACCTTTGCAACAATTTTGTCAGGAACTATCGTACTGGTTGCTTTCTTTATATTGTATTCAATCTCATCGAGATAACTGATGTTATATACGCCCTTACTGTCAGGTAAAATCTCTGTTCCGTCCTTTTTAAGTACAGGAGTATACGTTGCCTGTGAATCCACATAAATAAGATATCCGTCACCGGAAGGCTTAAAGGTCTTAGGGGTTGTCCATGTTGTATGTGAACTTGCATTTGAATAAGCTACTTTATTAATCTTATAGCCGCTAACAGGAGTCGCCTCAAAAGTGTAGTTCTTTGTACTATCAAGCGCATAGTGAGGTTCGGCAAGGTAAACATCCGGAGTCATATCACCATCTGTATCAACGCCAATATACTTAACGTCGTAAGGCTCAACTACATCGCTGCCATCCTTAATCTGGGCATTAACCTGAGGATTACGCTCCTCATCCGTAATATATTGAAGTGATACGAAAGCAGGCTTCTTATAAAGTCCGACGGAAAATTGACCCTCAATAGCCTTTTTCCAATCGATGGTTTCATACTCTTGATTCGGGCAATCCGCCTTATCCATAATTACATATTCTAATCCAACATAAATATTATCAAAGTATTTGCCATCATATGGATAGAACAACGGCACCGTAACAGTAAAATAGTCGCCCTCAAAATCATGAACCTCGTCATCATCTTCCGGATCAATTGTCGTAGCGGATTCGCGTAATGCAGCACCTTGTTTTACAGTTTCGGCATTCCAACCTACGTAGTAACCTTTATAAGTACCACTTGTATACGGACTCCCTGAATTCTTCAGATTAGATTTCTTGGCACCATAGTAGAATACAAGCTTCAGAATCTCATTATCCGAAAGTTCAATACCCTCATAATCACTCTTAGGAACTCTGAAGGAAATAGATAATTTGTCTTTTGATTTTCGGCTTGCTTCATCCCAAACAGTTTTAAGAGAATAATCTACCCCGCCGTGACCATAGTTTGTATCAAGTGTGGGGGAAGGAAGTTCATCGGTGGCACCGATATTAACAGACTGCTTTAATTCTACACGTTCCCCTTGCCTAAGAACATTGCTCCAATCATCCATATTAATAAAATCATTCGGATTATTGTCTCTGTCCTTTTTTATAATTACATATTGCAATCTAAGACGGAACTCACCTTTGTAGCCTTTGTAGTCCTTTTTAAGATAATCAAATAAAGGATATTCTATTGTAAGTTTATCGGCAGTTTGATCCACAGTACATGTTGCACCTGCCATCTGATAAAATCCATCTTCGCGCTTATGATCCTTATTATTAACAATCGGAGTTTTTGCCGCATGCTCAACATACAGTTTTAATACTTCGTCATTTCCGACTTCAATATCCTTATAATTATCCTGGGAAATTTGGAATGAATAAGAAACTTTTCTGCCGTCTCTGATAAATTTTATTCCATCAAATCCATCATCACCGATTACATAAGTTTCATCAAGTTCCGGATTCGGAAGATAATTAGGATCTTTCTCCCATCTCGCGATATATGTTCTGTCTACAGGCGTGTAGAAATAGTCCAATGCATCAAACTTAAACTCATCTCCACGATTATCAAACCATCCTTTGAAAATAAAGCCGGCTTTAGTCGGATTAATATAATCCAAGGAATGGTATGAATCAATAAAATAATCTATATATCCATCTTGATCGAACTCGCTATATCCAAATGACTGAACTGTACAATAGCCCGGTTTTGCATCTCCCGGAACCGTATCAACAGCACAATCATCTATCTTCATTGTTCCGCCATTTGCGTCAAATGTAATACGACCCTCAGATCCGGACGCATCAAGAAGTGATAATTCTGCATCAGAGTTCTCTTCTTCCGTAGCAATATCCTGCTCTGCCTCTAAGTCCGTAGCAAACTCTGATTCCTGATATTCACCGGCCTCTTCGTCTTCGCCGGGCTCCTGTGTAACATCATTTTCCGGCACATTGCTTTCTCCTGTGCCGCTTACAATTTCTTCCATCTGATTTACATCAACATAGTTCTCATCAGTCGCCATCACAACCTGATTAGTATCTAATGGCATCTCCTCGGCATAAGCCGGTACACTAAGTGAAGTTATCACAATTGCAAGTGACAACAATACACTTACTGCTTTCCCCATAAGTTTACGCATAATTAATACCTCCGTATTTTGCAGGCCAGACTGCCCATATATTGCTATATAGCAACATTTTCAGAATACCCCCCCCCAATATGATTTTGTCAAGAAAATGTGACAAGTAAATTTTTAAGTAAATTTTTATTTGAATTTCCCATTTTTAGCAATTGGGGAACTTACCTTGAGAACATCCCAGGGGATATCTCAATGTTATAATCTTTTCAACTGATATGGGTATGATAGAAAGGACATACCACTATGAAAAAATCAATTGAAAAGAAGTATTCTCACCTAACCTATAAGGACAGGTCGGTTATTCACGAATTCCTAAACTATGGTTATTCATTTACGGCCATAGGCAATCGTATTCATAAGGATAGAACTACTGTTGCTAAAGAGGTTAAAGCTCATCGTTTTATAAAACCTTACAAAAAGACTAAAGACATTGATTGTCCTACTCTGTTTAAGCCACCTTATGTATGTAACGGCTGTAAGCTGATTGGTGAATGTCGTAAAGCCAAGCTCCTCTACGACGCTGCTATAGCGGACCACGAATACCGTCAAACTCTATCATTACAACGTGCCAACCTCAAGGTTACAAAGGACCAGGTGGCCGCTATCAATGATGTAATCGCACCTTTAATGGTTCACAAGCATCACAGTGTAAATCATGTATTTGCGTCTCATCCCGAACTATTACCATTCAGTAAATCCACGTTCTATCGGTATGTGGACATGGGACTTCTGGATGTAAAAAACATTGATTTACAGCGCAAGGTTCGTTTCAGGGTAAAGAAGGAGTACGACTACTCTCGCGATAAGATTGACCATCAATTCAGACTCGGCAGACAATACCATGACTTCCAAGATTATATGGAGCTCCATTCCATGGCTTCTATCGTAGAAATGGATACCGTCATTGGTACAAGCGGAGGAAAGGGCGGCAAATGCTTCCTTACACTGCTCTTTAGAACATTCAATTTCATGCTTATATATCTGCTTCCTTATAAGAAGGTTCAGTATGTAAATGAAGTATTCCAGGATTTGAAAAAGACATTGGGAGATTTTGAATTCTCAAGATTATTTGAGGTCATTTTGACAGATAACGGAACAGA
>JAZLGO010000080.1:0-9696 GCA_045616305.1 Saccharofermentans sp. | reverse complement strand
CTTCAAGATAGCTTCTATCTTCTGAAGAAAGTGTTATTGTTGCTATTTTTCTGCCCATGAATATGACCTCCTTACGTCTATAAGAAGATTGTACCACAGGCGGAATATATAGTCGAGTTATTTAAAAACACTTACACTAGTTTAGGATTCGGGAAGTAGGATAAAAATGAAAATAAAAAAGATAGAATTAATGGATATAGATTTAAAAGAAGCAATTATTATTGTTAAGGAGAATGATTTAGAAGTGACTTGTTTTTCTTGTCCTTGTCTTTTAGAAATAGGGAGTATCATTAAAGAACCGTTGGAATGTATTGACACAAAGAATGTTGTTGTGTGTGAAGAGAATGCAATGATACAAAAAGATAAAGGCTTTTTTGGGTATAAATTGCAGGGAAAGATTGAAAATTTAGAAGAAGGATTAGTTAATGTTAATGGTTTTAGAATGCATATTGATGTAAAGGAAATACCGAATGATGTAAAAACAGGAATGTATATTTGTTTTGAAACGAGTCGAATAGATATTTGGTAGATAGATTGACTTTGGAAGAAATTGCAATTTTGTATGTTCGTTGAAGTGAAAAGTTTTCTTTCTCTTTAAATCATTTATTGTACCGGCACATTCATAGGTTGCCTTGTTGCTGTATTAACAAGTAAATAGATTGTATAGAAAAACAATCTGGACCGAGAGGCGCTGGAGACGGTACAGGTGAAGTTGGTGATGGTGGTTCTGAAGGAAATTCGGGCGAATCAGGTGATGACGATAGTGGAAACTCAAGTCCATCTCCTGATGTTGAGCCATTTGAAGGCGAGCCTGATAGTGATGGTGAAAATCCAAACACATCTCCTGATACTGATAATCCAAGTAATCCCGATGTAGAGCCTTCTGGTGGTGGGAATACAGGAACAGAAGACTCTGGAATACCGGTAACACCTGATACTGACGTTCCTGAAACTGGTACACTTGATTCAAGTACTACTGGTGGCAATGTTGGTGGTGAGGGGTATCAACGTCTTTATGGAACAATTTGAACAATCTTTGCAAAGATTATCGAATGAGACATATACAGCAGAAGTTAAATTGAATACTGACTGATAGTGTTATTTGTGTAGTCAGTAACTTACATCCCGGCTTTTCGAGCAATTATATTGAAAATATATGCTTCCTTAGGATAAAATTATTAATATTATTTTATTCAAAGGAGCACGATTATGAAGCGTAACGATTACATTTCCTGGGATGAGTATTTTATGGGCGTTGCAAGCCTTTCTGCGCAGAGAAGCAAAGATCCTAACACACAGGTTGGTGCCTGCATTGTAAGTGATGATAATCGTATTATGACTGTAGGCTATAACGGAATGCCTATGGGTTGTTCCGATGATGAATTTCCTTGGGAAAGAGAAGGCGGTATGCTTGATACGAAGTATGCTTTTGTGTGTCATGCCGAGATGAATGCAATATTAAATTGCGGAACATCAGATTTACGCGGCACCAGAGTTTATGTCACTCTTTTCCCTTGCTGTGAATGTACAAAGGCGTTGATTCAGAAGGGCGTTAAGGAAGTAATCTTTAAAGATGATAAATATCATGATACCGACGGCTGTAAAGCAGCAAGACGAATGCTTGATTCTGCAGGCGTAGTATATAAGCAGTATGAGGCGAGCGGAAAACTTCTTGAGATAGAAGTATGAGAGATGTCTTTTATAACCCATTTCTATTAATACTTGCAAAAAGAACACAAGGTTATTATAATTGTATAAAACTTATTTTGTGCTAAATGCAGTGACGGAGAAAGTAATTTGTTATCGTTTTGGCAGGGAGAGAGGATCACAAGACTGTAAGTCCTCTTCAAATACGGAACAAACGAAGTTCACTCCCGAGCAGGGATGCTGAAGTCCTCATTAAGGATTGTAGGTATTCACGGACAGTCCACCGTTACAGGGACGGGGAATTGATGGATTCCTGATGAGAGCGGGAGCGATACTTAAAGGAGTTGAGTTCTCGAATGCGGGTGGTAACGCGGATTATATTCGTCCCGTCGTCGGATAACAGCTGACGGCGGGCTTTTTGTTTTTTTTAGACCGGACCGCAGGGCAACACAGAAAGGAGATTGCGTCTATGATTACAAAAGAGAATTCATTCGAGTCATATATCTGGGATGAGAAGAAAGAAACTATGAGCGAGGATGACAGACGCGAGCTGGTAGGAAAGAGACTGAAAAAACAGGTAAAATATATGTACGATAATGTTCCTTATTATCGCAGAAAGCTCGATGCCATCGGGCTTGGACCGGGCGATGTTAAGGGAATTGATGATATAACAAAGTTGCCTTTTCTTGATAAGACAGCTTTCACCGAGAACTATCCTTTCGGAACTTTTGCCGTTCCGAGAGAGAAAATGGAACGAATTCATGCTTCTTCAGGTACTACGGGTAAGAAGAAGGTAGTAGGTTTTACCCATAATGATGTTAAACTTTGGCAGGAAATGCTTTGCAGATGCTTTGCCATGGCCGGCTTCAAAAAAGGTGATGCCGTTCATATTTCTTACGGTTACGGTCTGTTTACCGGCGGACTCGGCCCTCATTATGCTTGCGAGATGTACGGAGCTACGGCTATTCCTGTATCAACAGGTAATACAGCAGGACAAATTCAGATTTTGCAGGAGTGGCAGCCGAATGCGATTTGTTGTACTCCGACCTATATGTTGCATATCATTGATACAATGGAAAAGATGGGCATTGACCCGTCAACACTTGCTTTAAGAACAGGTTTGTTCGGCGCTGAGCCTTGGACCGTCGAGATGAAGAATCAGATTGAGGAGAGACTCGGAATAAGAGCATTTGATGTGTACGGACTTACTGAGGTTCTCGGTCCGGGTGTGGGCTGTTCATGTGAATACGGCGATTTGATTCATATTAATTCAGACCATTTCTGGCCTGAGATTGTTGATCCTGAGACCGGTAAGCCATTGCCTGACGGTGAGCTCGGAGAACTGGTTTTCTCTTCTGTTACCAAGGAAGGCGTTCCTATGCTCAGATATAATACTCATGACCTTACCAGAATTTATCATACGAAGTGTGCCTGCGGTCGAACAACACCTCGTATCGAGAAGATTACAGGTCGTGCGGATGATATGATGATTATTCGCGGAGTTAATGTTTTCCCTACCCAGATTGAGTCTGTAATCCTTAAGCATAAGGAAGTTAATCCGCATTATATGATTTTCATAGATCGTGTTAACAATATAGACCAGGTGGTAATTAAGGTTGAGATAAATCCTGCTAACTTCTCCGATACGATGAAGTCTCTTGAGAAGGTTGAGAAATCAATCGAGGCTGAGCTCGTATCAGTTACGGGAATTCATCCTAAGATACAGCTTGTTGAGTCGGGTTCTTTGCCGCGTTCCGAAGGAAAAATGAAGCGCGTTGTCGATTCACGATTCAAGTAATGCTTCTCTTTCGCGAAAATATAATCAAAAGGTGAAAAAATGTCTCGAAATACTTGCCGAAAGTGTATCGGTATTATTCTTTCCGTTATGCTTATAATTGCTTTGTTTCCTTCGGTTGTTCTTGCTGAACCTAAGGGAGAGGTGGATTCTACCAATCTTTGGGAAAGCGGCGGTCAAATTACCATAAATCTTTCTGAATGTGACGGTTATGACAGCATAAGCGTAACAGTCAGCTTCGACGGTACAATTACCAAGGCAGAGGGCTGGGGTTTTGATACGTATACGATTGACGGCAATAAGGTTGTTGCTGTTGTAAGCGCGACAGGTCCGAATTCATGGGGATACAATAACAATGTCGGAATACAGGTAACAGGTTCGGGTATTACATCAGTACAGCTGATATCGGTAGACGGTAATGCCGGTGTACCTGTTGATACGGCAAAGAAACCGGAACCGACGGAACAGGCACAGACCGAGACAGTTCAGGAAACATCGGCAGAAACTTCTTCTGAAACAACAGAGCAGACACATATCGACAGTGAAAGTCATAATAATGCTTCGGGTTCGGACGATTGGCTTTCTACTGACGGTGATATGATAGTTGACATGAACGGTAATCCTGTATGGCTTACCGGTGTGTCGTGGTTCGGTTATAATACCGGAACTAATATATTTGACGGTTGTTGGTCGTGCAGCATGAAGTCTGCGCTTGAGTCTATAGCAGATCACGGCTTTAATCTTCTCAGAATTCCTATATCTGCGGAGTTACTTCTTAACTGGCGTGACGAAATATATCCTAAAGCTAATTATAATACCTCGACCAATCCTGATTTTGAGGGTAAAAACAGTCTCGAGATTTTTGAGTACGCACTTTCGATATGTAAAGATAACGGACTTAAAGTTATGCTGGATATTCATTCCTGTAAAACGGATGCTATGGGGCATAACATGCCGCTCTGGTATACGGATGATTTTACGGCAGATCAGTATTTTGAAGCAATTTCATGGATGGCAGAGCGATGGGGTAATGACGACACGATAGTTGCATATGACCTTAAAAATGAGCCGCACGGCGCCGGAAATGAAACCGTACGTGCTGTATGGAACAATACAAATAATCCGAGTAATTGGAAAGCTGCTGCAGAGAAGGCAGGTAACATTATCTTGAATATAAATCCTCATGCGCTCATTGTAATTGAGGGTATACAGATATATCCGAAGGATATAAGCTCGAACAACTTCATTTCGATGAATGAGGATGATTATTATAATTCCTGGTGGGGCGGAAATCTGCGCGGCGTTCGTGATTATCCGATTGATTTCGGCGACGAGACATATAATAAGCAGGTGGTTTATTCTCCGCATGATTACGGCCCGGCCGTATATCAGCAACCTTGGTTTTATGAAGGCTTCAGCTATGAATCTTTAAAGAAAGATTATTGGTATGATTCCTGGCTTTATATAGACGATATGAATATAGCACCTCTTCTCATAGGTGAGTGGGGAGGTTTTATGTCAGGCGATAATCTCACATGGATGACATATATGCGTGAGCTTATAGCAGAATACCAACTTAACCATACCTTCTGGTGTTTTAATGCGAATTCCGGAGACACCGGTGGGCTGGTGCTTGACGATTTTACTACATGGGATAATGAGAAGTATGAATTTGTTAAGCCTGTTTTATGGCAGAATTCTGACGGTAAGTTTATAGGACTTGATCATCAGGTTCCTCTGGGTTCGAACGGAATATGTCTCAGTGACTATACCGGAAATACCGTAATACCTCTGGAGATGACCGATTGTGAAGATACGGATGAAGAACAGACACCCGCAATATCGGATGGTGCTTCGGATGTGAAGATATCGCCTGAAGCAGGTTCAGCTTCGGACAAAGGTAAGTCTGCCGACGAAGAGATTATGGATGGTATGAGTCGATTTGTAAAAATAAGCTTAGTTATATTGTCTTTGTTTTTTGCAACAGGAATCGGCATAATATTTTTTGTGCAATTTCGCAAAAATAAAAATACAAAACATATTTAGTGAACAAAATTCGGTTACTTTGTAGATTTTTGATTAATGGATTTGATATTATAAATTCGTATTTTTATATCATTCTTTGTGGTAAAAAAATCTATTTTTTACAAGTTAGGGAGTGACTGAATGGGTGGAAAAAATTCTTTAAAACGTTTGGTAGGCTTCGTTTTGACGGTTTTTACCGTGTGTTGTTTTAATTTCTTTGTTCCTGAAGATAATTCATTATCAAAATTCAGTTCGGTTTACGCGGGCGGTAATTACGGAGTACATTACAGTTATTCCGTTGACGGCTGTTATGTCAGTGTAAGTTTCAGCCTTTACGGTTGTGAGAATTGTGATACGGTAAGTGTCAGCTTTTCTGATGATACAGCTTGTATAGAAGGTTCTGCTGTTGCCGATTCAGGTAACTTCAGTATATCCAATTCGGCTTCAATGATTAATATTACTGTTACCGATAAGGGAATGCTGAGCGGCGGTTCCGGTTCTTTCCATTTTGATGCAGACAGTGAGGGTTCAGAAATATCAGGTTGGATAAGCAGCGCTTCACCTGTCCCGACAGAGGCACCTACACCTACTCCTGTACCTACTTCAACACCGGCTCCTACATATACGCCGGCTCCTACAGCTACACCTGTTCCTACTTCGACACCGGCGCCTACGGCTACACCTGTTCCGACAAAACCTGCAGCTACGCCGACTTCTGTACCTGTTGTAGTTCCTGTTGCAACTGCAACACCGATTCCGACAGCTGCGCCGACAGAAACTCCGACAGAGACAACTGCTGAAGAGACTCCGGATGAGTCAGAGGAACCGGAAGATACACCTACCCCTACACCGACTCCGACCCCGACACCTTCGCCTACACCGACACCTACGCCGGAAGAGACTGAGGCAACCGAAGAGACTTTACCGTTGGTGGTTATGTCAGAACCGGAACCTTCGGCTACCGAGCCTGAACCTGAAGAGACCGTTGATGAAGAGGAAGGCGGTTCAATACCGACCAAGGCGGCTTCTAAGGGCGTATCTGCAGCAAAGAGAAAAGAGAAAAATGATAATGCTTCGTCAGCAATCGGAGCAATAGTAGCATTCTTCATTTTCCTTGCATTGGTTACAATAGTATATAAGCGTCTTGACTATCTAAAGGAGAAGAAGAAGCTGGAAGGCAAAGAGGCCTGGCTTAATGTTTTGCCTTTTGTTCCTAAACTTCTCGGAAAAGAGACATCGAGTGTTACTGCTAATTCTGCAGATAAGCCTGTGGTTGTAAACGGATATCTCCAGAAAACCAACAGTGCCGCTGCTTACAGACCGATACAATCCAATTATCGTCCTATAGCAAGACCTGTTCCTCAAGAACCTGATAATGCCGCTTCAGCAGCAAAGGCGACAGCCGCTGCTCCTCAAACTGCAGAGGTTGCTAAAACTCCTGTACCTTCTGCGAGCGTTCCTGTAACGCCGGCAACAAAGCCTGTTGCTAAGCCTGCAGCACAACCTGCGGCCAAGCCTGCAGCTACAACCAAATCTCCGTCGGGAAATTCCTTCGCGGCTAATTACAGACCGATTAAGTCCACTGTCAGAGAAGATAATCATAAGACAGCAGCTGCCAAGCCTTCCGCTTCCGCAGACTCAGGTGCGTCTGAGAATAAACCGACTGATAAGCCTGCTGCTCCGAAGCAGACAAGTAATTCTTTTGCAGCAAACTATCGTCCTATTAAGTCAACCGTAAAAGAAACCAAGGAAAAGCCGAGCACAACGAAAGAATGAGAGAACTGTTCAGCATTGATTCAGCAAACTATAATCCCGCCGGCGAGGTGTATGCCAGACCGTCTGTAAGGGCAATAATTAAAAAAGAAGATAAGGTGCTTCTTGTATATTCGCGTAAATACGGTTATTACAAATTCCCGGGCGGAGGCATTGAGTGCGGCGAGTCCGATATTCAGGCGCTGGTGCGTGAAGTTGCGGAAGAGACCGGTTATGTTATCGATGAGGCAAGCATAAAGGAATACGGTCATGTCTTGAGAAGACAGAAGGATAATAAAAAGCCGGATTGTATTTTCGAACAGGATAATCGCTATTATATCGCTGACATTAAAAATGAATTTAGAGAAACCAACCTTGATGATTATGAGGCTGATGAAGAGTTTACTGCGGTTTGGGTTAAGCCGTGGGACGCTTCGCTCTGCAACCGCTATTGTCGTAATTCACAGGACAGAATTATAGTTGAACGTGAAGCCGAAGTATTGGGCATTGTTGATTTGGATTTTCGAAAAGAAGAGCGCATCAATAATGAGAATAAAGCAATTGAAGCTTTGGGAAATCCTATGTATAAAGATATGCTGGAGTTTGTTGAGAACGAACTTCAATACAGCTTTGAACAAATAAGTGCCAAGGTGAAAATAAATTACAGCAGATTTGAACATACCAAGCGGGTTTTGGGCTGGACAAAGCGACTGTATGATTTGGCTTCCGATAAGTCAAAGCTCAGCTATGAGGATTTAATAACGGCAGCTATTTTTCATGATGTCGGCAGAAGCAAGGAAAAAGAATTTAATCTTCCTCATGCCAAGGCCGGTGTTCCTGCTACACGGAAGTATTTGACAGAACACGGCTTTGACGAAGAGAGAACAGAGTATATTTGTTTTCTTGTAGGTTCGCATTCCGACAAATATAAAATGAGTGATCCGAATATCGACAGGAATTTATTGCTTCTTATGGAAGCGGATTCACTTGATGATATGGGTGCGACAGGAATTATTATGGATACCATGATAGCAGAGAATCGGAATCCGCAGGCTGATTTTTGTGATTGCTTGGATCATATTAAGCGTTTCACTTTAAGGCAACAGGCGGATAATCCGATGGTTACACCCGAAGCACGCAAATTGTGGGATGAAAAGACCGTACTGGTTGAGAATTTTGTTAAAGCATTGTCAGAAGATATTGAATTAGGTTAAGGAGTGAATATGGCTGATAAAAATACAGTAGTAAAAAAAATCAAGGATAATCTTTATGTCCTGACTGAGCGAAGTGCCAGCGGTTTTCTTCTTATCGGAGAAGAGAAAGCATGTATGATAGATACAATGTTCGGCTTTACCTATAGCATGGAAGATATAAGAAAATTGACGGATAAGCCGATTATAGTCATTAATACACACGGTCACGGAGATCATGTTTTGGGAAATATTAATTTTGAGAAGGCATATTTGCATCCTGATGATCGTGAGCTGGCAGAGAAAACCCTGAAGCAGTACAGATGGCTCGGCGGACCGAAGCGATTTAAGCGTACATGGCCTGTTTTCGAGGAGATACACGAAGGTGATATTGTTGATTTAGGCGGATTGGAGCTTAAGGTTTATGAATTGCCTGGCCATACTAAGGGCGGAATTGTACTTCTTTGTCCGCAACTTAGAATTCTCTTTACGGGTGACGGCATCAATCATTATCTGTTTATGTTCTTGAAAGACAGCATAAGTATAAAGGAATACTTAACCAATCTGAAACGTCTTGAGTTCCTTGAGAACGAGGCAGACTATATTCTGCACGGCCACGGCGACAGTTTAAATGATATTTCGCTCATCAGATATGAGATAAAGGGTGCTGAAGAGATTTTAAACGGTGATACGAAGAATGATGAGAAAGTCAGAATTATGGGAATGCAGGCCTTTAAGCACAGCTATAAGGCTGATGAATCCAAGCAGTTTGATTCTGACGGACATTATATTTTCTACAGTGACAAGAAAATTAACTGATTTTATTTGGTTCTCCACGATAAGCTTGGGATAAACAGGTTGAATTGACATGTAACGCTGAACGGATAATGATCACTGTCCCTCCCCGCCACAATTGTTTGGGGTTACTGTTGGAGACGACAATTCCCGTGATGAGGACACGAAATTCAGAAAACACTGCGATTTCACGGGAATTCTTGGTTGTAAAACAGTAAATTCCCGAGATTCGGTCACGTTTTCTGATGTAACCGGCGATTTCACGGGAATTTTGTAATACAAATTGTCGAATTCCCATGATGAGAACACGAAATTCAGAAAATACTGCGATTTCATGGGAATTTTTGGTTGTAAAACAGTAAATTCCCGAGATTCGGTCACGTTTTTTGATGTAACCGGCGATTTCACGGGAATTTTGTAATATAAATTGTCGAATTCCCGTAAAACGAACACGAAATTCAGAAAACATAGCAATTCTACGGGAATTTTTGG
>JAZLGO010000079.1:0-12469 GCA_045616305.1 Saccharofermentans sp. | reverse complement strand
TTTTTCTACAACAGCGAAACTGATACGAATATTGTGCGAACTGTGTTCTCATTTCTTTGGAGGCTACTCCTTTTTTTCGGAATTTTCTATCTGATTCTGAGATTGATTGCACATTTGCCGCTCTAATCGGTTCGCTTTTAGAATATAAAAGGAAATGAGTGGCTTGGCTACGCTGTGCTGAGAATAGTTATCTTAGCATTATCTTCCCCTCAATCTTACTCATCTCATCCTTGTTTTTACTGTCAGAAATAGAAACGAGAATGAACTTACAGGGAGACATACTTTCACGGGGTGAAACGAGAGCGCATAAAAAAGGCCTGCGTTAGAAAACGTCAGGCCATGTATCTAATTCGCACATTTGAAAATCAGAATAGAAGCGATTTTCCGGACGATTGGTTAAGTATTGGTTAAGTAGAGGTCAAGTTTTGCGATTATCCAAGACTGAAAACCCAATAAAATCAAGGACTTCAGGCTATTTTACTGGTCCAAAGGACGCATTGTAGGGATTTCACCAAGAAAGCCATTGATTTTTAAGTAAAATGAGTTTATATTATGCAAGGCTGATTATTGTGTCAGCCTTTTATTATGCGTTTAAAGCATGAATGGTTTTATTGAGAGGAAGATGAAAATGGCAAATTACAGTTACGATGTATCGTTACGTTCTCCGATCAAAATGGCAAGAAGAATTGTCATTAAGGTTGGTACTTCAACGATAACTTATCCGACAGGTCGAATTAATTATTCAAACATTGACAGACTTGCACGTACAATTGCCGATTTGATGAACAGCGGTAAAGAGGTTTTACTTGTAACATCAGGTGCAATAGGTGTAGGTATCGGTTGCTTAAATCTTCCCGAGCGACCTAAGGAGGTCAGAGAGAAGCAGGCTGTCGCAGCTGTAGGTCAGTGCGAATTGATGAATGCATATATGCGAAGCTTTGCTGAATATGCCTGTGTTTGCGGACAAATTCTCCTTACCAAGGATGATTTGATTGATAAGCTTACACGTTCCAACATTACAAATACAATAGAAGCTTTACTTGAGAAACATATTGTTCCTGTTATTAACGAGAATGACTCTGTATCTACAACTGAGATTTACCATAACGGTACATTCGGAGATAATGATACATTATCTGCAAATGTTGCATGTCTTATAAATGCAGATTTATTGATTATTCTCTCGGATATAGACGGACTTTATGATTCTAATCCGCAGACTAATCCTGATGCAAAGAGAATATGCTTTGTTGATGAGATAACAGATGAGATGCTTGATATAGCAGAAGGTGCCGGAAGCAAGCTTGGAACGGGCGGAATGCATACGAAGATTACTGCAATGCAGACAGCAACCGCAAGCGGAATAAACGGTGTTATAGCAGAGGGCTCTACGCCGCATCTTATAAGTCAGATACTTGACGGTGAAGATATCGGAACATTTTTTGCTGCAAAGTAAAGGACAATAATAATCTGATTTTGTAGGTTGCAGGCAGAGTTGCTCAGTCATCGCGTTTTGTAGGTTGCGGGCAGAGTGGCTCAGTCATCGCGTCTCCCAAACGAGTAATTTTTGTTGCCAACAGCCGGTTTTTAGGCATGTTCTGGCGACATCCCGGCAAAACTTCTTCCAATCGAAGTATTCCTTCTCCAATTAAAAAGTTTGATAACAGTTATATTTAATAACCGCCCCGCTTCTGTAATTATCAGAAGCGAGACGGCTGTAATCAATCGTTTATTCTCTTCTGGGTGCCGAAGCACCGCTATTATCCTACTTGTAACTTATGCGTTAATTCCGTATGAAGCACACAGATTAATAAACTCAGGTGAACCACTGAAACCGGCAAAAACATCTTCACGCGAAATTGTTTGTTCATCAAGCTGTTCTACCCAATAGTTTAAGCCGCCTTCATCTGCCTCGCGTCCGAAGAACGCGCTGTACATATGCTTGACAAAATCGGTGTTATCAAGGTCGAGTATAATAAACTCAGGACTGAATACAAATCCATAGCTGCAACTTGAACCGGTTGCTTCACCGTTCATGAGTTTCTGAACCCAGCCTGCCTGTCCGGCCTGATCCGGGAGACGATTCAGACATACTTTGTATAAGCGAGCTACGAAGCAATTCACTCCGCCTTGCTGATTGTTCGGTACACCTACCAAGTAGGTACCGCATACTACACCATACTTGGAACAAAGGTTATAGAACTCTTCTGAGTTTGCAAAGCCGGCCATAATATCTTCTCTGGTCGCTGTCTCATTATTAAGCTGTTCTACCCAATAGATAAAGCCTGCTTCATCTGCTTCACGACCGAAGTACATTGCATACATGTCATTAACAAATTCTTCGTTGGAACGATTCTTATTTGTATACTCTTCACTAAATATAAATCCAAAACCCACCTGAGCTCCGCAAGCCTCACCGTTATTAAGGCTGTCTACCCAGTAGTTATATCCGGACTCATCAGCTTTACGTCCAAGTGCTACTTCATAACAACGATTAATGAAGTCTCCCACGTTGAGTTCATGGGCAACAGGTGTCGGAGTCGGGGTCGGAGTTATCGTCGTAGGCTTCGGGCTTGGTGCAGGCTCAGACTCGGTTTTATCAAATTTATATGTAACAGTAGCGGTCTTATTATCACCTATGGTTACATTGGCCTTTTTACCGTTAACTGTTATAACTGCTTCGTCTGCAAAGCCGATTTCATTGTCATCAGAAAGAACAACTTTTGCAGTATAAGCGGTATCATAAGCCGCGGTCTTATCTGCAGGTGACCATGTTAAATCACCGGATACACTGCTAACACTTGTATCAACGTCAGAAGCCAAATCCTTTGTCGCTACCGGTGCCTTAATTGTCACATCGAGATTCACAATATGTTTGCAACTGTCACAGATACCATTTTTGTCGATATCCATATGACCTGCAGACTTATCATACTTCTTCTCACATAAAGTACAAACCTGGTTATCGGCACAAACTAAGCACTTATGATTATCAAATCTGATAATACCGCCGGATATATCAAGCAAATCTTCAACATTAAAGTCTGTAATGGATACATTGTTATAGATATTTGCTGTATCATCATACTGTATGGTCTGTAATTCGTCTGCGGTTTTCTTACCATACATTACCTTTATATTCTCTTCACATTCAGATGAAACAGTGATATTAACCGAAGACTCTACTAAACCGGACGGCACAAACATAACTTGCGGTACAAGCATAGTAAGCGAACTTCCTGCATCCAATTCCAAGTTTGTAGTTCCAAAATAGGAAATTCCATTCGTTGCAACAAGAGTTATGGAAGAATCTTTTAAAGCAATTGAATTGTCATCGTCTAATGACAATGCCAGTGAATCAACGCCGGCAGCTTGTGCAGCTGCATAAGATTCAATAGCTGAAGTTATAACTGAATTACTGATATTGGCCTTATCATAATTACCGATAGCAAAACCAATTTCAAAAGGAATGTCATTATGTCCGGCAACAAGCGTACTGTCTTTTATATCCAATGTTGAGGTTGTTTCATTATATCCGCTTAAATCTAATGATATCGCTGAACCACCGGCTTCAATCACAGAATCTGTAATAGTCATTTTATCAGTACACAAAACGGCACCGGCCGAATTTTGTCCATGACTTACTACATTAATATCAGATTTAGTAATATCTACTATATAACCCTCCTTATATGCAGGATACACATAAATACCGGCACTTCCGTGAGCGTATGTATCAACATCAATGGTAGAATTGTTGGAAATTAAACTGCTTGTCATTATCCCATCATATACGCCACTGGTATTATCCGAAGATACACAGAAATCCAAATCAGAATTAGTTATGGAGACTTTTTCAGTGTATATACCGTACCCACCTGTAGCAAAAATGTACGAGGGCATTGTAATGTCGGCGGATATCTCAGCATTCTCAATAACAACAGTTTCATAATCACTATAAATTGCCCTATTAAAGTAGCCGCCGTTCAATTCAAGATTAAAGCTTAACGGAGAAGTCTCTGAAGCACCTTTGATTTTAAAATCGTCACCGTCTGAATCTGAATAATCAATATTCGCTAAACCATATACATAGATATCCGGAGCCTTCTCAGCATCTAAATCCATGTCAAGAGAACCGCTTCCGCTGATATTCATAGAGGCACCCTTTCCTTCACAAACTATACCTGCCATATAAACAACTACAGTGCTGTCAGCTGTACACGAATAAGAATTCTTACCTGAAATAATTAAACTAACCTCAGCATCCGTTTTAAATAAAGCAGTCTTATTAGCAGTAGTTACGTCAATACTATTTATCTCAACCGTTTGATTAGCAGCATCAATTCTTAAATTGTAGTTGTCCTTATTTCCTGATGTAATATTTCCAACATTGTCCACGATGTAATAACCGGATGCAGAATACACTTTATCCAAAAAACAGACACTCCATTTCTCCCCATTGTAAGCACTTATACTGTTGGTCAGCATCGTGAAAGTAAGTCCTGCAGAGAGCAGTGTTGCTATAAATTTCTTCATATATAGCCTCCTTTGTAAATATATTTAAACATTTTACCTGATATGCAGTATACGGTTCAAAACAGTATCATTGTTTCGGTAACCATTCATATTTTTCTGTGTGAGTTTACTAATAATACAGTTTTTGTAAAAACTGCATTATTGCTATAAAAAAGCTGCTACATTTTGTAACAGCCTGTAAAACAATCAATGTAAAACTGATAAATTAAGCTTCAGTGTTATCTGCAGGAGCAGCCTCTGCTGCAGGAGCTGCATCAGTTGCAGCAGCACCACCGTCAATTGCAGCGCCGCAGAAAATACAGAACTTTGTTCCTTCGTCAATTTCCTTGCCGCAGCTAGGACACTGACAAACCTTCTTCAAATCTTCCTGTGCCTTCTTGTCAGCAGCAATTTCCTCCTGAGCTTTCTTTATAACTTCAACGAGATCAGGACACTTCTGTGCGCAGAAGTCCGGCTCACTTGTGAAAAGAGTCATACCGATTTGAGCGATTGTATCCTTGATAAGCTTCTCATTTTTACTTATTTTGTTTGAAAGTTCAAAATTTGTTTTTGCATTTGAAGCAGATTTGCTTGCCTTAGCAGAAACGTCTTTAGCTGTATTCTTAATAGAATCAAAAAAACCCATTACTTTATTCTCCTTATAAAAAATTTGTACCGTAGTAATTATACTATATTGATAAATAATTTTCTATAAAATGTTGAAACGACAAACTGTTTTACAAAAGACTGCATGCATTTACGGCACTTACAGCTCCGTCTGAGGCAGCGGTAGTCAGCTGTCTTAATGCTTTCGTACGACCGTCTCCGGCAGCAAAAACGCCCTTTACGGAAGTTTTGCAGTCCTCTCCGGCAACGACATATCCCGCAGCATCTATCTCAACAAAACCGTTCAGGTAGTCTGAGGAAGGTGTCTGACCTATAGCAACAAACAAACCGTCTGTTACAAGCTCCGAAGCAGGTTCGCCCACAGTACTTTCCAAAATAACAGACTCAAGCTGCGTTGTTCCGTTAAGCGCAGATACTGTCCTGTTAGTAAGAAACTCTATATTTGAAATTGATTTTGCTTTGTCAACAAGAGCCTGCTCTGCACGGAAACCGTCCCTTCTGTGAATAAGATAAACCTTTGAGCATAGATTAGAAAGATATATGGCATCTTCAAAAGCGGTATTTCCGCCGCCGTTAACCGCTACGGTTTTGCCCTTAAAGAAAGCTCCGTCACATGTGGCACAGTAAGATATTCCGCGACCGAGAAACTTCTCTTCAAGAGGAAGATTAAGATGACGGTTTCTGGCACCGGAAGCAAGAATAATCGTTCTCGCCTGATTCTCGGAGAATTCGGATTTAACGGTAAAGCCTTCTTCGAATGAACCGCTGATACTTGTTACCTGATCGTATTCAAATGAAGCACCGAGTTCGATTGCCTGTTCGTATATGGCAGTTGCAAATTCATAGCCGGATATTTTCTTAAAGCCCGGGAAATTCTCAATCTCAGGTGTAGGAAGAATCTGTCCGCCGTATGTCTCGCCTTCGTAAACAAGAACATCCTTACCGGCTCTTCTGGCGTATATAGCTGCGGTAAGACCTGCCGTACCTGCACCGATAATAATAATATCCTTCATGTTAAATCTCCTTTAAAATCGTATCCAATATTGTTGCTGCACTTCGCACCATCTCGGTACAAGGACGCTTCTTATAATATTCAGGTGTGCGAGCCTCCGCTACAGGTGAACCCTCAGCTTTATCCAATCCCAGAAGGGTCTTACATATATATGAGCCGTTTTCTTTCTCGAAAAGGGAAACTGCCTTTTGTACAATCTCATAGTTATAACTCTTCTGTGTACTGTCGGAAGGGTCGTCAGTACCTGTTGCAAGTCCGATGATTATAGCCATTCCCGAACAGGCTCCGCATATTTCTCTCATGCGACCGAATCCTCCGCCGAAGGAAGAAGCGGCTTTAAGAATGACAGACGGTTCCATGTCAAAGAGATCACAGAAAGCCAAGGCGACTGCCTGTGAACAGTTAAAGCCTTCCTTGAAATTATTAACTGCAGCATCTATTCGCGAGATGCCGCTTGGGTTAACAGATGAATAATTCATATCACAAATACCAAGAGATAACATCAGCGTTCTTTGCTGTAGGAGTCATCTTAGCGTCAGAAGCCGGATAACCGAGAGCACATGAACCGTAGACGTTATAAGCGTCTGTAATGCCTATTTTCGATAAGATGGCGCGAAAGTCCGGGTCATCATTCAAATTATTGAGCTGATTTATCCATACTGAGCCGATTCCGAGGCTCTCAGAAGCAAGGAACATATTCTCAAGAGCGCATGCACAATCCTCGACAGAGAACTGGTTCTCCTTAAGGCTTGCGGCGATGATAAGTGTATCGGCATTATAAAAATTATAAGAACTTCCGCGATTCTGTTTCTCTGCTATATATGTATAGAGTTCGTGAAGCAAATCCTTATTCTGAACAACTGAGAATTTCCAGGTTTGTTTGTTCATTCCGGTCGGCGCCTTATATGCTGATGAAGCAATTATCTCAAGCGCTTCACGATCGATTTTTTTGTCAGCAAAGGAACGTGTGCTGCGACGATTGTTAATAGTCTCTAAAGTTGAATTTGTCATGGTAAAACCTCCCTAAATATTTTATCCTTCCGGAGGCGGAGCTTCTTCGCCGCCCCAAAATGATTCTTCATCCGGTTCCTCAGGTTCAGGCTCCTCATGGAACGGGCAAACCAAATCGGAATCAGGCATATTTGATGAAGTGGATACAAAGTAATCAGACATTACGGCATCTGCTTCATAACACCATTCATTCGGATAACAGCCGGACGAGCAGACATCTGCCGTAACGATGGTATCCGGTTTATAGAACGATACGGATTCGAGTCCGCCGTGAATTTTACTCATGACATCATACCATATTCTGATGGCGTTACTTCTGTCTCCCGAAGGAATAACCGTTTGTCTTAATCGGTTATCATAGCCGTACCAGACTGCTGCGCAATAATACGGAGTATATCCGCAGAACCATTTGTCAAGATTATCATCAGTAGTACCGGTTTTGCCTGCTGTTGCAATCTTCTCACCGTTATCGTTGGTAATAATGGCAGCATGACCTGCTGCAGTACCTGAAGTAATAACATCAGACAGCATATCACTCATGAGGAAAGAAGTCTCAGGACTGTATACTCTGTGTGACTCAGGGTTTACCTGGAGTACAATATTGCCGTCGTTATCAAGAACTTTGGTATATGCATAAGGCTTGGTATATATTCCGCCGGATGCAAGAGTGTTATAAGCTCCTGCCATCTCCAACGGAGTCATTCCGGTTGTAAAGGCACCGATAGCCTGTGCAGGATATGCACCCTCATCGGTTCGGTCGATTCCTTCTCGTGACAGGAACCATAATGCGGTATCGCCGCCGACATCATTCCATACCATTACGGCAATGGTATTCTTAGAATGTGTAACAGCAGAACGTATTGTTGTAGGTCCGCCGTAAGAACGATCTGAATTTAAAGGCCATACTGCACCCGGATTGTTCGGATCCAAATGGCTCTCTTCATCGCTGTAAAGCATACAGGGATAAATGAGCTGCAACTCCAGTGCAGGCGCGTAATCGAGAATCGGCTTTATTGATGAACCCGGTGAACGGTGTGCCTGAGTAGCTCGATTCAAACCGAGATTTACAGTTTTAGGACCGTAACCGCCCTGCATACCGGCAATAGCTCCGGTCTCGACATTAATAACTACCATTCCGGCTGTAGGCTTCTCAGGATAGCCGGCCAAAGCAGAAGGATCTGTTTGGAATAAATCCTTGTTGGTAAAGGTCTCATCCATTACTGACTGAACGTCAGGCTCAAGAGTGGTATATATATGATAACCGCGGTTGTATACGATAGTAGTTGCAAGAGATCTGGAGATATTACGCTGACTCATAAGATCGTTTACAACTTCTTCAACGGCATATTCGGCAAAGTATGAGTTAATTGTTGCCGAAGAATTACGTGTACGAGTCTTAAATACAAGCTCGGTATTAAGTGCATTCTGATACTCATTCTCCGTTATATAACCAAGCTCATACATTTTACCTAAAACGATACGCATTCTTCTTAAAGCATTACGACGACCTGTCTCTCTTAACGGATTGTAGTAGGAAGGGCTCTTAGGAAGTCCTGCGAGGAAAGCACATTCAGCGAGATTCAATTCCTTAGCATCCTTACCGAAATAGTTCTGTGCGGCAGCCTGAATACCTACATAGTTGTTACCCATCGGAGCAAGATTAATATATAGCTCCATAATCTCATCCTTGGAAAGATCCTGTTCGAGCGCCATGGCAGAGAACCATTCCTGAACCTTACGCGAAGTGGAATGTTCATCCTGACCGGATATCAGCTTTACAGTCTGCTGTGTTACTGTAGAACCGCCGTAGGAAGCCGTACCTCCGTTGGCAAGAGCCGACAACACGGCGCTTCCGATACGCTTGATATCGATACCGGAGTGTACATAAAAACGCTCATCCTCGATAGAGATGATTGCTTCATCAATATAGGTGGATTTAACGTCACTTATAGAAACATATATACGGTCTACATTCTCGGTACCGGTGAGCTTGGAAATAACATTTCCGTTGATGTCATATACGAAAGAAGTTTGAACATCTTCAGTTTGGGACAAATCTGCTATAGAAAGAGCTTTGGCAGTCGAGACATATCCGAGAAGCATTCCTGCTCCGAAGCCGCCGAGAGCAAAGCAGACACAAAGAACCAATGCAATTACTATTCTTAAGATGTCTTTTACGAAAGACATGAATTCGTTAAAAGCATTACGGTTGTATCCTGATTTTGTCGGTTTACCCTTAAGTGTTGATCTTAATTCATCCGCAAGTGCAGAATTCTCCGGTTTTATCGGGGAAGATGTACGTCTTGTCTCATCTGCCTGTTCTGAACGCGAATACTCATTTTTTGCCATTATTCTTATATCTCCAAATATTTTTTGCAAATTTATACAAATGCATTTTATCACTAAATATTATAATAATATACTTCTTAAAGATTTTTTGCTTCGAAAGGAAAATATTCACAACTTTATGTAATATATAGTTGACATTATGTAAACTGCATGCTAACATCATTAATGTAAAGGGCCCATATAGTAACGGAGGATAAAAATGAGTAAGTTATCTAAAAAAACAAAAATTGTATTTGATATTATTTTGATAATTTTGTTTATAGTAATGAGTCTGTTCTCGTTTGAATTTGTTGAAAGAGATACAAAAGTAAAATACACACAGGTTGTCACTTCGGCAAACGGTGAGATAACGGAGCCGATAAAAAGTAATTTGGTTGTTAAGCACAGCGGAGATGTATCTTTTCATGCCGCATGGTGGCCGGAGGAAGATCTGGGTTTTCTGACATTGTTTACTGTAAATGATTCGGATGGGAATACGGTGTTTTATTCATCTGGAAATAAGCTTACCTGTGAATCACTTCCGTTGCAACTCGATGAAGGAAGTTACGAAGTAAAATTCACCTTCTTCAATAATATTGATGACATTAATGCAGCTCTTGCAAATTTGGGAACAGCTATTGACAAGGATGAGAACACATTTGATGGTTTCTGTGACGGTGAATGGGCTGTGGATTTCTCATTTGGCTATGTACAAAAGAATATCGGAGCTTATGTCAGCGCAGCATTATTTGCACTTGTAACAGTTTTTGTTGCTATTCATCTTTTTGTTCTTTGTACTTCTTCAGACGGTAAACTACAGTTTGATGAAAGACAGCTTCTTGCCAGAGGAAAAGCTTCAACCGCAAGTATGATTACAATGCTTATATATTTTGGTGTATACTTATTTGCCAAGCTGTGTGAGATAGATTTATATCTGCATGATGTTGTATACATATTTGCCGGTATTATTGCAGGAAGTTTTGTATTTGCAGTCATCAGCATTTGTAAAGATGCATATGTGGCACTGAATCAGCGAAGAACCGCCTTGTGTATTTGTTTGGCGGTATTGGAGGTACTCAACGGAGTAATGTGCGGTTATAATTACAATATGTTTGTAAAGAATAATTCTGTTGACTCATTAGTATTCGGTGTTGCAATAATTAACCTAATCAGTACTGTTGTATTGTTAGGTGCTTTAGTTGTAATGATCGGCAAAGCTGTTTATGATAAGAGAGAGACTTAAATTATGAAAAATCTAAAAATTAAAGCCGCTCGGGCGGCAAAGGATTTATCACAGGACGATTTGGCCAAAATTTGCGGTGTGTCCAGACAAACGATAAACGCCATAGAGAAAGGTGATTATAATCCTACAATAAAGCTTTGCCGTGCAATATGCAGAGCTTTGGATAAGTCATTGGATGAATTGTTCTGGGAAGAAGACGAGAATGAATAAAGAGAATACTACATTTGAAGAGACAGTAATTATTGAGAGTATGGGCAACGAAGGTGAGGGAGTTGCACGTATTCCTTCAGGGCAGGTTGTTTTTGTCGACGGAGTTCTTCCCGGAGAACATTTGAGAGTTGCAGTTGAGGCAAGTACTAAGAAATTTACAAGAGCTACGGTCATTGAGAGACTGAGTGATTCATCGGAACGCATAACACCTGTTTGCAGCAGTTATGAGCGCTGCGGCGGTTGCAATCTGATGCATATAAGCTATGAGCGCGAATTAGTTTATAAGAGACAGAAGGTGTTTGACTGTCTTACCAGAATCGGAGGATTTGATCCTGATTTTATAGAATCTGTTCTTCAGCATACCGTGAGAAATGACAATATTACACATTATCGTAATCATATGCAGTATACAATCGGGAGCGATTCGGTGAGCGGCTGCCCGAAGATAGGTTTTAAGGCATCTTCAAGCAATGATTTTACAGAGATTGATGAATGCTTTACCGAATATCGGATTTTCGGCAAAATCAGAGAGTATATGTCTGAGAGATTCAAAGACTATCCGGTTAAGCTTTTCGAGCAGATGGTACTGAGAGGTTCCGAAAGAACCAAGCAGATTCTGATTGAATTTACGGTAGTAAGTACACTTCCGCATGAGGTAATTATAAGAGATGCGAGGGTTTATCTTAAGGAGGCAGCTCTCAAGGCTTTTGTCTCCGGAGAAGGCTATATCCTGAAGGGATTAGTTCTTCAGATTTGCAAGGACCGGACTTCACTTAAGAGGCGAAACGGAAAAAGAGTTGTAATTGACGGAGAAGGGTATTACGAAGAGATTTTGTCAGGTCATACCTTCAGAGTTAATTCCGGTGCTTTCTTTCAGGTAAATACGGAGCAGGCAGAGAAACTGTACGGTCTTGCGCGTGAAGGTCTGGAAGGAGCCGAAGTAATATATGATCTTTATTGCGGTGCCGGTACAATTGGACTTACTACGGTCGGGCCGAATCAAAAGCTTTACGGTATTGAGATATCTCCGGAGGCTGTTGCGGCAGCTAAAGTTAATGCGAGACTGTCCGGAAATGAGAATGCGGTTTTCGTTTGCAAACCTTGTGAGAAGGTGATTCTCGGGAAAGCGGATATTCCTTTTCCTGATGCAGTTATAACCGATCCTCCGCGTAAGGGAATGGACTTCTCTTTTGTGAATCAGCTGATTAAGCTCGGAGCTCCTCGAATCTCATATGTATCGTGCGATCCGGCTACAATGGCGCGTGATTTGAAGTTTTTGTGTGCTGCATATAAAATCGAGAAGATTACACCTGTGGACATGTTCTCGCGAAGCAGCCATGTGGAGTGCGTGGTGTTGATGTCAAGAAAACCCAAGTAAATAAGCAATGTCATTAACTTAAGCGTAGTGAGAAAGCATTGAATAAATGGTTTATATTTAAGCTAAAATATGTTATGCTTGTAGTGAGAAATAACTACGAGGTGTGGCATGTTTATAAAAATACTTACAAAAGAATATAGAGGTG
>JAZLGO010000078.1:0-11797 GCA_045616305.1 Saccharofermentans sp. | reverse complement strand
AGTTGTAAGCTTTCCGTCAGCAATTACAAATGTTATTGCATCTGCCTTCTCATAACCTGTAGGTGCAGCTGTCTCTGTTACTTTATATGTACCGTTAGGAAGATCCTTAAATGTAATAGATGATGAACCTGATGTCCAACTGAGAACATTATTGCTTGCAGTAGCTGTTGCTCCGTCAATATTGGCAGCGGTAAGTGTTACACCGTCTGTACTTGTTGAGAGCTGCAAAGATGCGCCGTTAAGTTTTGCACCCTTTGAATCTTCCTTCGTAAATGTTACATCACACTTCTGCTCTTCATCAATCATCTTAATTATACTATCATTGATAGAATATTTTGTTGTTCCTTCAACAGACTTAAGAATGCCACCCTCTACAACAAACACTATATCATTTGCTTTGTCATAATTTGTAGGAGTTACAATCTCAGATAATGTATAAGTACCATCAATAAGATTCTTAATCTTAACTGCAGAGGTAGAAGTATTCCACTGCAAGCTGTTTCCGCTTACATTAGGAGTAATGCTTAAATTATCTTTTGTAAAAGTAATATCTGTTGAATCAGATGTTTTACCTATTAATTTCATTGTAGCTCCGGCTACGAAACTATCTGAACCATCAATCTTTGAGAAAGATACTTCACATAATTCATTTTCATCTATCATTGTAAAATAATTATCATCAATACTATAATCATCAGTACCGCTGATAACAGATTTTAATACACCGTCTGAAACTGTAAAAACAATTTCTTTTGCTACTTTATAACCTTTAGGTGCAGATATCTCTGTTAATGTATAAGTACCATCAGATAGATTTTTAAATTCAGTAGCTGATGAACCAGATATAAATTCAATACAACCATTTTGCACAGAAGATAAACTTCCGTCAGAAGGAAGTTCAATATTAGAACTATCCAAAGCAATGGTAACAGTGTTGGAATCAACACCGGTTAATGTAAATTTTGCTCCCTTTAAGGGATTATTAGAACTATCATACTTGTTAAATGATATAGATGGAATTCGCGGATAATATGAATAGAAATGTGCTTCTGCTTGAGTCGCTATTTTATTAGCAATAACATTACCTTCAAAATTACCGCCATAAATTTCTACATCAGCTTTAGGAGCAACAAGATGTCCGCCAAGAGATGTAACAACAACATCTGTTGCATCCGGAAAATTAAACATAAAAGTGAAACCGGTTAAACAAAGCTGACTACCATTTTCAGTACCTGATATAGACTTAAATATGTTTTCCATTTTAGTAGCAGAATTATAACTATCTGCAACTGATTTATTGACATTAAAATCACCATTCATACAGATAATGCCTAAAGAAGCATCTAAATTGCTAGGGTCAGCCCATGTATAGCCAAAATGCAAATCAATCGGATTATCATAAACATTGGAAAATGATATTGTGTACCCACCTCGGGCCAAATCCTCAACGGACAACGTACTATTATTATTAGTAAAATTAATATATGAAACTTGTTTATAAATACTATAAGGAATAAGTATACTTTTATTCGAACCAACTTTATCTGTATTAATGTTCAGAGCACCCATTTTTATAGGTCCAGCTGATGAATACACGTCAGAAAAAACACAATCATCTAAAGTACAAACATATGATGCACCACTGGCTATTGATGCTGATTGAGTCGACAAAGCAGACATTGCAGAAGAAACATCAATGTAATTACTGTTTTGTTTAATTTTAGCAGCTTCAAATAGGGATTCTTCCGAAGCTTCATAACTGCCAACATAAACATTAGTATTCCTTAAACTATCATATTTAATCCAAGTACCAACATCAAAATTACCGAAGCTTTTGAGCTTATAGAAATAACTTGCAGCTACACTACCCTGACCGCCGCCGCCTAAA
Source organism: Saccharofermentans sp. (assembly GCA_045616305.1). Classification (GTDB taxonomy): domain Bacteria; phylum Bacillota; class Clostridia; order Saccharofermentanales; family Saccharofermentanaceae; genus Saccharofermentans. The sequence goes on along the minus strand of JAZLGO010000078.1, from coordinate 9,909 downwards.
GTTGCCTCACCGCCAACAACATATGAACCAACAGTATGATTTATGAGGTTAGCATCACCACCTATAAAATAACTGAAGTCAGAAAGAATATTCTCAATAGTAATCTCTTTATCATATGTCTCATCAGAAGTATCTAATGCGGCATTGGCTATGACACTCAAATTAGTAAACACTAAACACGAACTTAAAAAGACGGAAATAATAGATCTAAATCTTTTGTTATTAAAAATATTTAATTTCATAATTTCCCCTCCCCATAATTAATATTTCACATATACATTTTACATAATAAAATATGTAAAATGTAAGGTTTTTATGCATTAAATTGTTAACAAAATGAAAAGAAAGAAGAAATATACGTTGAATATATAACTATTCGTTTATATATGTATTATATAACTTATTGTAATAACCATTTTCTTTATAAAGAGAATTATGAGAACCTGATTGTTTAACTTCACCGTCGACCAAAACAACAATAACGTCAGCATCGATAATCGTTGACAAACGATGCGCTATAACAATAGAAGTTCTTCCCTTTAACAGTTCATCAAAAGACTTTTGTATTTTCTTTTCGGAATAGATATCTACGGAAGCGGTTGCCTCATCAAGAATAATAAATTCAGGATCAGAGCACATAGTTCTGGTAATACTCAGAAGCTGACGCTGTCCTTCAGAGAAATCGGAAGAATTATTGATAAGAACAGAATCAAACTTATCAGGCAACTGTCTTATAAATGACTTAGCCCCTGAAAGCTTGGCAAAATCATTCATACTCTCATCTGATAAAGCAATATTACCATACTTAAGATTCTCTTTTATTGTTCCGTTCTTAAACCAGGTATCCTGTGATACCATACTGATTTTTGAACGCAAAACATCAACAGGAATTCTGTTTATATTAATTCCGTTAATCAGAATCTCACCCTCCTGAGGTTCATAATATCGCATAAGAAGATTAATTATTGTTGTTTTTCCGCAACCTGTAGGACCGACAATAGCAAGCTTCTGACCGTTATTAACCTTAAATGAGACATTCTTAAGAACTGGTCTATCCTCGTAACCGAAGGTTACATTTCTGAACTCAAGTTCATTTATATTATCGTTAAAGAGAATTTTGTCTGCCTCATTAACCTCAACGGTCTCATCTAGCTCAAGAAAAGAATAAATTCTATCCATACAAGCAAATGCATCGGTAAGTTCAGTAAGAACACCGGAAAGCTCATTAAACGGTTTCATGAACTGACTGCAATAAGCAAGAATCGAAGTCAACGCTCCGACAGTAAATATCGAACCTGTTCCGGCAGCAATTCTCGCTCCGATTAATGCTACACCTGCATAAATCAGAGCATTTATGAATCTTGTCGAAGGATTGGTTATTGAAGAAAAGAATGTTGACTTAACGGAAGTGCTACGATATTCATTATTGATTTTCTCAAAATCCTTGAAAGTATTGTCTTCGATTGCATATTTTTTCTGAATAATAAAGTTATTGGCAACCTCGTTTATGAACTGTATCTGTTTACTGCGGATATCAGCCTGCTTTTTGAACGAACTGTATGTTCGCTTTGCTATAAAAAATGATGTTAAAAATGAAACAGGTGTAAATAAAAGAACAAATAAAGTTATTTTCCATTGAAGTCTGAACATAATAACGAGAGTTATAGCAATAGACATTACAGATACAAAAAACTGATTCAAAAACATCTGTATTCCTGTCCCCGCAGTATCTATATCACTTATAATAAGGCTTTGCAATTTACCCGAAGTATGCTTATCAATATAAGACATAGGTAAACGAGATACTTTTGCATAAGCATCGTCACGCAATTTACGTATAATGGTATTACTGATAACGATATTTGTACGATTAAGGATGTACTGAACCACACAAGCTAAAACAACAGCAATAACTGACAGAACGATATACTTAATCAGAATATCAAAATTAACCTTTAATTGAAGAACAGCATCCGATTCATCTGCCATAGAATCAACTGCTTTACCTATAAACAATGGCACAATCATCGAGAAAACGGCAAAGACCAATGACAAGAATATAGACAAAACCATGAGGCCTACACCCTTATTCATATTACGAACAGTCTTAAGGAGATTTGTAATCTTTTTTCTCATAACGTCATCTCCTGTCCCTGAAGAATGCAGAAATTTCTGTAATCCTCCAAATTTCTGTAAAGATTCTCATGTGTGTCAAAACCTAATATTTCACCATCATCAATATAAAGAATTCTGTTGCAGTTTTTTACGGTTCTGATTCTCTGTGAAATAATAACCATAGTGATGTTTTTACCCATTTCAGATAAATTTTTAAGAAATCTACTCTCGGTATTTGCATCTAAAGCAGATGTAGAATCATCCATAATTAAAAAATTCGGATTTCCGACAAGAACTCTTGCTATGCCAAGTCTCTGTTTCTGTCCTCCGGAAAGACCTGTACCGGAGCCTGTTGCATAAAGTTTTTTATTCAAGCCTTCAGGATCTTTTGCTATTACTTCATCCAAACAAGAAACCTTAACAGCAGAATTAATATCAGATTCAGATATATCAGAACGATTAATTACTATATTGTCTTTTATATTACCCGTAATAATATTGATTTTCTGGGTAACAAAACCGATAGAATCGGCTTTCTCCTTTTCAGATAAATTCTTTAGCTCCTTACCGCAATATTTGATGGAACCGCTGTAGGTACCATATATGCCGGAAAGAAGTCGTGCAATTGTAGATTTACCTGAACCGGTTTTACCAATAATACCGATGGTCTCTCCTTTATTAATCTTAAAAGAGATGTTATTAACAGTAGCATCTGAATTCTTCTCGTAGGTAAAAGATACATTCTCCAATTCCACACAAATATCATTTCTTAAATCATTGTCTGACAGAGTATCCGTATTATGAGAAGAACTATCTCCAAAGGCAAACAATTTCTCAACTTTATTCAAACAGGCAAGTGATTTACTTACATTAACAACAAGATTACACAACTTAACTACTTCAACAAGTATTTGTGACATATAACTATAGAGGGCAACCACGAGACCTTTCGACAAAATTCCGTCGTCAACTTCTATAGCACCATAGTATATTAACAAACAAATACACAGATTAATTACAACATAAGTAATCGGATTAAGCATTGCTGAGATTGATGAAGCTTTAAGTTGATATTTATATAAATCGGCATTTTGATTACTGAATGTAGCAAAATCATCAGCTGATTTATTAAAACTTCTGATAGTCTTCACTCCGCTTAAACCGTTCTCAGCTTTACCTGACAGTTCACCAAGAGCTGTTCTGGACTTTTTAAACAGAGGAAGCGTAATGCGCATGTTAAAATAAATAATACTGATTAAAATTATAACAACACAAACAAAAATTAAAGAAGCCTTAAAATCTATTAAAAAGGCTGCAACACATGCACCTACAACAATAAACGGTGATCTCAATAACAACCTCAAAAACAGATTAATTCCGTTCGATATCTGATTAACATCATCAGTTAATGATGTCAGGATACCTGACGAGCCGATTTTATCATAATCAGCCATATTCAAACCCAATATATGTTTAAATAAATCAGATCTGATTGTACATCCGATATTATTGGCAACAAAAGCAGCAAAATACTGAGCTATTAACGCACATACATATCCTATAAGTGCAAAAGCGCCCATTAATCCTACATATTTCCAAATTAATGCAAAATCCTTAGTTGCTATGCCTTTATCAATTATTTTAGCAACAAGAACAGGTACAATTAATTCGAACACAGCCTCTAAAAGCTTGAATAAAGGACCAATTATAGCTTGCTTCTTATATTGTTTGAAATATCGCGATAAAAATTTCATTTATTTAAAGGTCTCCATCAGACGATTACACTCGCTGTTAATACGTTCTGTATCAATAGTGGTATAGTTGCCGTTCTCATACAAAATCTTTCCGTTAACCATAGTCATTTTTACATTGGAAGGATTAGCGCTGTATACAATATTTGAAATTACATTATTTATAGGTTGCATATTAGGTAATGACATATCAAGCATAATAATATCAGCTTTCTTACCAACTTCGAGCGTATCACAATCATTCAGTCCCATAGCTCTTGCGCCTACTGATACCGCACTTCTTATAACTTCATACGGTTCAATTGCAGAAGCATCCCCGGATGTTATCTTTGACAGAACAGATGCCAAATACATTTCTCTGAACATATCCAAAGCATTATTACTGCCGGCACCGTCAGTACCTATAGCAACATTTATTCCCTTATCATAGAAATTCTTAAGATTACAAATTCCGCTTGCAAGCTTTAAATTCGAACAAGGATTAGTTACTGCATAAAGATTCTTATTCTTAAAAATCTCGCAATCATTATCATCAAACCATACGCAGTGGAAACCGCCGCCGCCAAAATCAAATAAACCGATTTCATCCATAACGGCAGTAGGCGTTTTACCATATCTTGAGATACACTCTTCAACTTCCTTTTTAGTCTCAGAATTATGTACAAATACCGGTGCCTCATACTTATGTGCTATATCGGAAATAGTAGTCATTATTTCCTTAGAAGTCGTGTACTCGGCATGAAATCCCAAAACCATACTCAGAAGTTCATGCTTCTGATTATATTCAATGAATTCGTTCTCAAGTCTGTCAATACCGCCGAAATTATTTACCGAACCGCAATAAACAGATCTGAAACCACTGTCTATGGAAGCTTTGGCATATACGGGATAATTAAAATACATATCAAAACATGAAGTAATACCGTTTCTTATATATTCAGCAAAACCAAGCGTAGAATAATAATAAATACAATCATCATTAAGTTTGGCTTCCATAGGAAAAATTCTTGTATTTAACCACTCATCCAAAGGAAGATTATCCGAGAAACTTCTTGCAAAAGTCATAGCTGTATGTGCATGAGCATTCTTAAGACCAGGCATAAGAACATTACCTTTACAATTTATTTCCTTCTCGAAAATGCACTTTGAGTCATTAACCGATTCACCGACATAAGTTATTGAAGAACCGTCTACCCAAACTTCACCTGTAAACAATTGCGGAAGTTTATCAGACATACTGATAATTCTTGCATTATAAAATCTGACTGCCATAGTTCTAATCTCTCCGATAATTTATTCTTTTGCAAAACCTTTTTCAATTGCAAGTCTTGCTCTCTGCTCTGCCTTACCGCCGAGAGCAATCTGATCCTTAATAAATGTAGGATGAGAAGTAAGGAAATCCTGCATATAAGCAGAAGGATTCTCAAGGAATTTCATTGTTAAATCATATTGTGCCTGATTAATAGCACCGTTATTAAGAGCTTCATTAAATAAGTCCTTGTCAATTCCGGCAAAAGTAAACATTGATACATTCTCAGCCTTAAGATTGGCCTCACCGTTCTGGTGTCTGTCAATAATTGCAACAGTGTCAGTGATATCAGAGCCAAGCTCTCTGATTGCCGGAATCCAAGCTCTGATATATGAAGAAGCCTCAGTAATAAGATCAGCTACATGAAGAGCCTTCTTACCTTTTAAATCAACCTTATCAGATGAAACAGTGTTCTCAAACTTATCAGTTGAATAAACTGAAGAACCATCCTTAAAAATAGTAAGGTGCGGTTTGTTAAGGAAATAAGAAGGTAACATCGAGAAGAAGAAATCTCTTCTCTCACCGCCCGAAATATAATCAAAATCATATTCCTTAATCTTATCAACAAGTAAATCCGTAATCATCTTAAATGTCTCAGACTTCTCATATATATCAAGAAAATCAGTAAAAAGCTTCTTAGGCATTGTAATCTTATCTTCTGCTATATAAGTCTCTATTCTCTTAAGATAATCATTAGCAGTAGCTTCGTCTTTGATTATAAAATGTGTATTTATATAAAATGGACCAAGTGTGCCTGATGTATACCAGAAAGGTGTATCCTCCGGTGCTACTCTTACTGCATTAGTTTTAAATAAAGCTTCAATAACCTGATTAGACATAATATATCTCCTTTAATTTTTTTACCACAACTTTAATGTACCTGTTAAATCTCTTAAATCCAAATCGTTGTCTTCACAATAATTCTCAAGCTCACGTGTAATTGTGACAGGACAAGTCGGATGAATAAGACTTGCTGTTCCGATCTCAACAGCTGAACTTCCTGCTATCATAAATTCAAGAACATCCTCATAAGTAGAGATACCGCCGCAACCTATTATCGGGATATCAAGAACCTGACTGCATTCTGCTACCATTCTGAGTGCAACAGGCTTAACCGCAGGACCTGAATAACCACCGGTATTGTTATGAAGAACAGGTCTTCTTGTCTTAATATCTATGGCCATACCCAAAAGAGTATTAATAAGAACAACCGCATCTGCACCGCTGTTCTGTGCTGCCAAGGCAATTGACTTAATATCTGTTACATTCGGAGTAAGCTTAATCCAAAGAGGTAAATCAGTTTCTTTACGCATTAATGATACTATGCTTGCAACCTGCTCGGGATCTGAACCTACACTCATACATCCTGCCTTAACATTTGGACAGGAAAGGTTAATCTCAAGTGCATCAATCTTCTCTTTATGCATGTTAAGCTTTCGTACTATTTCAATATAATCCTCAAAGGAATGACCTGCCGCGTTAACAATAACTCCGGTACCCAAAGAATTCATATAATCAAGATCATGCTCAATGAAATAATCGACTCCCGGATTCTGAAGACCTACGGAATTAAGCATTCCGGAAGCACATTCAGCTACACGTACACCTTCATTACCTACACGAGGTTTACATGTCAAGCCTTTGGATGACAAACCGCCGAGAATAGACAAATCATAAAACTCGGAGAGCTCATGTCCGAAGTTACAGGTTCCTGAAGCAAGGATAAGCGGGCTTTTAAGATTAACTTTACCTACATTAACATTAATTCTGCTCACCAGATCACCTCCTCATAAGGAAATACCGGACCATCTTTACAACAACGCTTATGGTCAAATTCTCTGCATTCAGCTTCTGCTTTAATTTTGCAAACGCAAACAAGACAAATACCGATACCGCAAGCCATTCGTTGTTCCATCGATACATAGCAAGGAACATTAATTTCTTTTGCCAATAAACCGGTAAACTTCATCATAGGAAGAGGTCCTACAGTCATAATCACCGGATTGGTGAAAGAATTCCAATCTAAAGTTTTAAGCGCATCACAACAGTTACCATGTATACCGAATGTACCGTCATCTGTAGAGACAATGGAATCATCATCACTCATAATAATCTGATCTTTTGTTCTGAAGCCCTGAACAACCGTTACCTTCTTTCCCTTTGCACCATAATATTCTTTTGCAAAATTTATAGGAAAAACGCCTGTTCCGCCGGCAACAAGAACTAATTCGTCGTAGCCATTTGCATTAAAACCATTACCGAGAGGTCCCAGGACATCAACTGCTTTACCCGGCTTGAATGAACTTATTTCCTGCGTACCTTTTCCTACTACTTTAACTCCGATACAAAAGGTTCCCTTCTCTTTATCTGCAGAAGCAATACCAAACGGACGTTTAAGAAATTTATCTGCTGAGATATTTACAAATTGTCCCGGTACGGCTTTCTTTGCAATCTCAGGACAGCTTATTGTTATATATACCGTGTCAGCATTAAGTTTGCTGATTTCTGTAATAGTACATTTATATTCTTGCATTTTATATCCTTCTCATTAAGATTTTCGAAAATATGATTAACAATACTTACGATTACTGAGTGCAGCATTAAGCTTATTTTTCATATCGATTGCTTCTTCACGAGTAGCCTTAGCAAAATCATCAGGTGCGAGATCCTCTCTCTTCTTCCAAGCGCACATAAGACTTCTCGAAGCATTTACGATAGAGCCCTTACCGTCTCTTGTAAATGAAGCAACAGCACTGTCAGGACCGGCACCCTGAGCACCGTAACCAGGAACAAGAATAATTGCATTTGGCATAAGCTTTCTCGCATCAACTGCCTGCTCAGGCCAAGTAGCACCAACAACAGCACCGAGTGAACTGAAACCGCTATCGCCGATTAATTCCTTACCCCATTCATCTACCTTACAAGCCATTGCCTGATATACGGTTTTTCCATCCTCAAGAATTAAATCCTGAATATCACCTGCTGAAGGATTTGAAGTTCTTACAAGGTTAAAAATACCTGTTCCTTCTCGCAATGATACATCTATAAAAGGCTTAACTCCGTCTATTCCAAGATAACCGTTAATTGTAACAGCATCTGAACCGAAAACACTAATGTCAGAACCGTCAATAATCTGTGTTTTACCGAGTATAGCCTCTGCATAACAGGTAGCAGTAGCACCGATATCGTTACGTTTAGCATCAGAAATAACAAGCATTCCCTTACTCTGAGCATACTTAATTGTCTTTTGAAGAGTCTTAAGGCCTTCTATTCCGTACATCTCATAGTAAGCATGTTGCGGCTTTACTGCAGGAACAATATCACATACTGCATCAATAAGCTGACAGTTAAAATCATATAAAGCCAAAGCATTTGCTTCTTCAGGGTTACTTACCTCCTTAAGCCATTTGTTACGAAGTGATTCCGGAAGATAGTCTATCTTAGGATCAAGGCCCATTACAGTTGGGTTGTTAAATTCAGCAATTCTCTCAACAAGTCTGTCAGCAAAGTTTCTCATAAGTAATATTTCCTCCCATAATTGTAAGTACAGGTTCACCATAAAGCTTATATCCGTCGTACGGTGTATTTCTGCCTTTAGTAAGCATCTTATTTTTATCGAAAATGAATTCATTATCAACATCAACAACAGTCAAATCAGCATCGTCACCAATTTCCAGTCCGCCGCGACCAAGCTTCAATATCCTTGAAGGATTATAGCACATTAACTCAACAAGTTTCTCAAGTGTAATAATATTCTCTTTAACAAGATAGGTATATCCGAGTGCAAAGGCAGTCTCAAATCCTACAATTCCGTTATTTGCAAGTGAGAATTCAACACACTTCTCATCCTGATGATGCGGAGCATGGTCTGTAACAATACAATCGATTGTTCCGTCTTTAAGACCTTCAATAATAGCCAGACGGTCTTCCTCCTTACGAAGCGGCGGATTCATCTTATAGTTGGAATCATAATCAACGCAACTGTCTTCTGTAAGAGTGAAATAATGAGGACAGGTCTCACATGTAACCTTTACTCCCCTTGCCTTAGCATCTCTGATCATTCTTACACCGCCTTTAGTGCTGACATGACAAATATGTATAGGAAGTCCGAGATACTCAGCCATAATAATATCTCTTGCAATCATTATATCTTCAGCTGCAGTAGGAATTCCTCTGATACCGATAGAAGTAGATACGGCACCTTCATTCATTGCACCGTCTGCAAGTGTCATTTCTTCACAATGATTAAGCACAGGTAAGTCAAAATCTGCTGTATACTCGAGAACCTTACGAAGCAGCTCTGCTGTTGCTATAGGCTTTCCGTCATCAGAGATAGCCACCGCTCCTGCTTCCTTCATTAAGCCCATCTCAGCAAGCTCCTTTCCCTGCAAGCCCTTACTTGCTGCACCGATAGGATATACTCTTGCAAAGCCTGCATCCTTTGCTTTCTTTAGGATACCGCTTACTACTGCTGCATTATCACAAACAGGATTGGTATTCGGCATAGGACATACTGAAGTATAACCGCCTTTTGCTGCGCTGGCAGTACCTGTGGCAATAGTCTCTCTGTATTCGTAGCCAGGCTCTCTTAAGTGACAATGCATGTCAACAAGGCCCGGAATAACAGTCTTACCGTCAAGATCTAAAGTTTTGTCCGCCTCTTTTTCATCAAAAGCATTAACGAAAACTCCGTCTTTTATATAAATAGCATCTACGTTTCTATTCAACACCTTA
>JAZLGO010000077.1:0-5441 GCA_045616305.1 Saccharofermentans sp. | reverse complement strand
ATGGTCTATTCTTACTAACAGCAGAAACCTTAAAGATAGTAAAAAGTCAGCTCTCGATACAATTCTTGAAGAACACAATGACTTAGCTGTTTGTTATGCAATGAAAGAAGAAATGTGCAGGCTATTTGAATTGTCAGATCCTGATATAGCAAGACAACGATGGATGGCATGGTTTGAAGCTGCTAAAGACAGTGGGATTGAGCCACTGGTTAGATTTGCAAACCTAAAAGAAAAACGTCTGGAAGGATTGATCTCACATTCAAGGCATCGGATTAGCACAGGTAAACCGGAGGGGCTTAACAACAAAATAAAAGTAGCCAAGCGTATTGGTTATGGATACCGCAACGATGACTACTTTTTTTACTCTTGTTCGTTATATTTCTTTGCCGACTAATTACTGAGTTCTCCCCAAGAAAACGTGAAGAGCCAAATTAAAAGAAAATTTATTCAGTGATATTACATCTCGGCGTCAAGATAGTCCGGAATTCCGTCACCGTCAACGTCAAGTTTATTTGCTGTCTCAACATCAACATAGTACTTATAACCCATACCGGCCTCTTCATCCGGAATCCAAACTGCGAGGAATGAATAATCAGAATCCAATAAACTATACTTATCCTCAAACACATTAACCAAACGAATATCGTCACCGACACCGACTGCGATTAATATACCATCATCATTAAGTTCAAGGTAGTAATCAACATTGGTTATCTCGCTGCTTGGAATATCACCGATATCAACAGGTATTTTGATACCGTTATTGTTCTCACCGTATATATACTCAAGATAATCGGCAATTCCGTCACAGTCCTTATCAGTACTTAAAGAGAATGCCGTTGTGTACTCGGCAATAACAACACCATCTATCGACATTGCCCGTCCGTCATTTGCACCGCCGTTAATACCGATAACAGCAGAAGAGTTAGCCGCAATATTCTGATTGTAATCACAACCGTTCATATAGTAAACATCACCTTTACTGAATTCAGCATTTGACACAGAACTAATCGGACGGCTTGCACCAAACTCCATAACCCAGTCAGTAATCTCACTTCGTGACTTATTCTTAATTGTCATCGCTCCGGTGTAACCGGATCTCCAGTTTGAATAATCCATATATGAAATCTCATAATCTGACGGAGACACCAAAGCAAAGTCTGTATTCAGGAGCCACACGCTTGGATTACCTTCATAATCTGAAATCTGAACACAAACTGTAACACTTCTTCCCGGCTGAATATCCTGATTATAACCGCAATTCTTAATCTCAGTAAAACGTCCGTCGGAATTCACCAAAGTACCATTCTGTACACTGTCCACTTTACCTGTGAAGTCTGTAATAAAATCCCAAGAATGAATAGTTGATTTACCGGTATTTGTAATCGTATACTCAACACATGAGGTATTACCCCAAGATGAACCGATTCGGCTTGTTACCGTAAATTCCCCTTCGCGCTTTCCACCCAAAAACTGAACATTATCGGATGAAGCTGCTGCCACCGACATTGGTACACTTTGAAGCAACAAAGCGCCAACCACTAAAACAGATGAAATAATTTTTCTCTTCATATAATCCCTCCTTTTAAAGATATATGAATCATTATCGCAATAATTTGATAAAATACAAGAATCGGTATTGGAGAAAAACATCTCGTAATTTTCTCTTTTTTGCAGAATACAAGAAGCTATACTACTAAGTTCACTCCATCCATATTCTATCCGTACCTTTCAAGATGATAGTAACTCACCGCACCGGAAAGTTTTGGTTGGTGCTGATTCTAAATTAAGTATCACTATGCATCAGCATTTTGTTTATTCTTTACTGTCGGTGACCATGGTTTGGGTGAAAGTAAAGTGGTACGTCCGATATCCGGCAACACATCATAGACAGAAACTCCCATTCTCTTCACAAAGTCTTCCTTAATATCAAACGTCACTTCCCATCCGCGAATATAGTCTTCCATAATTCCATAACGCCGAGTAACATCTACAAAACGTTTCTCAAGAATAACAAAACATAATCCGTTGCCAAAGCATCACACATCTGAATCAAGCGATCATAATCATCTGCCTCTCCGCAAGCCAGCAGATACTTCTTTATCTCTTGTTCTTCTTCCGTCTGAGGTTCAAAATTAAACTCATCCTTCATAAAAAGGTAAGAATGCGTCATGCATACCCGAGCTGCCTCATCCCAGCCTTTTTCCATACAAAACTTATAACCCTCATATACATGTTTGGGAATATTAACAATTCCGACTCTTCTGCCAATATCGTGAAGTAAGCCTACAATTTAGGTGTATATTTTCTTGTTTACGTGTCTACTTTTGCTTGACTAGTGCAAAAATCATAATTTTGGCTACAAGCTCACACAAAAAAGACCGAAGACTATTCACAAGTCTTCAGTCTCTATCAGTTATTAATTAATTTCCAAGCTTAAGGTTACTTTGACTCTGACAAGTTCCGCAGGCACATCATGTGCCGAGGACTGTTCGCAGGCAGAGCAACTATAATAATACCGCTTAGCCTAGCAAAGTGAGGGAATGAATTGCAATATTAGTTCCGCAGATGCTTTAGCATCGAGGACCTGTTCGAGATATTGCAATTCTTCCTGAACGTCACTTATGCGTTAATTCCATAACCAGCGCACAAATTAGCAAACTCAGCTGAACCTGAGAAGCCTGCGAAGATATCCTCGCGTGTTGCTGTTCCATTATTAAGCTGCTCTACCCAGTAGTTCAAGCCTTCTTCATCTGCCTCACGGCCAAAGAATGCTTTGTACATATACTTTACAAAATCTGAATTATCAAGATTCAAGTTTGTAAACTCTTCGCTAAATACAAATCCGTATGCACATGTTGTTCCTGTAACTTCACCACTCATGAGCTTCTGTACCCAGCCTGCCTGGCCGCCCTGATCTGGAAGACGATTCAAGCATACCTTGTACAATCTTGCTACGAAGCAGTTTACTCCACCCTGCTGATCATTAGGTACATCTACAATATAATTACCACTTACTACACCATACTTCTCACAAAGGTTATAGAACTCCTGTGAATTTGCAAAGCCTGCAAATACTGTCTGGCGGTCTGCTGTCTCATTGTTAAGCATATCTAACCAGTAGTTATATCCTTCTTCATCTGCTTCACGACCAAAGAACATTGCATACATATCAGTTACGAACTGCTCATTAGTTGTATTCTTGTTTCCATACTCACCACTAAAGATAAATCCGTAGCCTACCTGTGCACCACATGCCTCTCCGTTTACAAGCATATCCTTCCAATAGTTATAACCATCTTCATCTGCTTCACGGCCAAGTGCTACTTCATAGCAACGATCTACAAAATCACCTACATTAAGCTCTGGTGCCTTACTAGGTGTTGGAGTTGGCTCACCACTAGGTGTTGGGTCTCCGCTAGGCGTAGGTGTTGTTGGGTCACCACTTGGATCTCCGCCTGGAACTGGGTCTTCGCCAGGTGTTGGCGTAGGCTCATTGCTAGGAGTCGGCTCTGGGATGTAGTTGTTATCGATAATCTTCACTTTCGCATTTACATAGAAGGCCTCATTTTCGCTCTTTTCCCACATTTTAACATTATCCTGAGTCTGCATGGTAACGTTACTATCAAAGTAAGGCAAACATCTATTGTATGAGATATCTATAGTATCAAACTTATTCTGGCTGCAATCCAAGAATTTAAGATTGGTAAAATTCTCTATGCCGCTCATATCGCTTATACCAAGGCCCTTGAGGTCGAGTGAAGTGCAATTTTTGATTTTCGCCATAGCCTCTTCTGAGACAAAAGCACTGGTATCACCACAAACCTGCTCCTGAACATAAGTCCTAAAAGCCTCATCATAGAACAAAGAATCATATCTTGCAGGGGTAACCTTGGTACCAACATCCAAACAAATGAATTTTCCCGGATGTGTAGCCTTATCTCCCCAAGTGAGAATCTCAATTCTGTTAGTATCCCTTTGTGCTAGTGCCTTACTAAAATAGCACTCATCCGTATTATATGGTAATAAAGGATTATTACTCAAATCGATAGATTTTATCTTATTATAGCTTGCATTTACATATTTAAGCTTCGGATTCTTGCTAATATCAAGTTCTGTCAGCTCATTGCCATAACAATATAAAGCTTCCAATTCAGAATTTTTGCTGACATCAAGCTCGGTCAGTTCGTTGTCACCACATACGAGTGTCGTCAAGTTAGTATTCTTGCTCACATCAATTTTATTCAGCTTATTCTGTCTGCATTCGATAGTCTTTAAATTCTGATTCTCACCAAGATCAAGCTCAGTAAGCTCATTCTTATCACAAACCAATCTCTCAAGTCCCACAAAGTACTCAAGTCCAGTCAAGTCCTTAATATGAATACCACAGTGACCATCAGTTCCATCATCCAATTCCAAAAATACTGTGCTATAAATTTTTTCAAATTCACTCTGACTGATTATGCCGTCTGTTGAAGTATCAAAATGCTTCTCCACATATTTGCACAAATTCTCATCAGGGAAAATATCAGCATATTTCTTACCAACAGGGCTCACCACTGTAGCCTGCGCCTTGCCACCCCACAATGGACTTGCAACCATAATCATCGTCATCAGCGAAGCCAAAATTCTTCCACTAATTCTCTTCATCATTTTTTCCTCCTCGTAGCATACATACCACTCATTATACGCTTTTTTTGATTATTTTTCGAAAAGTTTAACTTTCAATTTCAAGTGTAAAAATCTATCGAGAAGTCTGGTTTTAAGGCAATGCAAAGAGTTTTGACATAAATAAAAGTCGCATTTTAGGGCGATGTAAAAGAGGTTTGATAGAAAAATTCCCACAGCTGAAATATGATTCTCGTGTAAGGACAAAGTGAAGCCTTTGAACAAAAGAATAATTATCTAATTAAAGGAGACGTAGAATTATGAAAAACTTTACTAATCAGGAAGATGTTAAGAAATTGAATTTTTATACAAAAATGATGATGGCATTTTTTATTGTTGCAGTCATCTTTACACTTCCTCTTAGAAGCACCATTATGTTAGAGCATCAACGATAGCTTTCTCTTTGTGTTCAGGACACTTAGGTTGCCTACTATCATCCGACTTTGGTAGGTTGTAGCAGTCCCTTTCAATAATCCCGTATTTCTGTTTTACCTGTGCAATGTAGAGAGAGCTAACATTTAATCCACTATGCTCTTTTACATAAGCCTTAATCTGATCATATGTTGCAGGCTTGTCTAGATACTGTGCAGAGCTGACATTTTCCATTGAAAACTTGACTTTAACATTCTGACTTGGAACAGAACCCTTGGAAAGCTGAACAACAGTCTCGTCCATTACAGTGTTTTTAAAAGAAATTGAAGAAGATGATTTCTTTAGCGACATATTAGTGAGTAAGTATAAAAATAATATTTAATTGCTAATTCTCTAATTAC